>NZ_CP060436.1:1773333-2126666 GCF_003590145.2 Pseudooceanicola algae | reverse complement strand
GGTCTGCCATGTCAGAATAGTTGCCAGCATCCCCAGCAGGATCACACCAGAAATCAGGTCGAAATCCCCCCGGAAGGCCAGGGTAACGAAGACCGCCGAAGCCGCCAGCATCGCCAGATAGCTTTCCCGGACATCGTGATCCCGCGTCTGCAACCCGGCCAGGATCGCCGGCAGGCCGAGCACCAGCAGGACATTGGCCACGTTCGAGCCGACGACATTGCCAAGCGCCAGCCCCGGCTTGCCGTCAAACACCGCCGAGATGGAAATCAGCAGTTCCGGCGCCGAGGTCCCGAAGGCGATTACCGTCAGGCTGACCACCAGGGCCGGTACGCCAAGGCGCAGCGACAGGTTGACCGCCCCCCGGACCAGCAGGTCTCCGGCAACGATCAACAGCACGAGGCCCGCGACGGCCATAAGCCATGGCATCATGTCCGGCGCTTTCCGCGACAAGGGCAGGGGCCCTTGCCGATCAGGTGGCGGCCGCAGGACCGGCAGGTCACGGTCTTCTTGGGTTTGATGCCCGGCAGGCGCAGCTTTCCGATCATGGAAAGCCCCGCCATGACGACAAGAAACAGAATGACGACTTTCAGGATCACGTCAGAGGCCGAAGCGCGCGAAGGCGGCGCGTTCCTCGATCCCGGCAAGGCTTTCGTTCAGCACGGACGCGCCGAAGCGGGTCAGGAGGCTGCGCTTGGTCCCATAATCGCGGAACCGCACCTTGTCGCCAAAGCGTTCTTTCATCATCGGAACCAGGTGGCCGATGCCGTCGCTCAGCCCCATTTCAGGGGCCTGGGCGCCAAGAAATATCTCGCCGGTGAATAGCCGTGGTTCAGGGGCCAGCTTGTCGCCGCGCCGCTGTTTCACATAGGCGATGAAGGCCTTGTGGATCTCGCCCAGATGGCCACGCAGTCGGGCCACGTCCTCTTCGTCCTCGGGGCGGAAGGGGTCGAGCATGCTCTTGCTTTCGCCGGCCGTATGGACGCGACGCTCGATCCCCTGCCGCGCCAGGAAGACATGCGCCCCGAAGCCCGCCGAGATCACCCCGATCGAGCCGAGGATCGAACTTTCGTCGGCATAGATCTCGTCCGCCGCGCAGGCCAGCCAATAGCCGCCCGAGGCCGCGACATCTTCGACAAAGGCGATCACGGGGATCTGCTTTTCCTCGGACAGGCGCCGGATCCGCGCCGCGATCAGCGAACTCTGCACGGGCGAGCCGCCGGGCGAATTGATCCGCAGGGCCACCATGCTCGGCTTGCCCTTGCTGAAGGCCCGCTCGATGACCGGCGCCAGGGATTCGTCGCTAAGCGCGCCACGTTTGCCTGCGGCGATCATGCCGTTCAGACGGATGACGGCGACACAGGGTTTCTTGCGGGATTTGAAGGGAAGCCAGCTTTTCATGCCCTTGCATGTAAGCCGCGCCATGGGGCCTAGCAAGGCCACGACGGCCCAAACCGGGCAGAAAGCGCCGGTCGCGGCAGGTGGGGGTCCGGGCCTGCCCCGGAACCGGGCTGTCGGGCCTGCGCCGACCCCGAAATCCGGCCCGGCGGTCCGGCGCTTTCGCGCAGGAATCCCGCTTTCCCGCGACGCCGAGGAAGGATAGATAGAGGTCATGACCATCACCTTGCCGAATATGCTGACGCTCCTGCGGCTTCTCGCCGCCCCCGGAATCGCGCTTTGCTTCCTGCTGCTGCCGCGCCCCTTTGCCGACAGCTGCGCGATGGCGCTGTTCGTTATTGCCTCGCTGACCGATTACGTCGATGGCTACCTTGCGCGGTCCCTCAATCTGGTGACCCGCCTGGGCACGATGCTGGACCCGATCGCCGACAAGGCGATGGTGGTGATCGCGCTGGCGGTATTGATGCATTATTCCTCGGTCGCCGAATGGCTGGTGCTGCCCACGGCGCTGATCCTGTTCCGCGAAGTCTTTGTCTCGGGGCTGCGCGAATTCCTCGGGGACACGGCCGGATTGCTGAAGGTCACCAAGCTGGCAAAGTGGAAGACAACGTCGCAGATGGTCGCCATCGCCGTGCTGTTCGCGCAAGGCATCCTGGAGAACCAGTTGGGTGCCGCGATCTTCGGCATGGACAACCACATGGTCCAGGGCGTGCTGAGCGGCGCGATCGAGGATCAGGGCCACCTTGGCCTGATGATCCATCTCAGCGAATGGGCCTCTGTCGGGGGGATCCTGTTGCTTTGGCTGGCGGCGGTGCTGACCGTGATTACCGGGATGGATTATTTCCTCAAGGCCCGGCCGCACCTGAAGGATTCGTGATGGATGTCCTCTATTTCGCCTGGGTTCGCGAACGCATTGGCCTGCCGCGCGAACGGGTCGAGACCGAGGCCGCGACAGTTGCCGATCTGGTGGCAGAACTGCGCGCCCGCGAAGACCGCTATGACCTGGCCTTTTCCGATCTGACGGCCCTGCGCGTGGCCTTGGACCAGGAGCTTGCCGAATTCGACGCGCCCCTGGCTGGCGTGCGCGAAGTGGCGTTCTTTCCGCCGATGACCGGGGGCTGAGGGGCATGGCCATGACCGGAGACACCGCTGTAGAGATCCGGGTACAGCCTGCACCCTTCGATCCCGGCGCGGTCCTGTCGGAATTCACCGCCCGCGCCGCCCATTCCGGCGCCGGGGCAATGGTCACATTCACCGGCCTCGTGCGCGACCTTCCCGGCGCCGACCGTCTGTCCTGCATGGAGATCGAGCACTATCCGGGCATGACCGAAAAGGCGCTGGCAGCCATTGGCGCCGAGGCCGCGCAGCGCTGGTCGCTGGGGCCGGTCCTGATCCTGCACCGGTTCGGCGCGCTGCGCCCCGAAGAGCCGATCATGATGGTGGCGACCGCTTCGGCACACCGGCAGGACGCCTTCGAGGCGGCCGACTTCCTGATGGATTACCTGAAAAGCCGTGCACCCTTCTGGAAGAAGGAAAAGACCAGCCGCGGCGAAGACTGGGTAGCGGCAAAAGACAGCGACGAAGCGGCACTGGAGCGCTGGACCAAGGGGTGACAGGGTCTGGTGACGGCCGCTTTGGCCCCCATCCTGCCTGAACCGATCAATCCGAAGGGTTCGCCCGGTCGATATAGGCGCGCAGTTCCTCGGCTTCCGTGCGGGCTTCACGCAGCCCGTCCATGGTGGCGCGCAATTCGGCCTCCGACTGGCCCAACTGGCTGTTCAACTCGGCTTCACGTTGTTGCAGATAGCTGATCGCCTGATCGCGGGTCTCTTCGGCGTCATGCAGTTCCTGCGCCATCCGGTCCAGCTCCGCGACCTCGCCGACATCGACGCGGGTGAAGCGATGGATCAGCCAGTAGGCAAACCAGCCCATGCAGAAGGCCACGAACAGGATGATCGCCGTGGCAATGATAAATTCGTTTCTGTTCACCTATGCCGTCCCCTGACATCTGTCCGGTCTTCGCCGGAGTATTTCCCTGACCCGGTGCCATGATGCAAGGGGTTCGTCCCGATTGCCCGTCGTTTGCCGGTCCTGTCCCCACGGAACCGGCTGCCCTGGCAAAAGGTATGCCTATTCGTCGCCGGAGCCTTCTTCGATGTTCCCGGTTTCCTCTGGCCCAGTCTCCTCTGGCCCGGCTTCTTCTGAGACGGTGTCGTCGCCCGCGCCTTCGACGGGTTCATCCTCTGCCCCGCTGCCGTTGTCGGCCTCTTCCGCAGCCGGATCCTCGCCACCGCCATCGCCATCGCCCTCGCCATCGCCTTGGGCAGATGCGTCTTCTGCGGGGGCTTCGGTGATCAGCCGGAATTCGATCCGGCGGTTGGCTTCGCGGCCCTCGGCGGTGCCATTGTCGGCAATCGGGTCATCCTCGCCAAAGCCGTCGGCCTGGAAGGTCCGGGTCAGCACCCGGCGCATGCGCAATTCGTCCAGGATCGTCTGGGCGCGGTTCTTGGACAGCGCCAGGTTCATTTCCTCGCGCCCCTGGCTGTCGGTATAGCCGGCGATCTCGAGCGGCAGTTCCGGGCAGGTCTTGAGCACTTCGGCGATCGAATCCAGGATCTTGCGGCTGCCGGTTTCGACATTGGTCGATCCGGGGTCGAAGTTGATCTTGGCATCCTCCTGAAGCGCGTTGATCTGGCTGATGCACTCCGCGGGGCTGGGCAGGGCGGCGACCGGATCGAGCTTTTCATGATAGGTCACGTCGATGTCGAAATCCGCCGTCTGGCCCAGCTTGTCGCCGAACAGCCGGGCGATGTCGGCATTGGCGTTCTGGTCGCCGGTATTGCCCCGGATGCCGACGCTGCTCGGGGTCACGGTGACGGCCCCGTTGGACAACCGCGACAAGGCGTCGAGCGCGGTCAGCACGCGCAGGGACCAGCCTTCGGGCAAATCTTCGTCCAGTCGCGCCGAGGTATAGACCCGCTCGGCGCCAAAGCGCGCCTTGGCCAGCGCCTCGGCCGCATTGCGCATGACCTCGTCGGAGATCCGGCCGCGCAATTGCACCAGACCCTCGGGACTGAGGGTGGCAATGAATTCCGGTGGGCCTTCTTCTTCGTCCCGATCCGGGGTCTCGGGCAGCACCGCATGCAGCGCGTAGACATCCGGCAGGCGGTTCTCCAGCTCTCCCAGCACCTCGTCAAAGGTCGACTGCGATGTGCCTTCCAGCGCCAGCAGGCTGATATCGGCATCCGAGAAGGTCACGCTGCCGCCGCCCAGCTTGCCCACGGCGCGGATCGCCAGGGCCGTGGCGCGGCCCCATTCCGAGGAGGGTACGCCAAGGCCGATGGTGCAGCGCGGCGTCGTGCCTTCGGGCAAGCCGGAGTCGCGCGCGGCGGCCAGGATCTGGCTGCGCGCGGCCTCGGTGTCGACGGAACAGGCATCGAAGCGCGCGCCGCCCGCGTCACTGACATAGCGCAGGGTAAACGGTGCGATGATGGGGCGGGGGGCCGAGATTTCGGTGGTCAGCCGGATGTCGGGGCCGGCCTTGGCCTTCAGGCTGCTTTCAAGCTGGCGCTTTTCGGGGATCGATTCGCTCATCGCGGTGATCGCGACCTCGTTGGCGGAAATCGACACCTTGGAGCGGGGCAGATCGTTCAGTGCGGCGACGGCAAAGGCGATGGTGTCCTTCCAGCCGCGGGGCACCGGGTAATCGGCGGTCTGCAACAGGTCCGAGACCTCGCTGACGCCGCGCAGCCGGGCGATGCTGCGCAGCAGCGCCTCGCGGTCCATCTCCGCCGGGATCAGCCCGATCAGGGAAATATCGCTGTCGTTGCGCAGGATCTCGATCGAGAAATGCGGCGGGCTCAGGGCGGTGCGGGCCTCGACGTTCATATCGTCGATGACCCGCGAGGCATCGACAACCGTGCTGGCGGCGGTCTTGGCCCGGAACCTTTGCGCTTCGTTGGGGGCGGTGCCCGACAGGATCGCCTGCAACCCATTGGCCTGCACCTCGGCCCAGTCCAGATCCGCCTTGTCCAGGGCGGTGCGAATCCCGATTTCCGAGGCGTCCTCGACCTGCGTCACGGCAAAGCCGGCAGCAACCAGGCTTCCGACGGCGGCAAGAGCGAAGGTTCCGGTAAGAACGGCGAACGTTACGAGGCGCATACTTGAGGCCCTGGTCGTTGTTGATCGGATCGTGTCTAGAGCGCCGGGGGCATTGTTGCAATCAAAGCAGGATGGCGCAGGCGAAAAACGGCAGGGGCAGCAGGCCGGCATTGCGGTTGGCGCGGAACAGCATCAGCAGGATATCGTTGTCTGCGCCGTCATAGGTCCGCAGTTGCCAAAGCATATGCGCCCCCATGACATAGACACCGGCCAGCGCGACGAGGGCGGCCAGCGGCGCGCCGGGCAGGGCGGCCAGCACGGCGATGCCGAGCAGGACCATCGTCCCGATCAGGAAGCGCGCCAGCCAGGCCGGCGTGGCGTCCATGAACAGGCGGGCGGTGGATTTCACCCCGATCAGCGCATCGTCTTCCTTGTCCTGGTGGGCATAGATCGTGTCGTAGAACAGCGTCCAGCAGATCCCGGCCACGTAAAGCAGCACGGCGGGCCATCCAAGGCTGCCGGTATGGGCGGTCCAGGCCAGCAGGGCGCCCCAGTTGAAGGCAAGGCCCAGGAAGATCTGCGGCCACCAGGTAAAGCGCTTGGCGAAGGGATAGATCGCCACGGTGACCAGCGACAGCACCCCCAGCAGGATCGCCATGGGCGGGAAGGTGAGCAGGATCAGGAAGGCGACCAGCGCCTGCGCCACCATCCAGCCGGCGGCCTGTTTGGTCGTGACCTGCCCCGATGGGATGGGCCGCGACCGGGTGCGTTCGACCGCGCCGTCGATATGGCGGTCGGTGATGTCGTTCCAGGTACAGCCCGCGCCGCGCATCAGCCAGGCCCCAAGACCGCAGCCGACAAAGATCCACAGATCCTGCCAGCGCGGCTGGCCGTCCGACGCCATGGCCAGAAGCAGCCCCCACCAGCAGGGCAGCAGCAGCAGCCATGTGCCGATGGGCCGGTCTGCCCGTGCCAGCCGCAGGTAGGGCCGCGTCGCCGCCGGCGCATGGGTGTCGACCCAATTGCCGCGGACCGCATCCGAGACCTGACCATCCGATGTCCCGGCCGAAGCTGTCGCGCCCGCAGCGGGTCTCGCCTCTGGTGTCGTGTCACGGTCGGTCATATGTAGTCCCCATGGATGCAGCAAAGATCAGGCTCTGTGTAGAGCACCCCTTGGCCTCAGGGCAAACCGTTCCGCTGGAGCGCGACCAGGCGCATTACCTTTTCGGCGTCATGCGACTGACCGAAGGCAGCGCCGTGGCCCTGTTCAACGGACACGACGGCGAATGGCAGGCCGAGGTGACATCGGCGGGCAAACGCGGCGGTGAACTGACCTGCCGCAGCCAGTCACGGCCTCAGGCGGCGCCGCCGGACCTGTGGCTGCTGTTCGCGCCGATCAAGAAGACGCGGACCGATTTCATCGTCGAAAAGGCGGCCGAGATCGGCGTGGCGCGCATTCAGCCCGTCCAGACCGATTTCACCAATGCCGAACGCATCCGCCGCGACCGGTTGCAGGCCCATGCGGTCGAGGCGGCAGAGCAATGCGGCAGCACCTATGTGACCGAGGTCAACGACCTTGCCCGTCTGGACCGGCTGCTGGCCAATTGGCCCGCAGAACGCCAGTTGATGTTCTGCGACGAAGCCTTTGCCGAGGCCTCCTACGGCACGCCCGACGGTGCGCCGCGCCCGCTGGGCGATGCGCCGCGCGGGCCCTGGGCGGTGCTGATCGGCCCCGAAGGCGGGTTTTCCGAGGCAGAGCGCAAGCGGTTGCACGCCTTGCCCTTCGCCTGGCCGGTGCAACTGGGTCCGCGCATCCTGCGTGCCGATACGGCGGCGGTGGCGGCGCTGACCCTGTGGCAATTGCACCTTGGCGATTGGTAGGGGGAAGCAGATGAGATTTTTGGCGACAGGGGCAGATCGCCCCGCCCCGCGGGTGGCCCGATGATCCGCCCGGAAATTGAACAGCAGATCCGCCGCTGGCGCGAGGCGCTGGTGGGTCTGGCCGTGATGCTGCCGGGGCTGTGGTGGCTGATGACCAGCTTCGGGCTGCTGCGCTGGATCGGCCTTGTAGTGACGCTGGCCGGTGCGGCCATGGTCTTTGCCGGGGTGCAGCGCGGGCGCTTTCGCGGCGATTCCGGTGGTCCCGGCGTGGTCGAGATCCGCGAAGGCCAGATCGGCTATTTCGGTCCCTTCACCGGGGGCGCTGTCGCCCTGAGCGAGATGACCCGCCTTGCGCTTGACCCGGGTCAGGACCCGCCCTGCTGGCGGCTCAGCCAATATGGCCAGGACGATCTGATGATACCGCTGACGGCGGAAGGCGCGGATGGCCTGTTCGACATCTTCGCCGCCCTGCCGGGCATCCGCACCGGGCGGCTGGTTTCCGAGGTGCAGCGCGTCATCGCCCATGATGCCGCCGAGGTGGGCACGCAGGCCCCCCTCGACACCGCTCCGGTGGTGATCTGGGACCGGTCGCAATTGCGGCTGAACTGATCACCGGCGCGCGGGCACTGTGCATTGACACCGCCCGCAATTCGGTTTTGATCGTTGGTTCTTCATGTGGCCCTGCGGTCGCTGATCCAGAACAAGACGCGGAGCTCCCCTCATGTCCATTCCCCAAACCGGCGGCGGTCCGATCGAACGCCATGAGCAAATGGCGGAATACCTCGCCGAGGGCTGCAAGCCCAAGGAAGACTGGCGGATCGGCACCGAGCACGAGAAGTTCGGCTATTGCAAGGACAGCCTGAAGCCGCTGCCCTACGAGGGCGCGCGGTCGATCGAGGCCGTGCTGGAAGGGCTGCGCGACCGCTATGGCTGGGCGCCGGTGACAGAGGGCGGCAAGCTGATCGGCCTGACCAAGGACGACGCCAACGTCAGCCTTGAACCGGGCGGGGCGCTGGAATTGTCCGGTGCGCCGCTGGAGACCATTCACCAGACCTGTGACGAGGTGAACATCCACCTGCGCGAAGTGAAGGACATCGCCGACGAGATCGGCGTCGGCTTCATCGGTCTTGGGGCTGCGCCGATCTGGCAGCACGACGAGATGCCGCTGATGCCCAAGGGCCGCTACAAGCTGATGGACAGCTACATGCAGAAGGTCGGCACGGCTGGCCAGACCATGATGCGGCGCACCTGCACGGTGCAGGTCAACCTCGACTTCGGGTCCGAGGCGGACATGGTGCAGAAGATGCGGGTGGCCATCGCCCTGCAACCCGTGGCGACGGCGCTGTTTGCCAATTCACCCTTCTTCGAGGGCAAGCCCAATGGCATGAAAAGCTATCGCAGTTGGGTCTGGCGGCACCTGGACGACGCGCGCACCGGCATGGTGCCCTTTGTCTTCGACGAGGGCTTCGGGTTTGAACGCTGGGTTGAATATGCGCTCGATGTGCCGATGTATTTCGTTTACCGCGATGGCAAATACATCGACGCGCTCGGCCAGTCTTTCCGTGATTTCCTGAAGGGTCAGCTGCCTGCGCTGCCGGGGGAATATCCGACGCTCAGCGATTGGGCGGACCACCTGACGACCCTGTTCCCCGAAGCCCGCCTGAAGAAATTCATCGAGATGCGCGGCGCCGATGGCGGCCCCTGGCGACGTCTTTGCGCCCTGCCGGCCTTCTGGGTCGGGCTCACCTACGACCAAGGGGCGCTCGACGCGGCATGGGACCTGGTGAAGGGCTGGACCCCGGCGCAGCGCGAAGCCATGCGGGTTGCCGCCGCCGATCAGGGCCTGCAGGCCAGCATCGACGGGCTGAAGATGCACGACCTTGCGCGCGAGGTTCTGAGCATCGCCGAAGCGGGCCTGAAGGCGCGCGCCCGCCCCGGTGCCGGTGGCCTGATCCCGGACGAGACCCATTTCCTGAACGCCCTGCATGAAAGCGTCGACAGCGGCAAGGTCCTGTCCGACGAGCTGATGGAGCAATACGCCGGTCCCTGGGGTGGCGACGTGACACGGATCTTCGGCGATTACAGCTACTGACCCATGGTCGGGTGAGGTGAGGCAGAAAAAATGGGGCAGGGACCGGTGATGGTCTCTGCCCCTTTTGCTTGCGGTGGTGAATGAAATCAGACCGGCGCGGGTTCGGGAACGCCCTTGCCGCCAAGCGGGTCGGCGCCAAAGCGGTTCGGGCCGTCGGTGCCCTTCATTGCCATCCAGATGAGAAGGATGATCGTGCCGATCACGGGGATCACCGCAAGCAGCAGCCACCATGCGGACTTGTCGCGGTCATGCAGGCGCCGCCCGCCGACGCAGATCGCCGGCAACAATACGACCAGCCCGAAGATGATGCTCAGGATATCGATCAGGCTGAACCCCGAGGCCTCCGCACCCAGGATCGCGAACAGGACGTTCACACCCCATGTAAACAGGAGAAACCACCAATATTCCGACCGCGCGGCGCGGCCCGATATGGTGGCATATTTGGAAAAGACGGTGCGGATGGAGTCGGCGAAAGTCATGGACGGTATCTCCCTGGACCGGTTCTGAAGGCTCTTACTTCTTGCCGATCTTGGGTTCCTGGCCCGCGATCAACCGCGAGATGTTCGTCCGGTGGCGAATAAAAATCAACAGGGCAAGCAGGATGCAGAGCACGACGGTCTCTTCCCGGCCAAGCAGAACGGCCCAGACGGGGCTGAGTGCCGCCGCCACCAGCGCCGAAAGAGAGGAATAGCGCAGCAGTGCCGCCGTCACGGCCCAGGTCGCGCAGCAGGCCAGGCCAAGCGGCCAGAACAGGGCCAGCAGCGTACCGATGTAGGTCGCAACGCCCTTGCCGCCCTGAAAGCGCAGCCAGACCGGAAAACAATGCCCCAGGAATGCGGCGAAACCGGCCAGTTGCACCGCGTCCTCGGGCGCCACGGCCCGTGCAATCAGAACCGCCGCCGCCCCCTTGCCGCTATCGAGGATCAGGGTTGCCAGCGCCGCAGGCTTGTTGCCGGTGCGCAGCACATTGGTGGCGCCGATATTGCCGGACCCGATCTGACGCAGATCGCCCAGCCCGAGCGCACGGGTGATGACAATCCCGAAGGGCACCGAGCCCAGAAGATAGCCCAGCACCGCCGCCAGCCCAAGGATCAGGGGCGCCGAGGTCAGCGCGGGCAGCAGGCTCATGGCTTGTCCCCAAAGACCTGCACCCCGTTGACCCAGGTGGCGCGGACGCGGCCCTGCATCCGGGCGGAATCAAAGGGGGTGTTCTTGGATTTCGACTTCATCTTGAAGCGGTCCAGCACGAAGGGCGCATCCGGGTCGAACAGCACCAGATCCGCCGGGGCGCCTTTTGCCAGCCGCCCGCAATCAAGGCCGAGCCGCTTGGCGGGGTTCAGCGACAGGGCGCGGAACAGCACCGGCAGGCTCAGATCTCCGGCATGAACCAGGCGCATCGCCGCCGGCAGCAGGGTTTCCAGCGCCACCGCGCCGGAGGCAGCTTCTTCAAACGGCAGGCGCTTGCTTTCCTCGTCCTGCGGCGTGTGCATGGACGAGATGATGTCGATCAACCCGCTGGCGACGGCGGCGACCACGGCCTTGCGGTCCTCTTCGGCGCGCAGGGGCGGCTTCACCTTGAAGAAGGTGCGGTAGTCGGCCACGTCGTATTCGTTCAGCGTCAGGTGGTGGATCGACACGCCCGCCGTGATGTCCAGCCCGTTGGCCTTGGCCCGTTCCAGCGGCGGCAGGGCGCGGGCGGTGGTCACCTGGTCGAAATGATAGCTGGCCCCGGTCATTTCCAGCAACGAGATATCGCGGTCGATCCCCATCCGCTCCGCCATGGGCGAGGCCGCGGGCAGGGCGCGCAGCGCGGCGAACTTGCCCGTGGTGGCGCAGGCGCCTGCGGACAGGCCCGGCTCCTGGATATGCCCGATGACCAGCGCGCCACGGGCGCGGGCATAGGTCAGGGCGCGGCTCAGGACCTTGGTGTCGGTGATGACGTGGTCGCAATCGGAAAAGGCGACCGCGCCAGCATCCAGCAGGAACCCGATCTCGGTCATCACGCGGCCTTCGCGGCCCCGCGTCAGGGCGGCCATGTGCAGCACCTTGACCGGAGAATCCTCGCGCGCGCGGCGCGAGACGAATTCCAGGGTTTCGGGGTTGTCGATTGGCGGGTCGGTGTCGGGACGGGTGACGATGGTGGTTACCCCGCCTGCCGCAGCCGAGGCCCCGGCGGTACCAAAGCTTTCCTTGTGGCGTTCGCCGGGCTCGCAGACCTTCACCCCGATATCGACGATCCCCGGTGCCAGGCACAGCCCCCGGCAATCGATGACCTCCCCGGCGAGGGTGGCTTCGGCCTCGGCCCCGGTTGCCAGGATCTTTCCGCCCCCGATCAGCAGGCTGCCCGGCTCTTCGGTCCCGGCTTCGGGGTCGATCAGGCGCGCATTGCTCAGAAGGAAGGTCGTCAGCGGTTGGGTCATGGGGGGCCTTCGTCGGGATGCTCTACCTGCCCGCTATAAACCAAGATTTCCGCCTCTGGTAGGCGCGAAATAACGGCCCCTGACAGCCAGGGCCCCGCCTAGAGCAGCCAGAGCCCCAGAGCCAGAAGCGCCAGCACCATCCCGATCCCCAGCACCAGCATGGCCAGCCAGGCCATGCTGCGCGGCGTCGGTCCTGCGGGGGGCACCGATGTCGGCCCTCCGATGCCCGAGGCCGCGACAGCCCTAAGCGGTGTCAGCCCTATGGGCTGGCGCGGCGCATCGTAGCGCCCCACAAGGGAGAGCCCGCGCGACATCTGCAGGATACGCGGCTCCCCCTCAAGGAAGCGGGGACGCAGCAGCACGACAGGCCCTTGCAGGGCTTCCAGTGTGGCGCGGTCGGCGTTCACGGATTTTGCCTCCAGACCCATGCCGTCGATCAGGTAGGTGGCCAGCCCGACGCCTTCGAGGTCGCTCGGGTTGATCAGATCCACCGCGCCGGCTTCGGTTTCCGGCAGGCCCAGCAGGCGGGCGAGGGTGGGGCCGGTGCCGCCCTCCAGCCGCTCGGGCGCCAGCAGGGCGGCCATGGCGGGGGCTTCGGGATCGGCGGCCAGCACGAAGACCGCGTCGCGGTCGGCGGGCTGAAGGCCCAGCTTTTCGATGTTGGGGTCACGGGTGGCCATGGTGAGTCCTTTCCTGGACGCTGCCGTTCCCGCGGCAGGCCGTCAGGGGATCAACCGTTCAGGGGGCATCCCGGTTCCCCTGGCAGGCCCGGCCTTGCCCAGTCATGCCTTACCCGATCATGCCTTGCCCAGTCATGCCTCGCCCGATCAGAGGCCGCCCGATCAGAGGCCGCCCGATCAGGGGCCGCCGGCAGCGCGCGGGCCTCAGGCGGCTTCGGTGCGGCGGGCTTTCAGGTTGCGGGCCAGCAGTTCCATCGCCGCCATGCGCACGGCGACACCCATTTCCACCTGGTCCTGAATGACCGACCGGTTGATGTCGTCGGCGATGGTCCCGTCGATCTCGACCCCGCGATTCATCGGGCCGGGGTGCATGACGATGGCATCTTCGGCGGCGCAGGCCAGCTTGGCCTCGTCGAGCCCGTAGCGGTGGTAATATTCGCGCTCCGACGGGATGAAGCCGCCGTCCATGCGTTCCTTCTGAAGTCGCAGCATCATAACCACATCGGCACCTTGCAGGCCTTCCTGCATGTCCTCGTAGACCTCGCAGCCGAGTTCCCCAAAGGCCGAGGGCACAAGGGTCGGCGGCCCGATCAGACGCACGCGGTTTTCCATCTTGTGCAGCAGCATCATGTTGGACCGCGCGACCCGGCTATGGGCGATGTCGCCGCAGATCGCCACGGTCAGCCGGTGCAGCCGCCCCTTCCTGCGCCGGATGGTCAGCGCGTCCAGAAGCGCCTGCGTCGGGTGTTCATGCCGCCCGTCGCCCGCGTTCAGTACCGCGCAATTGACCTTCTGGCTCAGCAGGTCGGCGGCGCCGGAATGGGGATGGCGCACCACCAGAAGATCCGGGTGCATGGCGTTGATCGTCAGGGCCGTGTCGATCAGCGTCTCGCCTTTCTTGATGGAAGACGCCTCCATCGCCATGTTCATCACATGGGCGCCAAGACGCTTGCCCGCGATCTCGAAGCTCGACTGCGTGCGGGTCGAGTTTTCGAAGAACATGTTGACCTGGGTCAGCCCCTTCAGGGCATCGGCATCCTTGGCTTCTGACCGGTTCAGCGTCACGTAATCATCCGCCAGGTCCAGGATCGCGGTGATCTCGTCCGGGGCGAGGGGCTCTATGCCCAGCAGGTGGTTCTGGCGAAAACTCATGACATGCCTCCGGTTCGTCCTGGCCCCGCTTATAGGCGCGGGCGGGGGCAGGCCACAAGCGGCGCTTCCGCCCCGGCGCGGCGGGCGTTAGGGTGCGGCCATGGATACGGGCATGGAATCGGCACTCGACTGGGATCTGGCGCGCAGCCTGCTGGAATGGCAGGTCGAGATGGGCGTGGACGAAGCCATTGGGGATGCCCCGGTGAACCGGTTCGAGGTCACGCCCGAACCCAGCCGCAAGGTCGCGGCGCACAAGCCCGGCGATCCCCCCCGCGAACGGGTTGAGGTCGATGCGGTCGACGTCGCGCGCATCGCCGCCGAAGGCGCCCGCAGCCTCGATGCACTGCGCGAGGCCCTGGCGACCTATGAGCATTGCGAGTTGCGCAATGGCGCGCGCAATCTGGTGTTCAGCGATGGCCAGCCCGGCGCGCGGGTGATGATCCTGGGCGAGGCGCCGGGCCGCGAAGAAGACCGCGAAGGGACACCCTTTGTCGGTCCTGAGGGCGCGCTGCTGAACAAGATGCTCGCGGCGATCGGCCTGTCGCGGGACGCCGAAGACCTGCGCGACGCAGTCTATATCGCCAATGTGCTGCCTTGGCGCCCGCCGCAAAACCGCGATCCCCGCCCCGAGGAAATCGCGATGCTGCAACCGTTTCTGCAAAAACACGTGGCGCTGGCCCGGCCCGAGGTTCTGGTGTTGATGGGCAATACCCCCTGTCAGGCGGTGCTGGGCAAACGCGGCATCCTGAAGCTGCGTGGTCAGTGGGGCGAGGCCTTTGGCCTGCCGGTGCTGCCGATGGCACATCCCGCCAGCCTGCTGGGCCAGCCCGAGTCCAAGCGCGAGGCCTGGGCCGACCTGCTGTCGTTGCGCGCCAAATTGGGCTCGCGGTCTGCCGGCGCGCCTGCTTCCGGAACGGGAAAGGCCGGCTGATGGATCTGATGCCGGTCGATCTGCTGGTCCTGCTGACATTTATCCCGGCGGCGCTGGCGCTGAACCTGACACCGGGGGCGGACATGATGTTCTGCGCCGGGCAGGGGCTGCGCGCCGGGCCTGCCGCAGGCTGGCGTGCCAGTGCGGGCGTGGCGGTCGGCGGGATGACCCATGCGCTGATCGCCGGGCTGGGCGTCGGCGCGCTGGTCGCGACCCACCCTGTCGCCTTCGAGGTCATTCGCTGGTTCGGCGCGGGCTACCTGCTGTGGTTGGCGGTGCAGATCCTGCGCGCGGGCGTTGGCGGCGAAGGACCGGCGGCCAAACCCGCGAAACCCTTTCGCGACGGGCTGCTGGTCAATCTGACCAACCCCAAGGTGATCCTGTTCATCCTGGCCTTCGTGCCGCAGTTCATTGACCCCGCCCGCCCCGTGCTGGCGCAATTCCTGGCCTTCGGGGCCGTTCTGGCCGCCGGGGGCTTTTTCATCAACGGGCTGGCCGGGGCGCTGGCCGGACGATTGCAGACCCGGCTTGCCCGACGCGACGGCAGCGGCAAGGCCGGACGCTGGATTGTCCGCATTTCGGCCGGAATCTTTGCCACCCTTGCCCTGCGCCTGGTCCTGATCGACCGTAGCTGACCCTTGCCGGAGCCCGCCATGACCCAGAAAACGCCCCAGCCGACAGCGACCAATCACCGCGCCTTCGTGCCCGTGCGCATCGCGGTTCTGACGGTCAGCGACAGCCGCAGCCTGGCTGAGGATCGCTCCGGCGATACGCTGGTGGCGCGGATCGCGGCGGCCGGGCACCTGCTGGCGGACCGCCGGTTGCTGCCCGATGACCGGGCCGAAATCGCGGATCAGTTGCGTGCCTGGGTGGCCGATCCGGGCGTCGACGTGGTGATCTCGACCGGGGGGACGGGGCTGACGGGACGCGATGTCACCGTTGAGGCGCATCGCGATGTCTACGAAAAGGAAATCGACGCCTTCGGGACGGTCTTTACCATCGTCTCGATGCAGAAGATCGGCACCTCGGCGGTGCAAAGTCGTGCAACCGGTGGGGTTGCGGGGGGTACCTACCTTTTTGCCCTTCCCGGAAGCACCGGCGCCTGCAAGGATGGCTGGGATGAAATCCTGGTCAAGCAGCTCGACTACCGCCACGCGCCCTGTAATTTCGTCGAGATCATGCCGCGTCTCGATGAGCATCTGCGGCGCAAATGATACCGCTATCATAACGGTTTTGTGGCTTGGCTGGATGAATGCACGCCACGATGATGCGATCTTTGGATGTATCATCCCATCGGGGACCGAACGGATGTATTGCGGATGAGATTTCTTGCCAGAAGCCTTTCCGGCCTGTTGTTGCTGTCGGTGACGCTTGGCCTGCTGGCGCTTGCCGGCAGCCTGGTGCAGCGCGCCGTGCAGGATCGCCTGGCGCGGGCACCTTTCGTGCCCCCGGCGCGCGAACGGGTCTTTGCAGTCAACGTGATCACGGCGCGCGCCCAGCAGATCGCCCCGGTGCTGACTGTCTTCGGCGAAATCCGCAGCCGCCGCACGCTGGACATCCGCGCCTCGGCCGCCGGAACGCTGGTGACGCTGGCTCCGGATTTCCGCGAAGGCGGAGACGTGAAACAGGGGCAGGTGCTGCTGGAAATCGACCCCACCCAGGCCCAAAGCGCGCTTGACCGGGCCGAGGCCGATCTGGCCGACGCCCTGGCCGAGGCGCGGGATGCCGAGCGCGGTCTTGTCATCGCGATGGATACGCTGACGGCGTCGCGGGATCAGGCCGGTATCCGGGAACGCGCCTTTGATCGCCAGACGCAACTGGTCGAACGCGGCATCGGGTCCGCCACATCGGTCGAGATCGCCGAGCTTGCCGCCGCCGCGGCCCGCCAGTCGGTGCTGTCGGCGCGCAGTGATCTGGCCCAGGCCGAGGCGCGGATCGACAGCGCCGCCACTGCCCTGTCCCGCGCCCGGATCGTGCGCGAAGACGCGGCACGGGATCTGGCCGATACGGTGATCCGCGCGGGCTTTGACGGCACGCTGTCGGGTGTCACCCTTGTCCAGGGCCGCCTGCTTTCGGAAAACGAAGTCCTCGCCCAACTGGTCGACCCCGACGCGCTGGAGGTCGCCTTCCGCGTTTCGACCGGGCAATACACCCGGCTGCTGGACCCGGATGGCCGCCTGCTGCGCCTGCCCGTCGAGGTGGCGCTGGAAAGCTTCGGCTCGGCCCTGACCGCCGTCGGAGAGATCAGCCGCGACAGTGCCGCCGTGGGCGAAGGGCTGACCGGGCGGTTGATCCTGGCCACCTTGGGTCGCGCCCAGGGGCTGAAGCCCGGCGATTTCGTCACCGTGCGGGTGCAGGAAAACCCGATTTCGGATGTGATCAGCCTGCCCGCCACCGCCATTGACGCCGCCGGCACCGTGCTGGTGGTCGGCCCCGACAACCGCCTGTCGGTGATGCCCGTCACCATTGAACGGCGTCAGGGCGACGCGGTGCTGGTGCGCGGGCCTGACCTTGACGGTCAAGAGGTCGTGACCGAACGCACCCCGCTTCTGGGTGCAGGTATCCTCGTGCGTCCCAACCGCGCCGAAGCCGCCGAGGCCGCGTCGGTTGCGACCGAGGTTATTGCGCTGTCGCCCGAACAACGCGCCCGGCTGGTCGCCTTTGTCGAGGCCAACAGCTTTCTTCCCGACGCGGTAAAGACCCGGATGCTGGGTCAGCTTGAACAGGCCGAGGTCCCGGCCGAGATGGTGCAGCGGCTGGAAAGCCGGATGGGGGGGTAGGACATGCGCGGCGTTCCGGGACGGGCCACGGGCCTGCTGAGCTATTTCACCCGGCATCGCACGGCGGCCAATCTGCTGCTGGTGCTGATGCTGGGCGCCGGGATCGCCGCCCTGCCGCAGATGCGGGCGCAGTATTTCCCGGACGTGATCGTCGACGACATCCGCGTCACCGTAAACTGGGACGGGGCAGGGGCTGAAGACGTCGACCGCGCCATCGTGCAGCTTCTGGAACCGGCACTGCTGACGGTCGAAGGCGTGGCGGAATCCGAGGCCAATTCCATCGAAGGCCGCGCCCGGATAGAGCTGGAGTTCGAACCTGGCTGGGACATGGGCCGCGCCGGGGATGACGTGCAGGCCGCAATCGACGGGGTCACCAACCTGCCCGAAGACGCCGATCTGCCCGAGATCCGCCGCACCGCCTGGCGCGACCGGGTAACGGATGTGATCCTGACCGGCCCGGTGGGGGTCGACCAGCTGGCCCGCTTTGCCGATGAATTCACCGCCCGCCTTTTCGCCGAAGGCGTCACCCGCAGCACCATTCGCGGGTTGGCCGCCCCGCGCACGGTGATCGAGGTCCCCTCGCTCAGCCTCGTGACCCATGACGTGACGCTGGAACAGATCGCCACGGCCATCGGGGCCGAGGTCGATGGCAATCCGGCTGGCGACGTGGCGGGGGCCAATGCGCGGGTCCGAACGGGCACGGCGAAACGGACCGCTGACGAGATTTCGAGGATCGTGCTGCGCTCGAACGACGACGGCTCGGCCCTGATGGTCGGGGACGTGGCGCGTATCCGTGTCGAGGGTGTCGACCGCGAGCGCACCTATTTCGTGGGCGAAAACCCGGCGATCTCGATCCGGGTGGACCGCTCGGACAAGGGCGATGCGATCCGAATTCAGGAACAGGTCGAAAAGGTCGCGGCCGAGATGCAGGCGACCTTGCCGGCGGGCACCACGCTGGACCTGATCCGCACGCGGGCCGAAAGTATTTCCGGGCGGATCGACCTGTTGCTGGCCAATGGCGCAACGGGGCTGTTGCTGGTGGTGGGGCTGCTGTTCCTGTTCCTGAACGCCCGCGCAGCGATCTGGGTCGCCGTCGGTATTCCGGTGTCTATGCTGACGGCCATCGCGCTGATGTATGCCTTCGGGCTGACGCTGAACATGATTTCGATCTTCGCGCTGATCATCACCCTTGGGATCGTTGTCGATGATGCCATCGTGGTCGCGGAATATGCCGACAGCCAGGTGCGGCGCCGGGGCTTCGGTCCGATCGAGGCCGCTGAATCCGCTGCCGGACGCATGGCCATGCCGGTGTTTTCTGCCACCCTGACCACGGTGATCGCCTTCTTCGGTCTGACGGTCATCGAAGGGCGATTCGGTGACATGATCGCCGACATTCCCTTTACGGTCATCACCGTGCTGATCGCCTCGCTGGTGGAATGCTTCCTGATCCTGCCCAATCACATGAGCCACGCCCTGGCCCACGCGGGCGGGCGGCGCTGGTACGACCAGCCGTCGTATTATTTCAACCTCGGGTTCGACATGGTGCGTCGCCGCCTGTTCCGCCCCATGATGGCCGGGGTGATCCGGGCGCGCTATCCGGTGCTGGCGCTGGTCGTCGTGGTGCTGGCCAGCCAGGTGGCGCTGTTCATCCGGGGCGATCTGCAATGGCGCTTCTTCAACGCGCCCGAACAGGGATCGGTGACCGGCAACTTCATGATGGCGCCGGGCGCCGGGCGGGCCGAATCCCTTGCCATGATGCGCGAGATCCAGCGCGCCACGGATGCGGTCGCCGCTGATTACGAGGCCCGCTACGGGGTCAATCCGATCGCCTATGTGATCGCCGAGATCGGGGGTAATTCCGGCGCCGACCTTGCCGGATCGGACAGCAAGGACCCCGAGCAGCTTGGGTCCGTCACCATCGAGATGGTCGATGCGGATCTGCGCCCCTATTCCAGCTTCGCTTTCGTCGCCGACCTGCAAGAGGCCGTGCAGGCCCATCCGATGGCCGAGGTCGTTTCCTTCCGGGGCTGGCGGTCGGGACCGGGCGGAGATGCCCTGGACGTGCAGTTCCACGGGGGCACGGCCGATACGCTGAAGGCGGCCTCGGAACGGCTGAAATCGGAATTGCTGCGCTATCCGGAGGTTTCGGCGGTCGAGGACAACCTGTCCTACGACAAGGAAGAGCTGATCCTGGACCTGACCCCGCAGGGCCAGGCGCTTGGCTTCACCATCGACCAGCTTGGCCGGGTGCTGCGCCACCGTCTGAACGGGCTCGAGGCCGCGACCTATCCCGACGGGCCGCGCAGCGCCGAGATCCGGGTCGAACTGCCCGAAGCCGAACTGACGGCGGATTTCCTGGAACGGATGTTGCTGCGCAGCCCCAGCGGCACCTATGTCCCGCTGGCCGATATCGTCCGGGTCCAGCAGCGCAGCGGGTTTTCCACCGTGCGGCGGGAAAACGGGTTGCGGGTTATCTCGGTCACCGGCGACATTTCAGAAGACGATCCGGCCCGCGCGCAGGAGATCATCCATGCGCTGGAGACCGAGATCCTGCCGACCATCGCCAGCGAAATGCAGATCGAATTCCGCCTCTCCGGTCTTGCCGAACAGGAGGATGATTTCCTGAACGATGCGCTGCGCGGCATGGTGATGGTGCTGGCCGGGATCTATCTTGTGCTGGCCTGGGTGTTTTCCAGCTGGACGCGGCCGCTGGTGGTCATGGCGATCATCCCCTTCGGGCTGGTCGGCACCTTCTATGGCCATGCGATCTGGGATGTACCGCTGTCGATGTTCACGGTGGTCGGCATGCTGGGCATGACCGGGATCATCATCAACGATTCCATCGTGCTGGTGACGACCATCGACGAATATGCCGCCGAACGGGGTCTTGTCCCGTCGATCATCGACGGGGCGGCGGACCGGCTGCGCCCGGTTGTGCTGACCACGCTGACCACGGTGCTGGGGCTGGCGCCGCTGCTCTACGAACGCTCCAGCCAGGCGCAGTTCCTGAAGCCGACAGTGATCACACTGGTCTACGGGCTGGGCTTCGGCATGGTGCTGGTGCTGCTGGTGGTCCCCGCGCTGGTCGCGATGCAGAACGATCTGTCGCGGATGCAACTGGCCCTGCGCCGGGCGCTGCGCAGTCGTCGGGCCATCGGCATGCGGCGGTTGTCGCGCGCCGGGCTGGCACTGATGCTGGTCTGGTTCGCGGCAACGCTGGGGGTGGCGATCTGGCAAGGCGCGCTCTGGTCGGCGCTGATTGGCGCGCTGCCCGCCCTTGCCGCGCTGCCGGTGATGAGCGCGGCCCTGCTGGCCTTCCTGACGGGTATGCTGCTGGTGATCGGCCTGCTGCTCGCAATCGGGATCGTCATGCAGATGCGCGCCCGGCCTGCGCCACAGGGCTGACAGGAGGCGCGCCGTCCGGGGGCCGTCTTGAAATCGGGGGCAGGGCGGTCAGACCAGCCTGCCAAACCGCTTAGGGTCGCAGTCAGCCGGCGCTGCATCCGGTGATTTCCACTGCGTGATCGCCGCCCAGTACCGTGATGCGCAATTGCGAGCGGTCCAGCAGCATCGGCCCACCGTTCAGCAGCGTCGCACGGGCGATCAGCGTGTCGCCTTCCCGCCGGGTGACCGCATCGGTGATGAACATTTCCGGCTGCGGCAGCTCGAAAACAGCCGTTTCATCCTGTCCGGCAGAAGGCAGGGTCAGCCGTGCTTCGATCCCGACGCCGTTCTGCTGCGGCTCGAACCGGCAGGTGGCGCGGGTCAGGCGGGCTTCCTTGGCGGTAAAGGGACGGGAGGCAAGGGCGGCGACGATGGCCGGATCACGGCCGGATTTCTGGCGCGACAGATCGGCCGAAACCTCAAGGCTCAGCGGCACACAGACCGTTTCGCAGATACCAAGGTGGATCTGGCCCGACAGGTGCACATCTTCCGACGGATCGCCGGGCGTTATCTTCAGCGGCAGCACGACGCGATGCTTGTACCCGATGGAGCGCATGCCGCTGAGCTCGAAGATCTCGGGGTTGGGCCAGATGACTTCGACCATTTGGGTGTTGCCCGAACGGGTCCA
Source organism: Pseudooceanicola algae (assembly GCF_003590145.2). Lineage (NCBI taxonomy): Bacteria > Pseudomonadati > Pseudomonadota > Alphaproteobacteria > Rhodobacterales > Paracoccaceae > Pseudooceanicola > Pseudooceanicola algae. Next base: position 2,105,162 of record NZ_CP060436.1, on the reverse strand, counting down.
GTCGAAACTGGGCGGGATGCCGGCACTGCCGGGTTGGCGCCAGTAGGTCTTCCAGCCATCGGCGAGGTCAAGTTCCAGCCCGGCCATATGGGTGCCGTCTGCGGCCCGCCAGCCGGGAAGCAGCCGGGCAGAGATATACTCGGCATAGGGATTGGCCGCCGCCGAAAGCGCCGAAAGGGACAGGGCCGTGGCAAGCGCCACCATGCGGAAGGGGAATGTCATGGCTTACTGATGCCCCCCTGCCGGTAAAAATCCAATTCACAAAGCGGCGATGGCTGCGCGATTTACCCTCGCTGACGCGCGGTTGCATCTTTCAGGTTGATTGCGCCGCAAATGCGCATCACTCTGTCCCTGTCCGAAACATGCAGCAACCTCCGGAGCTCCATTTTGGCGGAACCCTTCGATCTCACAGGCAAGATCCTGATGGCCATGCCGGCCATGGAGGATCCCCGCTTTGCCAATTCGGTCATCCTGCTCTGTGCCCATTCCGACGACGGGGCCATGGGGTTGATGGTCAACAAGCCGGTGGACCGCATGGTGAAGGCCGACCTGTTCGAGCAGCTTGGCGTGGAAGGTTGCGCCGAGGCACTGGCCGGCCGGGTCCATTCCGGTGGCCCGGTGGAACGCGAGCGCGGTTTCGTCCTGCATTCCGCCGATTACGATTCCGCCCTGTCCAGCCTCGACGTGAGCGAAGACCTGAGGATGACCGCGACGCTGGATATCCTCGAAGACATCGCCATGGGCGACGGCCCGCGTCGGGTGCTGTTTGCGCTTGGCTATTGCGGCTGGGGCCCGGGGCAACTGGAGGCCGAGATCGGCCAGAATGGCTGGCTGATCGGCGCGGCGGACACCGAGACGATATTCGGCGTCGATGATGCCCGCAAATGGACCCGTGCGCTGGCCGAAGAAGGGTTGGATCCGCTGGTCCTGTCCGGGGTTGCCGGCCGGGCGTGACGTCCTTGGGCCGCGGGCGGGCTAGTCGCGCGGTGCGGCGGCCCGGCGTAGCCGATCGTTGATCGCCTGCCCAAGTCCGGTTTCGGGGATCGGCGCCACGGCGATGGAGTCGGCACCCCTGTCATCCAGCACATGCATCAGGCGAAACAGGTTGGCCGCCGCTTCGGTCAGGTCACCGGCGGGGGACAGGTTCAGCCCGGTTTCTTCAGATGTCCGCCCCGAATCAGGGCCGAAACCAAGGTAGGTTTCGCCGGGGCGCGGCGCAGATGCATTCAAGCGCAGGGTCCCGCGCGGTGCGTAGTGGGACAGCATCTGGCCGGGGGATTCGATGCCGGAGCCATCCGCTTCGGTCTGCGTCAGGCTGTCCTGCCCAAGGCACGCGGCGATCTGTGCGGCGGGGATGCCGCCCGGGCGCAACAACCGTGCCGCGCCCGCTGCATCCACCGCGACGATGGTCGATTCCACGCCGACACGGCACGGTCCGCCATCCAGCACGGCCGCGATCCGGCCACCCAGGCCATCGACCACATGCTGCGCCTCTGTCGGGCTGATCCGACCCGACGGGTTGGCGGAGGGCGCCGCAAGCGGTCTGCCGACGCGGGCGATCAGCCCGCGCGCCAGTGGATGGGCGGGAATGCGGATCGCCAGGGTCGGCAACCCGGCCGTCACCAGCGCCGAGACCCGCGCGCCCGGTTTCAGCGGCAATACAAGGGTCAGGGGACCGGGCCAGAAGGCGGCGGCCAGATCCCCGGCAGGGCCCGGCATTTCCACGAGGCTGCGCGCCATGTCGAGGTCCACGACATGGGCGATCAGCGGGTTGAAGGAGGGGCGGCCCTTGGCGGCGTAGATCGCGGCGACCGCATGGTCATCAGTGGCGTCCCCGGCCAGGCCATAGACGGTTTCGGTCGGCATCGCGACAAGTTGCCCGGCGCGCAGCATCGCGGCGGCCGCGTCCAGCGCGGCGTCGCTGGCGTCAAGAAGGCGGGTCTGGACCATATCGTCTTTCCGCGTGACGTCGCCCCGTCGGAAATTCGTGACGCGGCGTTCAGGTTGATAGGCGAAGCGACCGGGGTACGGTATCACTTCGGATGGGGGTGCCATAGCGCGGCGGCCCCGTCTTGCCAAGCTGGCCGGCCCCTGAACGACCGCAAGGGGCCAGCGCGGGACTGGCGCGACAGATTGCATTCGCCCCACCGGCGGCCAGGCGGGCATTGCCCGCACCGGCCCGGGACAAGGGCTCAAACGACCCGGCCCAGCTGACCTGCCATGGCCACGGAGGAGACAAGACCATGCCGTTTCGCGCGCCCATTGGGGAATTCCGCTTTCTTTTCGACCATGTGATCGGGTTTGACGGCATCGCCGCCTCGGACCGCTTTGCCGAAGCCTCGCCCGACACGGTCGATGCCATCCTGGTCGAGATCGGCCGCCTGGCCCAGGATGTATGGGCGCCCCTGCAACGCTCCGGCGATCTTGATCCGGCGCGGATGGAAAACGGTGCGGTGCGCTGCTCAAAGGGCTTTGCCGAAGGGTTCCGCGCCCTGGCCGATGGTGGCTGGCTGGGCCTGTCCGCACCCGAAGCCCATGGCGGCATGGACCTGCCCGTCACCCTGACCAGCGCGATGAACGACATGCTGTCGGCGGCCTGCCTGTCGCTGGGGCTGAACCCGCTGCTGACCCAGGGCCAGGTCGAAGCGTTGGCGCATCATGCCTCGGATGACATCCGGGCGATGTACCTGCCGCGCCTGATCTCGGGGGAGTGGACCGGGACGATGAACCTGACCGAACCGCAGGCCGGGTCCGACGTGGGGGCTTTGCGCAGCCGCGCCGAACCGCTGGAGGATGGAACCTACGCGGTTTCGGGGCAGAAGATCTATATTTCCTGGGGGGATCACGATTTCGGCGGCAATGTCTGCCACCTGGTGCTGGCGCGGTTGCCGGAGGCCCCGGCGGGGACCCGTGGGATCAGCCTGTTTCTGGTGCCGAAATACCTGCCGAACGAAGATGGCTCGCTTGGGGCGGCCAACAGCCTGCGGGTGGTAAGCCTCGAGCACAAGACGGGCCTGCACGGATCGCCCACGGCGGTGATGGAATACGACCGCGCAACCGGCTGGCTGGTCGGGGCCCCGCACAAGGGCATGGCGGCGATGTTCACGATGATGAACAACGCCCGGCTCGGTGTCGGCATCCAGGGCATCGGCGCCGCCGAGGGCGCCTATCAGCAGGCGCTGGCCTTTGCGCAGGAGCGCACTCAGGGCCGCACCGTGCTGGAGGGCAAGCCGGGGGCCACCGGGGCCATCGCGGACCACGCCGACGTGCGCCGGATGCTGGCTACCATGCGCGCCGATATCTTTACCGCCCGCGCCATCGCCCTGAGCTGTGCCGCAGCCATCGACATGGCCGAGGCCACGGGCGAGGCCGCTTGGTCTGCCCGCGCCGCCTTCCTGACGCCGATCGCCAAGGCCTTTGGCACCGAAACCGGGATGCGGGTGTCGGAAACCGGTGTTCAGGTCCATGGGGGCATGGGCTTCATCGAGGAAACCGGAGCCTCGCAATTCTACCGCGACGTGCGGGTCACGGCGATCTACGAGGGCACCAATGGCATCCAGTCGATGGACCTTGTGGGCCGCAAGCTGGCCGATGGGGGCGAGGCCGCCTTTGCCCTGATAGACGAGATGCAGGCCCTGGCCGAAGCCGGGCGCGGCGATTTCGACGCCCTGGCAGAGCCGCTCTGGCAGGGAGTCGAGACCCTGCGCGAGGCGACGGAATGGATGGTCTCGCAAGACGACGTGAACCGCCGTTTTGCCGGATCGATGCCCTACCTGATGGGCTTTGCCCGTGTCTTTGGTGGTTTTGCCCACCTCAAGGCCGCGATGGCCGAGGGCGGCAATGGGCCGCGCTCGCGTCTTGCGGCCTTCTACATCGCGCGTCTGCTGCCTGAACATGTCGGCCTGCTGAGCCATGCGGTCGTCGGGGACGCGGATCTTTACGCGCTCAGCCTCGAGGATCTCGGGGCGTGACCCAGTTGGGCCCGATCCGCTTTCCATGGGAAGTCCCGCCCGCCTTTGGGACCCCTGTCGAGGTTGCGCCGGGCCTGCTGTGGATCCGCCTGCCGATGCCGATGGCGCTGGATCACGTCAATGTCTACGCGCTGGATGACGGGGACGGCTGGACGCTGGTCGACACCGGGCTGAACACGCCGCAGACGATCGAGATCTGGCAGGATCTGCTGGATGGTCCGCTGGCCGCCAAGCCTGTGCGTCGCATCCTGCTGACCCATCATCATCCGGACCACTGCGGGATGGTCGGCTGGTTCCAGCAGCGCGGGGCCGAGCTTGTCACCTCTCGCACGGCATGGCTGATGGCGCGGATGCTGCTGCTGGACGAACAGGACCGCCCGGTGCCCGAGGCGCTGCGCTTCTGGGAACGCGCCGGGATGAGCCCCGAGCAGATCGCAAAGCGCGCCGGGGAACGTCCGTTCAATTTCGCGGATGTTGTGCAGCCGATCCCGGTCGGTTTCACCCGCTTGCAGGATGGTGACAGCTTTCACGCCGGGGGGCGGGATTGGGACGTGCGGGTCGGCCACGGCCATGCGCCCGAACATCTGACCCTGTGGTCCCGCGACGACAATCTGGTGCTGGGCGGGGATCAGCTTTTGCCCGGCATCAGCCCCAATATCGGGGTCCACCCCACCGAACCGGGGGCCGATCCGCTGGGCGAATGGCTGACGGCGACGGCGCGGTTTGCCGAGGTGGCGCGGGAAGACCAGCTTGTGCTGGGCGGTCACAACCTGCCTTTCACGGGGCTGCCGATCCGGCTGCGCCAGATGGCGGAGAACCACCATTCCGCGCTGGACCGCCTGCGCGCCCTGCTGACCGAGCCGCAGGTGGCTGTCGATTGCTTTCCGGTGTTGTTCAAGCGGCGCATAAATGCCGGAACCTTCGGCCTGGCCCTTGCCGAAACCGTCGCGCACCTAAATTATCTTTACAGGCGCGGGCAGATCACCCGTCGCCTGCGCGCCGATGGCGCCTGGCTTTGGCAGATAGCGGACGGGGCATAGCAGATCCCCCGGCCCGGACGGACAAACCGTTCCGGGGCACCGCGACGAGGGGAAGACGCGATGATGGATAACAAGGTCGACACCAGCGCGGAGCACGCCGAAAACGCGGTCCTGTCCTGTCGCCGCCACGAGGTGCGCACCGATGGCGCCCCCACGGGCGAGGAACCTGAACAGGTCATCGACCGACCGCTGGCCACCAAGAGCCCGGCCGCCTGGGCCTATGAACGCTTGGTGCTGTATATCCAGAGCTTCGAAGAGACCCTTGATAGCGAACAAGAGGTCGCCATGGGCTTTGCCGGGGGCGATGCGGGCGTACTGAAGATCGAAGGCATGGGCTTTTTCGACCCGGATATCGTGACCTTCTACGGCACCGACACCGAGGGGCGCAAAACCCAACTGATCCAGCACGTGACCCAATTGTCGGTGATGCTGCGCGCCCTGCCCAAGCAGCCCGAACAGGCCGCCCCGCGCCGCATCGGCTTCCAGTTGCGCGCCGACCTGGAACGCAGCCAGGGATGAATGGTCGCAAGGTGCGTGTAACCGGGTGACATGGCTGTTTCGATCCGGTATTTGCAGGGAAACCCAACGTTGTTGAAGGACAGGCAGCATGGCTGAGCACAAGCACGGCGAAATGGATATCTCGACCCAGGAATCGACCTTTGACGGGTTCATCCGCGCCTCGGCAATCGTGGCCGGAGTGTCGATCTTCGTTCTGGTCTTCCTGGCGATCTTCAACAGTTGACCGCGGACGACCCCGGTATCGCCGGTGTTTGCCCGAACATGGCGCAGGTGAATGCGGGCGGGCTGCTGTCCGCTGATCCTGTGCAGAAGGACCATCCCATCCGGTAGCATCGCATTCGCCCGATGGCCCGATCCGGCGACGCAGTTTTCCTGACAATCCGTCACGTTTTCAAGCCGGGGTGGCACAAGCTGTCTGCCCGGCCCGGCCCCTGCGGAGGTTCCCATGCCACGCCTGTTCACGATTCTCGCAGCGCTGACACTGGGCATCACCCTGTCGGCCTGCGCCCCCGGTCCTGCACCTGTCGATGTGCCGACCTCTGGCGATGCGGTTACGCGGGGGCCCTGGCATGATGACGAGGCACCGTCGCTGACGCTGGTGACCGTGCGCAACAACAGCACGGGCAATGGCGGTCATACGGCGCTGAAGATCGTCGCTGAGGAAACCGTGATCTTTGATCCGGCCGGATCCTTTCACCATGAACAGATCCGCCGCGAAGGCGATGTGCTGATCGGTATCGATCCCACCTGGTGGGAGGCCTACAAGAGCATGCATGCCCGCGAGACCTTCAACGTCCTGACCCAGCGGGTCGAGGTGTCACCCGAAGTTGCCTCTCGCGCACTGGCACTGGCAAAGGCGCGGGGGCGGGTCGGCTCGGCCTATTGCGCCAATTCGACGTCCAGCATCCTGCGCCAGTTGCCGGGGTTTGAATCCATCGGCGTGACCTTCTTTCCGGTCACCCTGTCGGATGAATTCGCCGACCTGACCGGGGTCGAGGGAACGGTGCTCTACGAAGATTTCACGCCGCCCGGCTCTGTCGCGGAGACCCCTTCGCCGGCCACTGGCAGCTAGGTCAGCCCAGCACCCAAAGCATCAGATACAGCGTCGCGGCCCCGCCGATGATGGCGGCCAGGGTGTTTCGGAACCACAACCCGATGCCGAAGGTGGTAAGCGCCGCCAGCAGGCGCGCCATGTCGAAGCTGCCGTCGGTGCCGGCGGGCCAGACCACCATCGGGGTGACCAGCGCCGGCAGCACGGCCACGGCGGTGTAACGCAGGTGCCGCATCAGCCATACCGGCATTGGCCGGCTGCCTATGATGCCGAGAAAGACGAAGCGCAGCAGGTAGCTGCCGATGCCAAGCCCGATGATGACAATCCAGAGATCGCTGCGGTCGATCATTTGCGCTTCTCCATCATGACCTCGACCTGGGCCCCGGTCATCATCCCGGCAATCGCGGCCAGGATCAGCCCGCCGTTATAGGGCACCCAGGCCAGCGCCAGGGACAGGATGACGGCGACCAGGCAGGCCATGATATGCGCCAGGCTGCGCATCATCGGGGCCACCATGGCGATGAAGGTGATCGGAGCGGCGAAATCCAGCGCCAGGGCAGGGGGGATCGCGCTGCCCACAAGGGCGCCGACCACCGTCGCGATATACCAGGGCACGATGATAGGAGAGACCACGCCAAAGAAATAGCTCATCCTCTGGCGGATGCTCCAGGCGGGGTTCTGTTCGTATGCCTGGACTGCGCAACCATAGCTTTGGTCGATAATCAGATAGGCGGCCAGCGCCCGCTGCCACAGCGGCGCAGCCCCCATGTAGGGCGTCAGAGAAGCCGAATACATCGCCATCCGCAGATTGACCGCCAGCGCCGAGGCCAGGGCGATGAACACCGGCGCCCCATCCTGAAGCAGCGAAAGAGACGCGAATTGCGCGGCGCCCGCGATCACGGCCACGGAATAGAAAAGCGACTCGAATACATTCAGCCCGGCTTCGGTCGCCACCACGCCGAAGAGCATGGCGAAGGGCACGACGACCAGCAGGAAGGGCGCGCCATCCCGGACGCCGCGCCAATAGGTCGGTTTCTCGCTGGCCTCGGCCGGGGTGTCTGCGTAAGTTGTCATGTAGCGCATCTACCGCCAAGCCATGGCGGTGGCAATCGGGTCCTGCGCACAGCCCGGACTGCAAACATGCAAGGGTGCAAGCGGCCTTTCGAGATTGTCCGGGGGCGCGGCCGATGCGTCCTGAAACAGGAGGAACCTGATGGAAATCCGGGGTGTCATCCTTGCGGGGGGCGAGGCCCGTCGCATGGGCGGCGGCGACAAGGGGCTGCTGAGTTTCGGCTCCGGTTGCCTGCTGGATGCGGTGATCGCGCGGTTTGACCCGCAGGTGGCGGATCTGGCGATCAACGCCAATGGCGATGCGACCCGTCTGGCACGTTTCGGCTTGCCGGTGCTGGCCGACAGCACGGCGCAGCCGGCGGGACCACTCGGTGGGGTTCTGGCGGCATTGGACTGGGCGGCGGCGACAGGGGGCGACAGGGTGGTGACAGTCGCCGCCGACACGCCGTTCCTGCCCGCGGACCTGGTGCCGCAACTGTTTCTGGCGGCCGAAATGGCGGGCTGCGATTGCGCCATTGCCGCCAGTGCGGATGCAGGCGGCGAGATCCGGGACCATCCGACCTTTGGCCTCTGGCCCGTGTCACAGCGCGACGCCCTGCGTGCGGCACTGGAGGGCGGTTTGCGCCGGATGCGGGATTGGGCCTTGCCGGAACGGACAGCGCGGGCGGTGTTTCCCTCCGACCGGGGGGACCCGTTCTTCAATATCAACCGGCCCGAAGACCTTGACCGGGCGCGGACCCTTCTGGCGGGCCGGGAACCGTCAATGTGACCGAAGCCCGGTCTCGACCAGCATGTCGCGGTTCTTGGCCTCGTAGTAATAGCCCTTGGCGTACCATCCGACTGCCGTATCAAGGTCGCCATCCGACACCAGCCAGGCGCCGCGCAGGTACTTGACCGCGTATTTCAGGTTGGTCTCGGCATCCAGAAGATCCGTCGATTGCCCCTGAAAGCCCATCGAGCGGGCCGTGGCCGGCAGGATCTGCATCAGCCCGTAATAGGGACCGTTGCGGGCGGTGGGGCGATGGGTGCTTTCGCGGATCACCACCTTCTGGACCAGCTTCACAGGCACCTGATACAGCGCGGAGTATCTCTCGATAAGATGGCGCAGCTGAGGTGTCTCATTCGGATAGAGCGGTGCGGGGTCGACGAAGGCCATCGAGGCGCGGCTTGCCGAAGGTTCGCTTCCCTGTCCGCCGGAACAGGCGAGGATGGGAAAGCACAATGCCAATGCTGCAAGCCGTGTCCACCGCATGGACCATCTCCGGAACTGTTTCGCTGCAATTGCCTTATGCGAAAAAGCCTTTTCGGCAAATGAACGGATTCCGCGATCGGCAGAAGACTGCCGGTCAACCAAGGGTTACAGGGCAGATCCACCACGCCGGGTGCCGCGCGGCAAGGATACCTGCCGCTTTTTCCGCCATTTCGCGGTCCGGGAACAGGGCAAAGCAACTGGCGCCCGATCCCGACATGCGCGCCAGAAGGCACCCCGGCAGCGCGTCGAGGGCCGCGAGGGCCGTGCCTATTTCGGGGGCACAGGACAGCGCGGCGGATTGCAGATCGTTGCGCTGTTCCCTGAGCCAGGTGGCGGTTTCCGCCGGGGTTTGCAGGCCTCGGGGGATGTCGTCCATCGCCCCGTTGTGGCGGCGTTTCAGGGCGGAAAAGACCTGAGGCGTGGACAGGGCGACGCCGGGATTGATCAAAAGCGCGGGCAGGGGCGGCAGGGGCGGGACCGGGGAAATACGCTCTCCGACGCCCTGCATGCGGGCGGGGCGGTTGAACAGGCAGACGGGCAGATCGGCGCCGATGCGTTCCGGGTTTTCCAGCGGGGCCGCGCCGGTCATCTGCTGAAGTCCACGCAGGACGGCGGCGGCATCCGCCGTGCCCCCACCCAGACCGGCGGCATTTGGCAGGTGCTTTTCCAGCGTGATCGCGACCGGAATACCCGCCGCCCGCGCCGCGCGCAGGCAAAGGTTTCGGTCATCCTCGGGGACGCCCGCACGGCGGGGGCCAGTGACACGCAGGCTGAAGTCCGGGGCGGGGGCCAGCGAGACCTGATCACCTGCATCGGCAAAGACCACCAGGCTGTCGAGGCTGTGATAGCCGTCTGCCCGCTGCCCGGTCACATGCAGTGCCAAATTGACCTTGGCCGGAGCCAGCAGGGTCAGCCCGGCCTGCGCATCCGGGAAAACGGCGCGGGACTGCGCGGTCGAAGAAGCCATGGCTGTCATCCTGAAATTCGCGCGCCGGGGTTTAGCCGTCGTCGCTGGCGACCTGACCGGATACGGCCTTTTCATCGGCCAGAACCGCATCAAGGCCGACCTTCAGCTTGCGCCTGATCCGGTCCGCCTCGTCGTCTTCGGGATCAAGGGACAGGGCGCGGGTCCATTGGAACTGCGCCTCAAGCTTGCGTCCGACGCTCCAGTAGACATCACCAAGATGATCGTTCACCACCGAATCCACCGGCATCAGTTCGGCTGCGCGTTCCATCTGCGGCACGGCCTCCTGGACGCGACCGAGCTGGAATAGGACCCAGCCGAGGCTGTCCACGATATAGCCCGAATCCGGGCTAAGATCGACGGCCCGTTCGATCATCTCGAGCGCCTCGTCAAGGTTTTCATTCTGCTCGACAAGGGAATAGCCGAAGTAATTCAGCACGTTGGGTTGGTTCGGGTTGCGGTCAAGCGCGGCGCGGAAATCAGCCTCGGCGCCGGGCCAGTCGTTCAGGCGTTCGCGCGACATGGCGCGGTTGTAGAGCAGCAGCCAATTGCCCCGGTCATCCGGGGTGCGCAGGTCAAGGGCGCGGGAATAGGCCTCTACCGCAGCGCGGTGATTGCCAAGCCGCCGCTGCATGCTGCCAAGTGCTGCCTGCACCTCGGAAAGGTCGGGATAGGTCACGGCCAGGGAATTCAGCACCTCGAGCGCGGCATCATCGCGTTCGGACTGGAACAGCGTGTCGGCACGCCCCAGTTCGGCAAGGTAGAAGTTCGGGTCATCCCGCGACACGGACCGGTAGGCCGCGGTTGCCAATTCCGGCTGGTCGAGGGATTCCAGCAGCTGGCCCGCCAGAAGCTGAGCATCCACGTGGTCGGGCCGCAGGGCGCTGGCCAGACGGGTGAACAGCAGCGTGTATTGCGGACTGGCTTCGCTTTGCAGCGCGGCGGCGATGGAATAGAAGACTTCGGCTGCGCCGTCCGTGATCGAGGTCACATGGGTATTGTCCAGCGTCTCGCCCGCGTCGAGGCGGGCCTTGATCTGCTGCAATTCTGGGTTCAGATCGCTGCCGAACAGGGACCGCAGAAGCGTCAGCGCCTCTTCATCGCGATCCAGTTGCGACAACGCCTCTATCCGGGCAAGGGCACCGCGTCGGGTCATTTCCAGCTGACCGCCTTCGGGGTCGGCATAGATCGCCTCTGCGGCGGCGAAATCACCGACATAGGCGAGCGCCAGCGCCTTGTGATAGCGCGCGAAATAGGCCAACCCGTCTTCCGAGGCGACCTTGTCGAAGGCGGCAAGCGCGGCGTCCATGTTGCCCTGGCCAAGGCGGATCCAGGCGGTCAGCAGCCCATCGGCCAGCGGCCCGGCGCCTTCCTGCGCTGAAATCCGGGTGAGCAACCCGTCGTAGTCTTCATGTTTCAGGGCATCGACCACCAGGACCATGCGGGCCAGCTGGCTTTCGCCGCCCAGATCCTCCAGCCGTTGCGCAGCCGGGATCGCATCGGCAAAGCGACCAACCGAAACCTCGGATTGCACGAGGCCTTCCAGAACGCGGGGATCGTCCGGCAAGCTCTGCATCGCCCGGCGGTAATAATAGGCTGCATTGTCGAAATCGTCGGTCGCACGCGCCTGTCGGCCGGCAAGGTAGTCCCCGGCGGCACTGTCGGCCAGGGCCGGCAGGGGGGCCATGGCACCAAGGGGCGCCAAGGTCGCGAGGGCCAGTGCGGAGGCTTTCAGAAAGTTCATGGCGTGTTCCCGGACTGCGTATGTGCACCGAGCCTAGGGGGCAGTCCTTACGAAAGCAATGCAACGTCCCCGGCCCCGGAGGGCCGGCAACATAAATTCTTCGCGAAGTTTACATATTGGGATAATTCGGACCGTCCCCACCCTGCGGGGTTGTCCAGGTGATGTTCTGCGCCGGATCCTTGATGTCGCAGGTCTTGCAATGGACGCAGTTCTGGAAATTGATCTGGAATTTCGCATCCACGCCTTCACCGACGAATTCATAGACTCCGGCAGGGCAATAGCGGGCCGAGGGCCCGGCATAGTCGCGCAGGCCGACTTCGACGGGGACATCCGGATCGGCCAGCTTCAGGTGGCAGGGCTGGCTTTCCTCGTGATTGGTCATCGAGAAGGACACGTTGGTCAACCGGTCGAAGCTGAGTTTGCCGTCGGGCTTGGGATAGTCGATCGGCTTGTGTTTATGGGCGGGCTCGGTGGCAGCGGCATCGGTCTTGCCGTGTTTAAGCGTGCCGAGCAGCGAGAAGCCGAAGCTGTTGGTCCACATGTCGAGACCCCCAAACGCCAGCGAGGCGGCGAGGCCGAATTTCGACCAGAGCGGCTTCACGTTGCGGACCTTCTTCAGATCCTTGCCGATGGGGCCCGAGCGGACCTCATCTTCGTAGGCATGCAGTTCGTCCCCGGCGCGCCCCGCACCGATGGCGGCATGGGCGGCTTCGGCTGCGGCGATGCCCGACAGCATGGCGTTGTGGTTGCCCTTGATGCGGGGCACGTTGACCATGCCGACCGAGCAGCCAAGCAGCGCGACGCCCGGCGCCACCATCTGCGGCATCGACTGATACCCGCCTTCGGAAATTGCCCGCGCGCCGTAGGCCACGCGCTTGCCGCCTTTCAGAAGCTCAGCCACCATCGGGTGATGCTTGAACCGCTGAAATTCCATGTAAGGGAAAAGATGCGGGTTTTTGTAGTTCAGGTGCACCACGAAGCCGACATAGACCTGATTGTTTTCAAGGTGATAGATGAAGCTGCCGCCGCCGGCGTTCGACCCCAGCGGCCAACCCATCGTGTGAGTGACCGTGCCGAGCTTGTGCTTGGCCGGGTCGATCTCCCAGATTTCCTTCATGCCAAGGCCGAATTTCTGCGGCTGCTTGTCGTCCGACAGGCCGTAGCGTTCGATCACTTCCTTGGACAGGCTGCCGCGCACGCCTTCGCCGAGGAAGACATATTTGCCGTGCAGCTCCATCCCGGGTTCATAGCCGGGTCCGGGGGTGCCATCGGGGTTCTTGCCGAACTCACCGGCCACCACGCCCTTGATCGCACCTTTTTCTCCGTAGACCAGTTCGGAACAGGCCATGCCGGGAAAGACCTCGACACCCAGTTCCTCGGCCTGTTCGGCCATCCAGCGGCAGACATTGCCCATCGAGACGATGTAATTGCCATGGTTGTGCATCAGCGGGGGCATCGGCCAGTTGGGGATGCGGATTTCGCCGGCTTCGCCCATCAGGTAGAAATTGTCGTGCTTGACCGGCACGTTCAGCGGCGCGCCCTTTGCCTTCCAGTCCGGGATCAGAGCGTCCAGCCCGCAAGGGTCCAGAACCGCGCCCGACAGGATATGCGCCCCGACTTCCGAGCCCTTTTCCAGCACCACGACCTCCAGATCGGGGTCAAGCTGCTTGAGGCGGATCGCGGCCGACAGGCCAGCGGGGCCTGCACCGACGATGACCACATCGTATTCCATGGTTTCACGCTGCGTCTCGGACATGTCTGGCTTCTCCGGTGGCGGGACGGGTAATTTTGTTGCGTACAGCGTAACGTTCTATCTGTCCCAGAGGCAATTGCAACGATACGTCAGCGGCTTTTTGACATGGCGGGGCGATAGGCTGAAGGGGGAGTCAGTTTGACGGTACCCTGGTGATCGGGGGACGCAGAGGTACGCTCAATTCGGGGATTGGGCGCAGATCGGCGTTCCGATCGGGCGGGACATGGCGGCGAGCGAACGTTCGCGGCTTGTTCGGCAAATCGCTTGCATTTGGGCCCGGCTTTGGGTCAGGTATCCCGACTGAAGACCGAACGAGAGGGGCCATGCGGCCCCTTTCTGCATGCCGAGGAGGGCTGCAATGGAAAAGATACCGATGACCCGCACCGGCGCTCGAAAGCTGGAAGCCGAGTTGAAGCAGCTGAAATCCGTCGAACGCCCCGAGATCATCAAGGCGATTGCCGAAGCACGCGAACACGGTGACCTTTCGGAAAACGCCGAATATCACTCCGCCCGCGAAAAGCAGAGCTTCATCGAGGGACGGATCAAGGAACTGGAGGGCGTGCTGGGGCTGGCCGAGGTGATCGACCCCAAGACGCTGCGCGGCGCGATCAAGTTCGGCGCCACGGTGACCCTTGTCGACGAGGACACCGACGAAGAGAAAACCTGGCAGATCGTCGGGGAACACGAGGCCAGCATCGAAGGCGGCTTGCTCAATATCAAGTCGCCGATCGCCCGTGCCCTGATCGGCAAGGAAGAGGGCGACTCGGTGGAAGTCCGCACACCCGGTGGGGAACGGTCTTACGAAGTCCTGAAAATCGTTTACCAATAGGGGGCGGCTGACGCGCCTTCACTGGGCCTGCGCCGCTTTGCGTCGCGGGCCGACGGGCGTTTGTCCGCTGCCCCGCGGCCTGACTGAGTCGTGACGAAAAGGAGGATTCCGGAATGGACATGATTTTCGCCGGAATTGCAGGATGTCTGCTTCTGGTACTGGTCGCCCTTGCGCTGGTGGCGGCCCGAAGCCGATCCGAGATGCGCCGGGAAATGGCGCAACTGACACTGGCGGTCGAGGCCCTGCGCAAGGCGCAGCAGATGCCGGCCGCACAGACAGGCGGTGATTCCTTGTCCGGGGCGGTGTTGCGCAAGCTCGACGATCTGGCCGAGACGCAGCGCCGCTCCGAGGTGGCCCTGATGACGCTGACCGCGATTCGCGAACGCAGCGTGATGCGGGCCGAACCAGACGAGACCGAAGAGGATGCCTCTCCCGCCGCGCGTGGCAACAGCGAGGCGCCGCAACTGGATCTGCCGCTGGTGGATTCCAATGCGCCGCCGACTCGGGGCGATTTCGTGCGCGCGCTGAACTTCCCCGAAACCGCTGACGATACCGAAGGCTTTGCCGCCCTGCGCAAGATGCTGAAAGAGCCGGGCATTGCCCTGCTGATCCAGGCCGCACAGGACATCCTGACCCTGCTGAGCCAGGACGGTATCTATACAGACGACCTGACACCGGTCACCACCCCGGCCGAGGCCTGGCGCGCCTATGCCGCCGGGCAGCGCGGCCCCGCCGTGGAGGCTCTGGCGGCGATCTCGGCCCCCGAGGCCGAAGCCAGGATTCAGGAGCGCCTGCGCAAGGATCCGGTGTTCCGTGACACGGCGCATCATTTCCAACGCCGTTTCGACAAGATGCTGCCGGATTTCTCGGAAGAGGCGGGCGAAGCCGATTTCGCCGCTCTGGCCCAGACACGGACCGCGCGGGCCTTCATGCTGCTTGGCAAGGCCTTCGACAGCTTCGGCACCGCGCCGCAGACCCCCCGGCAGGCGCAGCGCGCAGTGGCGCCCGCCTGAACCGGGTCGGTTCAGGCGAAATCACGATCAATCAGGCGGAACAGGGCAGGGGGCGCCGGGCTTACTTGAGGCGCGAAACCACGTAGCTGGCGAGATCGGACAGGATGTCGCGCAATTCGCTTTCCGGCAGGATTTCGAGCGCGGCGCGGGCCTTGTCGGACCAGGCGTAGGCGCTGTCGCGCGTGCTTTCGAGCGCCTTGTGTCGGGCAAGGATCGACAGGGCCGTGTCCAGGTCGCCGTCCTGCTGCCTGCCCCGCCCGATGGTGCGTTCCCAGAAGCTGCGCTCGGCCTCGTCGGCCTTGGCGATGGCACGGATGACCGGCAGGGTCAGTTTGCGTTCGCGGAAGTCGTCGCCGATGTTCTTGCCGGTCTGGCCGGAATCCCCGAGGTAATCCAACAGATCATCGGCCATCTGGAAGGCGATGCCAAGCGCGTCGCCGTATTCGGTCAGCGCGCGGACATGGTCTTCGGGCGCGCCGGCAAGGACGGCTCCGGATTCGGTTGCGGCGGAAAACAGCGCCGCGGTCTTGCCCCGGATCACTTGCAGATAGGTGTCTTCCGAGGTGCTGACATCCTGCGCCACGGTCAGTTGCAGCACTTCGCCTTCGGCGATGGTGGCAGAGGCTCCTGCAAGGATCTTCAGAACCCGCAGGTTGCCCGGTTCCACCATGAGCTGGAAGGCGCGGGCGAACAGGTAGTCCCCGACCAGAACCGAGCTCTGGTTGTCCCAGAGCAGATTGGCCGTGGGGCGCCCGCGGCGTTGTTCGCTTTCGTCCACCACGTCGTCATGCAGCAGCGTCGCGGTATGGATGAACTCCACTGTCGCGGCGAGATGGATGTGAAATCCGCCCTCGTAGCCACAGAGCCTGGCCGCAGCCAGGGTCAGCATCGGGCGCAGGCGCTTGCCGCCGGCCTCGATCAGATGCGCGGTCACTTCGGGGATGCGCGGCGCATGCTGCGACACCATCTTTTCGCGGATCAGGGCATTGACCGCGTCAAGCTCGCTGTGCAGGGCCCCGGCCAATGCGTCATGGGGCTTGGTGGCGAACTGATCCAAACCGTCTCTCCCGTATACGGCCTCGACAAAGCGGGCAGGCTGCTCTTATCTGCAGAACGATGAGACAGCTTATGCGCACAACCGATCCGACCCGCCTCGCCTTTGCTCAGGCTTTGCTTCAGGGCGAGGATATAGACTGCTTTGAAATGGACGTAAATATGAGCGTGCTCGAAGGATCGATCGGGATCCTGCCGCGCAGGCTCATGGTGCTGGACAGGGATCTGGACGCGGCCCGGAAGGTGCTGCTGGACAATGGATTCGAACTGGACTGACCTGGGCCTGCAATCCCCTGAGGGCCTCAGCCGCGATCGGTTCCTGGGCGGCAAGCTGTGGTTGAACCAGCCGCGTGCCGGCTATCGGGCCGGGGTCGACCCGGTGTTGCTGGCCGCCTCCATTCCTGCCAGTGCGGGACAAAGCCTGCTCGACATCGGCTGCGGTATCGGCACGGCGGCGCTATGTGCGGGCACACGGGTGCCGGGGCTGCGCCTGTCGGGGTTGGAACGTCAGGCGCCCTATGCCGCGCTGGCCCGCCGCAACGCCCGCGAGAACGGTCTGGAAATGGTAATTCACGAAGGCGACCTGACCCGGATGCCGCCGGACCTGCGGCAGGAACGCTTTGACCATGTCATCGCCAATCCGCCCTATTTCCGCCGCAACGCCTCGATCCCCTCCCATATTCGCGACCGCGAAGGCGCCCTGGGCGAGGAAACTCCGCTGGACCTGTGGGTCGATGCGGCCTCGCGGCGTTGTGCGCCCGGCGGTTTCGTGACCTTCATCCACCGCGCCGAACGCCTGCCGGAACTGATGGCCGCCTTCGATGCCCGGCTGGGGTCGCTGGAACTGAAACCGCTGATCCCGCGCCGGGGGCGGGAATCGCAGCTGATTCTGTTACGGGGCCGCAAGGAGGGTCGCGGGGCCTTTCGCCTGCATGCGGGCCTGCTGCTGCATGAGAATGCCAGCCATACCAGCGACCACAGCGACTACACGCGGGAAGCGAGTCGCATTCTACGTGACGGAGAATCGCTCATTTTCACGGGGTGAGGCGGCGGGTTTCCGCGTGATGGGCCGCGCCGGGGGCCTCTGACGGCCAAATTTTTACGTTTCGGTAACGTCTTAGCGAGAGCCTTGTATCAGCACGGTGACAGGAATGTAAAAATGTGCTGCACTGAAGCTACTCTAACCCCAGAGAGGAGACGATCATGAGCTTGAGTTCCCATGTTGCTGAACTGAAGAAGAAACACGAATCTCTCTCGGTCGCTGTAGACAGAGCACAGCGATCGCCCGGCATGTCCGACCTGGAAATTACTGCGATGAAGAAACAGAAGCTGCGCCTGAAGGAAGAAATTTCCCGACTGGCCGAAGTCAACTGATACCCACCGCATAACACCGGGATGAGGGGCGGAGAATTCGCACCCTGATTCCGCAGACCCCCGTGAAAGAGCACAGGACAGTCAACCTGCGACGTCCCGTCCAGAACCACCGCAAGCCTCTGACATTCAAGGAATGTCGGTCGATGTAGGCCGGCCTGCACCCACCGGTAAAGGGCGACCGCGCAGCCAGCAGTCTTAGCTGTTCGGGCGATCTGACTTGCGAAAACTGGCGCGTGCGGCGATGGCCGCGCCGCCTGTCACCAAAGCCGCCGCGAGGGCGATTTTCCAGCTGGGATCAGTGATCCCGGCCAGGACCAGCGCCAGCGTGGACAGAAGCGGGGCGGCATAGGATGCCACGCCCAATAGCTGAATGTCGCCCCGCTTTACCCCGATGTCCCAAGTGTAGAAGGCAAGGCCCACAGGCCCCAGCCCAAGGGCCAGGATCGACAGCCAGCCGCTGGTTTGCGCAGGCCAGGCAGTTGCCTCAAACGCCAGATGCAGCAATGCCGAGATCACCGATGTCGCAAGGCAGAAGACGGTGACGGCCGCTGTCGGCACCTCGGAAAACCGACGCGACAGCACCGAATACCCCGACCAGGCCAGCGCGCAGGCCAGTGCCAGAAGATAACCATCCAGATAGGCGGGGTCATAGCCACCCCGTCCCCCGAGGATGATCAGCGCCGCCCCGGCAAAGCCCATGAAGGCACCCAATAGATGTCCGGCGCGCAGCCGTTCGCCTGGCAGCAGACCGGAAAACAACACGATCAGCAGCGGCCATAGATAGGCGATCAACCCGGCTTCGGCCGCCGGGGCCCGACGCAGGGCCGCGAAATACAGCGCGTGATAGCCGCAAAGCCCCACCACCCCCAGTAACCAGGCTGCAGGCGGAAGCCCCCGCAGCGCCGAAAACTGTCCGGTCGCCCCGGTCCAGATCAGCCCAATCGTTCCGCCAATGGCAAAGCAGATCGCGTTCAGTTGCAGGGGCGGAACCGGCAGGGTTCCGACCGTGAACAACGCCAGCAATGCCCAAAGCAGGATGGCCGAAAAACCGATCGTAGTGGATTGGCTGCGCGTCATGCACTCTGTTGGAACAGGGCTGCGGTGGCGTCAACCGGAAAGGGCCGCGCCGGATGGCAGCGGCCCTTCGTGATAAGGCAGAGGCTTCAGGCCACGCCGGCAGCAGCGCAATCGCCAGCGACGCAATCGTCAGGCGAAATGCTGGCCGCCGTTGACCGACAGTGTCGAGCCGTTGAGGAAGGCCGCATCGTCCGAGGCCAGGAAGACCACGGAGCGGGCGATCTCTTCGGGTTCGCCAAGGCGGCCCGTGGGGATCTGTGCGATGATCGAATCGCGCACCTTTTCAGGCACGGCCATGACCATTTCCGTAGCGATATAACCCGGACAGATTGCATTGGCGGTGATGTTGTAGCGCGCGCCCTCCTGGGCCAGGGATTTGACGATGCCGATGTCCCCGGCCTTGGTGGCGGCATAATTCGTCTGCGCGAACTGGCCCTTCTGACCATTGATCGAGGAGATCACGATGACGCGCCCGAACTTGCGTTCGCGCATCCCCGGCCAGACCGGGTGAATGGTGTTGAAGACGCCGGTCAGGTTGGTGTCGATCACCTGATGCCATTGTTCGGGCGTCATCTTGTGAAACGGCGCGTCACGCGTGATCCCGGCATTGGCAACGACGATCTCGATCGGGCCGATATCGGCTTCGACCTTTTCGATGCCGGCCTTGGATTCGGCGTAATCCGCCACGTTCCATTTGTAAGTCGAAATCCCTGTTTCTTCAGTGAATTTCGCAGCTGCCTCGTCATTGCCCGCGTAGGTGGCTGCCACAGTGTGACCTGCTGCCTTCAACGCCTTGGAAATTGCAGCGCCGATCCCGCGGGACCCTCCTGTCACGAGAGCTGTCCGTGCCATTCTCTTCTCCCAGCCATCTGTATATTTTGAAATACTATTGCACAATCGTATTTGCACTCGCAACAATATTTCGTACGTGATTTGAAAGCACATCTTTTGCGGAATACGAAAAAGGCACCCGAAGGTGCCTTTTCCAGATCCGTGATCAGGGGCGCTCGATACACATCGCGACGCCCATACCGCCACCGATGCAAAGCGTGGCGAGGCCCTTCTTGGCGCCGCGCCGCTTCATCTCGAACAGCAGCGTGTTCAGGACCCTTGCGCCGGAGGCGCCGATCGGGTGGCCGATGGCGATCGCGCCGCCGTTCACGTTCACGATCTCGGGGTCCCAGCCCATGTCCTTGTTGACCGCGCAGGCCTGAGCGGCAAAGGCTTCGTTGGCTTCGACCAGGTCCAGGTCGCTGGCCTTCCAGCCCGCCTTTTCCAGCGCCTTGCGGCTGGCATAGATCGGGCCTGCGCCCATGATCGACGGGTCCAGCCCGATGGTCGCGTAAGAGGCGATGCGCGCCAGCGGCTCGATACCGCGCTTTTCGGCTTCATCCGCGCTCATCAGCAGGACACCGGCGGCGCCATCGTTGAGACCCGAGGCATTGGCCGCCGTGACCGTGCCGTCCTTCACGAAGGCGGGGCGCAGTTTCTGCATGGCTTCGATGGTGGCGCCGTGGCGAATGTATTCATCCGCATCGACCGAGATGTCGCCCTTGCGGGTCTTGACCACGAAGGGAATGATCTCGTCCTGGAACTTGCCGGCCTTCTGGGCGGCTTCGGCCTTGTTTTGCGAGGCGACGGCGAATTCGTCCTGCATGTCGCGGCTGATCTGCCATTTGGCGGCGACGTTTTCGGCCGTCTGACCCATGTGGTAGCCGTTGAAGGCATCCCAGAGACCGTCGCGGATCATCGAATCGATGTATTTCACATCGCCCATCTTGGTGCCGTTGCGCAGATGCGCCACATGCGGGCTGAGTGACATGTTTTCCTGGCCACCGGCCGCGACGATGGAGGCATCCCCCAGCAGGATCTGTTGTGCGCCAAGCGCGACGGCCCGCAGGCCCGACCCGCAGACCTGGTTCAGACCCCAGGCCGCGGACTCAATGGGAAAGCCCGCGTTCACATGGGCCTGGCGCGCCGGGTTCTGGCCCTGGCCGGCCGTCAGAACCTGGCCGAGAATGGTTTCGGAGACCTCGGTCCCCTCGATCCCGGCACGCGCCACGAGTTCCTTCAGAACCGCGGTGCCCAGGTCATGGGCCGGGGTGGACGCGAAGGCGCCCAGAAAGGATCCGACAGGCGTGCGCGCTGCGGATGCAATTACGACATTGGTCATGGGGTCCTCCACCATTTTGGGCGCTCACTCACCGCCCTTCCCTATGGTGGATATAGGATTCCCCGGGGCGTCTCAACAAGGCCGCCTGCGTCAAACCGCTTTGGCGCGCGTCTATGCGCTCGGGCCTGCCTTTGCTTCGGGCAGGGGCGCAGGCAGCAGGGGTGGCCTGCGCCCCTGCCTATTTGCGCGGCGCCCAGGGCGGATAGAGCGTGGCCGGTCCGACCAGATTACCCTGGATGTAATCCACGCCATTCGCCGCCAGCCAGGCGGATTCCCGCGGGTCCGAAACCTGATCGGCCACCATAACCATCTCGAATTGCTGAGCGATCATCACCAGCGCGCGGACCAGGACCTTGTTATCCGCATCGTTGTAGATGTTCGGCACATAGGCCCCGCACAGCTTTACGATGTCGAAATAGAAATCCCGCATGTGGCGCAATTCGGCCGCGCCAGAGCCGAATTCGTCCAGGGCAAAGCAGACGCCCTCGTTCTGCAGGTCATGCATGAAAGCGGCGGTCAGTTCCGGGACCAGCATGGCCGATCTTTCCGTCACCTCGAAGATCAGCCGCTCGCCGATATGCGGCGAGGCGGTAAAATGGGACTGAAGGGTCGCTATCCATTCCCGGAAACCGACGGAGCGCGCGGACATGTTGATGGACAGGCGGATGTCGCTGTTGTCGCGCAATGCCGCCAGGCCGATTTCCAATGCCTTGCAATCCAGCTGCCGGGCCGTCAGCGTTCCCGCGACCGGGGCCTTGTAGTCGCGCAGGGGCAGAACCCGGTCGCTTTCGTCGAACAGGCGCAACTGACCTTCGTAGTAGGCGATCCGAGACGGGTCGTCGCAGCGGCTGACCGGCTGGAACGCCATGGCGACATTGCCCTTGTAGAGGGCTTTGGCGATCTCGTTCGGCATGCTTTCGGCATCCAGGGTCAGGGCCGAGCGCAAGGGATCCTCGAATCCCGGTTCGAGATCGGACCAATTGGCCTTGATACCCACCATGTCTTCGTGCCTCCTGACTGCCATCGAGGCATAGGGCCCGCATCTTAACAGGGGGATAAATCTTGCATTCGACCGACTTGCCGCGCTGTTCCTGGGTCTCGGCCGATCCGTTATACTTGGCCTACCACGATACCGAATGGGGCGTGCCGGAACGCGACAGCCAGGCGCTGTGGGAAAAGCTGATCCTGGATGGTTTCCAGGCTGGATTAAGCTGGCTTACCATCCTGAAGAAAAGGGGTAATTTCCGGCGCGCCTTTTGCGATTTCAACCCCGCCGTCATCGCCACCTGGGGCGAAGACGAGGTCGCGACCCTATTGACCGATGCCGGGATCATACGCCATCGCGGCAAGATCGAAGCGGTGATCGGCAATGCCCGCGCCTATCTGGAAATCGAGGCGAATGGTGGTTTCGATCAGTTTCTGTGGAATTATGTCGATGGCGAGGCGTTGCAGCCGCGATATGCCACCCATGTCGAGGTCCCGACGCAGACCGCCCTGTCGCTTCAGGTGTCCAAGGACCTGAAGAAAGCGGGCTTCCGCTTTGTCGGGCCAACCATCGTCTATGCCTTCATGGAGGCAACGGGGCTGGTCAACGATCACCTGACTTCCTGTCATTGTCACGACAGGGTGGCGGCATTGAAAACGGCCTGAGACGCCGATCCGTTGCGGCGCGGGCCGGGTTAGCGGCCGGCGGCCAGGGCGTCGAGCACCGCATGGGCTTCGGGGGCGTTCCAGTCCGCACCACCGATCAGGCGGGCGACCTCGGCTCCTTCCGGGTTCACGATCAGTGTTACCGGCATGGCCAGAACGGCGGCCTGCCGGCCCTGCGCACTTTTGGGATCGCGCCAGCGGGGCAGGTTGGCGCCGCCGTTGCTTTCCAGAAAATGCGCCACCGCGACGGGCGGGTTCGGCCCGGTGGCAAGGGTCACCACGGCGAAATCATCCCCCCCGCGGGCGGTTTCCAGCGCGGCGAGGGTCGGCATTTCCTCCTTGCAGGGGCCGCACCAGACGGCCCAGAAATTCAGCACGACCCATTTGCCCGCGTAATCCGCCAGGCTGCCGGGGCCGCTGTCGGACTCCCAGACCAGATCGGTCGCCAGCGGTTTGGCCGGGTCCGACAGGGTCAGCTTTCGCATTTCCCCGGTAATCAGGCCCGGACTCAACGGTTCTGCCCATGCCGCGACCGGGGCAGAGATTGCACTGATGCCGAGCGCCGTATAAACGAGCGCGGACCGAAGGCGCTTTTGCAGTCTTTCCCTCATGATCCCCTCTGATGATTCCGTGACAGGTGGCCCGATGACCGAGAACAACGCAAACCAGATGTGGGGCGGCCGTTTTGCCGAAGGCCCCGATGCGATCATGGAGGCCATCAACGCCTCGATCAGCTTCGACAAGCGTATGGCAGCCCAGGATATCGCAGGTTCGCGTGCCCACGCGGCGATGCTGGCCGCGCAGGGTATCATCTCGGATAACGATGCCGGGACGATCAGGGAAGGCCTGCTCACGATCTTGTCAGAGATCGAGCGTGGGGATTTCGCCTTTTCGGCAGCACTCGAGGACATCCACATGAACGTCGAGGCCCGCCTGAAGGAGGTCATCGGTGAACCCGCAGGCCGTCTGCACACCGGCCGGTCGCGCAATGACCAGGTGGCGACCGACTTCCGGCTTTGGGTGCGCGATCAGGCCGATGCCGCCATCGGTGGGCTCGAGGCGCTGATGAAGGCGCTTCTGGTGCAGGCGGAGGCCGGTGCCGATTGGGTCATGCCCGGCTTCACCCATTTGCAAACCGCCCAACCGGTCACCTGGGGCCATCACATGATGGCCTATGTGGAAATGTTCAGCCGCGATCTGGGCCGTTTCCGTGATGCCCGTGCCCGGATGAACGAAAGCCCGCTTGGCGCCGCCGCCCTTGCCGGCACCAGCTTTCCCATCGACCGGCAGATGACGGCAGAGGCGCTTGGCTTCGATCGGCCCTGCGCCAATAGCCTCGATGCGGTCAGTGACCGGGATTTCGCGCTGGAGTTCCTTGGCGCGGCCAGCATCTGTGCCATGCACCTTAGCCGGTTCGCCGAAGAGCTGGTGATCTGGTCCAGTGCCCAGTTCCGTTTCGTCGTGCTGTCGGATCGCTTCAGCACCGGATCCAGCATCATGCCGCAGAAGAAGAACCCCGATGCGGCCGAGCTGATCCGCGCCAAGATCGGGCGCATCTTCGGGGCCAACGTGGCGCTGATGATGGTGATGAAGGGGCTGCCGCTGGCCTATTCCAAGGACATGCAGGAAGACAAGGAACAGGTCTTTGACGCCGCCGACAACCTGATGCTGGCCCTGGCCGCGATGACCGGCATGGTCAGCGACATGAGCGCCAATGTCCCGGCACTGGAAGCCGCCGCCGGCGCGGGCTTTTCCACGGCGACCGATCTGGCCGACTGGCTGGTGCGGGTGCTGGGCATGCCCTTCCGTGACGCGCACCACGTCACGGGCAGCCTTGTCGCAATGGCCGAGAGCAAGAACTGCGACCTGCCTGAACTTTCGCTGGCCGACATGCAGCAGGTCGAACCCCGTATCACCGACGCGGTCTTCGGGGTTCTGGGGGTGCATAATTCAGTGGCTTCCCGTATGTCTTATGGTGGCACGGCACCGCAGCGCGTGCGTGAACAGGTGGCGGCATGGAAAGAAAAGCTCGGCTGATTGCGGTCCTGGCCGGCGCGGCGTTGATGGCGCTGCTGGCGGCCTGTGGCATCGACGGCGAACCGATCACACCGCAGGACAACACCCTGCCGGCCCCAGGGTTGGATATCAGCCCGACGGATGGCTCCAGTATCGGACCGGATGACGAGCTTTACGGGCTTTCGGTCTGATGTCCGCCCTGCGCGTCGGCTACCTGGCGTTGGCGCTCTGGGGGCTGGTGCATCCTCTGGGGCTGTTCGGCCTGTGGCTGGCGCGACTTGACGGGGGGCTGGCCGGGTTGCTGGGTGCCTTTCGCGACGGTCCCGCCGCTGCGGGGCTGTTCTGGGATCTCGTGGCGGTCTCTGCCGCGCTGACCCTCTGGGCGCTTGCCGAGACCTGGGCGCGGCGCAACTGGTCCGCGCTCTGGGCTGTGGCGGGGGCATGGGTCCTGGGGCCGGGGTTCGGGCTGCCGCTCTATCTTTTCCTTCGCAGCCGTCCGGTGTAAGTCGGGGCGCTCCCTGCCGGAGCCGCGCCCTTACCGGAGACTTGCCCGTGGACCATTTCCTGTACCGTGACGGTGCCCTTTACGCCGAAGACGTGCCCGTTGCAGAGATTGCGGCGGCTGTCGGCACCCCTTTCTACGTCTATTCCACCGCGACCCTGACCCGGCATTTCAAGCTGTTTCAGGAGGCGCTTTCCGGCATGGATCACGTGATCTGCTACGCGATGAAGGCCGCCAGCAATCAGGCGATCCTGAAGGTGATGGCGGATCTTGGCGCGGGGATGGACGTGGTGTCGGGCGGCGAATACGCGCGTGCGATCGCCGCCGGTGTGCCGGGGGAAAAGATCGTCTTTTCCGGCGTCGGGAAGACCCGCGAAGAAATGCGCGACGCCCTGTCCGGGGGGGTGCGCCAGTTCAACCTTGAATCCGAACCCGAGATGGCGCGCCTGAACGACGTGGCGCTCTCCATGGGTCTGATCGCGCCGGTCACCGTGCGGGTCAACCCGGATGTGGACGCCAAGACCCATGCCAAGATCGCCACGGGCAAGAGCGAGAACAAGTTCGGCATTCCGATTTCCCGCGCCCGCGAGGTCTATGCCCGCATCGCCCGGATGCCGGGGCTGAAGGCGGTGGGGATCGACGTGCATATCGGGTCCCAGCTGACCGACCTCGAACCCTATCGGCTGGCTTTCGCCAAGGTCGGGGAACTGGTCGACACCCTGCGCGCCGATGGTCACGAAATCACGCGACTGGATCTGGGCGGCGGCCTCGGGATTCCCTACGCGCGTGACAATCAGGCGCCACCTCTGCCGCTGGAATATGGCGCCGTCGTGCAGGAGGTCCTTGGCGACAAGGGCTGCGAGATCGAGATCGAGCCAGGCCGCCTGATCGCCGGCAATGCCGGGTTGATGGTCAGCGAAGTCGTCTACCTGAAACAGGGCGAGGGGCGGGATTTCCTGATCCTCGACGCGGCGATGAACGATCTTGTCCGCCCCGCGATGTACGAAGCATGGCACGATATCGTCCCGGTGACCGAGGCCGCTCCGGGTGTCGAGCAATCCGCCTATGACATCGTCGGCCCTGTCTGTGAAAGCGGCGATACATTCGCCCGCCAGCGCATGATGCCGCCCCTTGCCGAGGGCGATCTGGTCGCCTTCCGCTCTGCCGGGGCTTACGGCGCGGCGATGTCGAGTGAATACAATACCCGGCCCCTGATCCCCGAAGTCCTGGTGAATGGCGATCAATTTGCCGTCATCCGAAAAAGACCCTCCTATGAGGAGATCATTAACCGCGATACGATACCCCCATGGCTGTAGTGCGACCCACGTGCTGCGCCCATTGGAAAGCGCATGGCTGATACGACCAGATACGACGCCCTCTTGCGCCGCCTCAGGTGGCCTCTTTTCCTGACCCGCACGGGCATGCTGGCAGAACGCATGGCGCGCGCCTTCTGGCCGCTCTGGACCCTTTGCATTGCGGTGCTGGCCCTGCTGATGCTGGGGGTGCAGGATTCGACCTCCATCGAATTGGTCTGGGCGCTGGCCGCGGCGGCAGGGCTGGGGATCATCTTCTGCCTCGTGTTCGGGGCGCTGCGGTTCCGTTTCCCCCGCCGTGAAGAGGCCATCCGCCGTCTTGACGGGTCGCTGAAAGGCAACCCGATTCAATCCCTTGCGGATGATCAGGCGATTGGCGCGCAGGATGCCGGATCCTCGGCGCTTTGGGCTGCGCATCAGGCCCGCATGGCGGACCGTGCAGGCGCCGCACGCCCTGTTCAGCCTGATCTGAAGCTCTCGGCGCGCGATCCCTTTGGCCTGCGCTACGTCGCGCTTCTGGGGCTGATGGTGGCGCTGCTGTTCGGGTCTTTCTGGCGTGTCGGGTCGGTCGGGGGCATGGCGCCCGGCGGCGCGGCGAATGCCGCTGCGGGCCCCAGTTGGGAAGGCTGGGTATCGCCGCCGCCGCACACCGGCCTGCCGACTCTCTACCTGCCCGATATCGGTGCCGGGGCCCTTTCCGCCCCCGAAGGCGCCGAGGTCACCTTGCGTCTTTACGGTCCCGAAGGGCGGCTGAACGTCGCGGAATCGGTCTCTGGCCGGGTCGGGGAGCTGCCTGCCGCCACTGATCCTGCACAGGAATTCAGCATCCGTCGTGACGGAGAAATTTCCATCGACGGGCCAGGCGGTCGGGTTTGGCAGGTGGCAATGGTGCCCGATCTTGCCCCCACCGCCACGATCGACGGCCCCGGCGAGGCCAGCGTCGATGGCGATATCTCGATCCCCTTCTCGGTGACGGATGACTACGGCGTGGAACGCGGGATCGCGCGGATCTCGCTGGATCTCGAAGCCGTGGACCGCCGCTATGGACTGACGCTCGAGCCGGAGGCGCGGGAGGCCATCGAAGTGCCGCTGCCAATGCCGATCTCGGGGTCGCGGGAGGCGTTTTCCGAGGTGATGATCGAGAACTTCTCGCAGCACCCCTGGGCGAACATGCCGGTCACCGTCTCGCTGACGGTCACGGATTCAATCGGACAGGAGGGACATAGCGACCCCTACAAGATGCTGCTGGACGCGCGGCGCTTCTTTGATCCGGTTGCCACGGCGCTGATCGAGATGCGGCGCGATCTGCTTTGGAATCGCGACAATGCGCCTCGGGTCGCGCAGGTCATGCGGGCGATCACCTGGCAGGGGCAGGGGCTTTTCGATACCGAGACGACCTATCTGCGGGCCCGTGTGCTGATGCGGCGGATCGGGGCGATTTCGGAATTCACCCGGATGACCGACGATCAGGTCGCCGAAATCACGCAGGCCCTCTGGGACCTTGCCATCGAGATCGAGGATGGCGACCTTGACGATGCGAAGGCACGCATGGACCGCGCCCAGGAACGGCTGAGCGAGGCGATGCGCAATGGGGCCTCCGATCAGGAAATCGCCCGGCTTATGCAAGAGCTGCGCGACGCGACCGAAGATTACATGCGCCAGCTTAGTCAGCAGGCGGCGCGCGACTCCGAGGCCAATCCGGATCAGCCCAACATGAGCATGGATAACGCCATGCAGATGAACCAGGGCGACCTGCAGCGGATGATGGACCGCATTCAGGAGTTGATGGAACAAGGTCGCATGGCCGAGGCACAGCAGGCGCTGGAAGAACTGCAACGCCTGATGGAAAACATGCAGGTCACCCAAGGCCAGGGTGGCGAGGGTCAGCAAAGCCCCGGCCAGCAGGCCATGGAAGGGCTCGCCGAGACGCTGCGCGATCAGCAGGGCCTGTCCGACGAAGCCTTCCGCGAATTGCAGGAACAATTCAACGGCCAGCAAGGTCAGGGTCAGCAGCCGCAAGGGCAGGGCCAGCAACAAGGTCAGCAACAGCCGGGCCAGGGTCAGCAGCCCGGCCAACAGGGGCAGGGAAACCAACCCGGGCAGGGACAGCCGGGCAGCGGTGATCAGACCGGCCCAGATGCCGGGTCCCTGGCGCAGCGCCAGCAGGAGTTGCGCCGCGAGCTTGAGCGCCAGCGCGGGAACCTGCCCGGTGCGGGCAGTGCCGAGGGGCGTGCCGCCCGGGAGTCCCTCGAGGATGCGGACCGCGCCATGGGCGGTGCCGAAGAGGCGCTGCGCGACGGAGACCTTGCTGAAGCGATCGACAGACAGTCCCAGGCCATGGAAGCCCTGCGCGAAGGCATGCGCCAGATGGGCGATGCGATGGCGCAGCAGGAAAATCAGATGGCTGGCCAGCAAGGTCAGAGCGAAGGAGAAAACCCCGGTCAGCAGAATGATCCGTTGGGGCGCAGTACGGGCACCAACGGGGATCTGGGGAATTCACGTGACATGCTTCAGGGCGACGACGTCTACCGCCGGGCGCAAAACCTGCTCGACGAAATCCGCCGCCGCTCTGGCGAGAACCGTCGCAGCGAAGCCGAGCGGGATTACCTGAAACGTCTGCTGGACCGGTTCTGACGCTCTTTTCCGCCGCGGCTGTCTTTGACGATCGCCATGTTCGACCCCGAAAAAGGCCTCTCGGATTACGAGAGGCCTTTTTCATCATCAACGGGGAAAAGATTATCCGGTGCGGCCTGTCATCCAGGTCACGAAGGCGCGTCCATTGACCGTCACGCTGTCCCGGAGGGCGTCCATCGTTTCGACATATTCGGTGATTTCCGAGGTGATCACCGGTACCGACTGGGTGATGCGGGCGGCCTGACCATAGACAAAGATCGCGCCGAGGGCGGCAGCAATCGGCAGGGCCATGGCGTAGCCGCGCGCCTTGCGCTCACGGGCCTGCTTGCGCCGCATCCCGGTCGGTGCAAGGGGCGTCCGTGACGGGGCGCGCGCCGGGGCGGCGCGGGCGGGTGTTTTCGTCGCGGACGCAAGCTCATCGCGGGCAGGCAGACGCGCGGCGCGCAACGCGGCCTCGGCGCGGCGACGATCGGCTTCGTTTTGCGCAATCCGCTCGGGTCGTGGCTGCGGCAATGCCGGTTCGGCAACCGGCGGGGGCGGGGCGTCGGGGACGGGCGGCGTTTCAGGCGCCGTGATATGCGCCGTTTCCGGAACCGAGGGCGGTTCATACAAGGCGTCCTCGTCCGGCAGTAGATCCGCAGGCGCAAGGTTTTCGGGCGCGGGTGGGACATCACCGGCTGTCGGAAGGCTGGCCTGGGCAAAGGCCTGCGCGGCCAGTTCCTCTGCCCGTGCCTCGGCTTCGCGGGCGGCTTCCTGCATCAGCACATCGCGTACGGCCGGATCAATTTCACGGCGTGGCGCCGGTACGGCAAGGGCGGCGGCGGCTTCGGCAAAGCCCGGTGTCGCCTGACCGGGGCCGGTCTGATACCAGATCTCTTCGCAGTTGGAGCATTCCACATCGCGCCCTGCCGAAGGGATCGCATCCCCCGGCACGTCATATTGTGCACCGCAATTCGGGCAAGTCAGCCGCATTCCGTCCCCATTTCCTTCCCGGCCGCGACCGCCGCTGGCGGCCCCCGATCCGTGCTGCGCTTGGCAGGCCCAAGGCCCAAGCCGATACCTCCGCTTGCCGGGTCCGGAACCGCCCGCCGCCGCCGGCTGGCCCGATCCATATCCCATGGCCCGTTTCGCGCAAACATAAGGGCTGCGGATCAAGCGGAAAAGCGCTATTTCGGCCTCTCGCGGCGATTGCAACGCAGGTCTGGCCTGTGCAAAAAGAGCCGAGCAAAGCGGGGCCCCGAGTGATCGAACTGGAAAACATCGCCTATTCCTATGGCGGCGGAGACTTGCTGAGCGATGTCTCCCTTTCTCTGTCTCCGGGCAGCTTCCATTTCCTGACCGGCCCGTCGGGCGCGGGCAAGACGACCTTCCTGAAGCTCTGCTACGGAGAGCTGATCCCGACCGAGGGCCAGGCCCGTCTGTACGGGCGCGATCTGGCGCAGATGACCCGCGACGACATCGCCATGCTGCGCCGCCGCATCGGCGTGGTGCATCAGGATTGCCGCTTTCTGGATCACCTCAGCCTGGCCGAGAATATCGCCTTGCCGCTGACCGTTTCGGGGCGCAGCCCGGCGGCGGAATCCCAGAACCTTGCGGATCTTATGGGCTGGTGCGGGCTGACCCATCGCGCTGATGCCTTGCCGCCTGAGCTTTCGGGGGGCGAACGTCAACGCGCCGCCCTTGCGCGGGCGCTGATCATGAGCCCGGACATCATCCTGGCGGATGAGCCGACAGGCAATGTCGATTGGGAAATGTCGCAGCGCCTGCTGGCCCTGCTGACCGAGTTGAACCGCATGGGCAAGGCCGTGATGATCGCGACCCATGACCTGGCGCTGATCCGCATGGCCAAGACGCGGGTGCAGGCGCGCGTGTTACGCATCGCCAATCGCCGCCTGCAGCTTGCCGGGGCCGATTTGTGAGCCGGTTTTCCGAACAGGTTACCGACCTGCTGCGCGGCGACGTGCGGGCCGACCGGGTCGTCCCGCCCTCGGGCATGGCTGCGCGGCTGACGCTGATCGCGGCGGCGGCCATGGCCTTTCTGGCGGTCTTTGCACTGGCCCTGTCCCTTGCCACGGGCCGCATCGCCAGCGACTGGAGCAAAGAACTGGCCGAAACCGCGACCGTCCGCATTTCCGCCCCGGTCGATGAACTGGCCGCGCTGACCGAAGCTGCCCTGCGGGTCCTGAACAGCACCGAAGGCGTGGCCAGCGCGCGCGCCCTCAGCACTGAAGAACAACAGGCGCTGCTTGAGCCCTGGTTCGGCAGCGACCTGCCGCTGGATGTCCTGCCGGTGCCCCAGTTGATCGAGGTTCGCGAGGCCCGCAGTGGTTTCGATGCCGAAGGCCTGCGTCTGCGCCTTGGCGCCGAGGTGCCGGGCGCGGTGCTGGACGATCACGCCCGCTGGCGCCGCCCCGTGGTGCAGGCCGCGCAACGGATCCGGGCGCTCGGGTTGTTGTCGCTGGTGTTGATCGGCGGGGTCATGGCCGCGATGATCACCCTGGCCGCCCATGCCGCGCTTTCGGCCAATGCCCAGGTTGTCACTGTTTTGCGGCTGGTGGGCGCGCGGGATGCCTTCATCGCCCGTGCCTTCGTGCGCCGGTTTACCCTGCGTGCCTTCTGGGGGGCGGTGATCGGGACCCTGGTCGGCGTCGGCGCGATCCTGATGCTGCCGGGCACGCCCAGTGATGGCAACCTGCTGAGCGGGATCGGCTTTGACGGGGCCAACTGGCTCTGGTGTCTGACCCTGCCGGTCACGGCCGCGACGGCGGCCTTCTTTGCCACTCGCGCGGCGGCCCGGCGCAACCTGCGGGGATTGGCGTGATGCTGGCCTTGCAATACCTCAGATCGCTGATTTTCGTGATCCAGATGTATCTGGTCATGGCCATCCTCGGCGTTCTGTTCCTGCCCTGGGCCGTGCTCCGCAAGGATGGTGCATCTCAGGGGGCGCGGGTCTATTGCCGTTATGTGCGCTGGTCGCTGCGCCTGATCTGCGGGCTCGACACGGAATTGCGCGGCAGGGTGCCCGAAGGCGCGGTGCTGATCTGCGCCAAGCATCAAAGCTTTCTCGACATCATCATCATGGTCAGCCAGTTGCCGCGACCGAAATTCATCATGAAGGCCAGCCTGCGCCATGCTCCGTTCCTGGGCTGGTATGCCCTGCGCATGGGCTGCGTGCCGGTCGATCGGGGCCGCGGAGCCGAGGCGATCCGCCGGATGATGCGGGATGTGACTGCGGGGTCTGCGGCACCCGGCCAGCTGATCATATATCCTCAGGGCACCCGGACCGCCCCCGGTGCCGCCTTGCCCTACAAGGTCGGCGCGGCGGTGATCTATGAG
Source organism: Pseudooceanicola algae (assembly GCF_003590145.2). Classification (NCBI taxonomy): domain Bacteria; kingdom Pseudomonadati; phylum Pseudomonadota; class Alphaproteobacteria; order Rhodobacterales; family Paracoccaceae; genus Pseudooceanicola; species Pseudooceanicola algae. The sequence goes on along the minus strand of NZ_CP060436.1, from coordinate 2,072,827 downwards.
GAAACGGGCCAGACCTGCCACCCGGTCGCGGTCAATGTCGGGCTGTTCTGGCCGCGTCAGGGGCTGCTGCGCAAGCCGGGAAAGGCCATCGTCGAGTTCCTTGACCCAATCCCGCCCGGCCTGACCCGCGAATCCTTCCGCGCCCGGCTGGAAAGCGAGGTCGAGACGGCCTCCAACAAGCTCATGCTGGAAGGAGGGTTTCCCGAAGATGAATTACCTGACCTCGATCGAGGCGCTTGAGGCGCTCTATGGAAAGGCCGGTGCGCCCTCGTTGCGGAAGGTGGCATCGCAACTGACGCCGGAATACCGGCGTTGGATCGGGGCCAGCCGGTTCTGTGTGGTCTCGACCATCGGCCCCGAGGGCGCGGATGGCTCGCCGCGCGGGGATGACGGCCCCGTGGTGACGGAACTGGATGAAAACACGCTGGCCCTGCCGGACTGGCGCGGGAACAACCGGCTTGATACCCTGCGCAACATCCTGCGGGATCCGCGCATTGCGCTGATGTTCATGATACCGGGATCGCATAACGTGGTGCGGGTGAACGGCGAAGCGCGTGTAAGCGATGATGCCGCCCTGCGCGCCCGCTTTGAAAAGGATGGCCGACAGCCCGCGACGGTCATTGTCATCAAGATACACGAAGTCTATTTTCAATGCGCCCGCGCCATGGCCCGCGCCCGGATCTGGTCGGGAGAAGACGAAAGCGCCGACCTTCCCACCGCGGGCGAGATCCTTGCCGCGATGACCGATGGCGAAGAAGGCGGTGCCTCCTACGATTCTACTTGGGACGCTCGTGCGGCCCGCACCATGTGGTGATCAGGCAGTCGTGTGTCCTGCCCCAAGACGGTCGGCCACAAAATCGTAAAACCCTTGTCCGGGGGGAGCCCCAGCGGCAAAGGCGGCGTTCAAGGCGGCCTTGTCCCGGAACAGCTGCGCGACCCGCGCCCGCATCACCTCGGGCATGTCGCCCTGACCAGCAAGGATTTCCGCTTCGTGGGCGTCATAGGCGAGGGCGACACGGGGCGCAAAGTGCGCCCCCGCGGTTGTGCTGCCGCGGTTCAGGCGGATTTCATAGAATGTATCGGCCAGCGGGGCCGTGCCACCGAACCGGGCCAGCACTTCGGCCGCATGGCGGACGTCCTGGCTCAGATGATCGGTGAAGATGCGCGACTGGTCCCGCACGAGCACGGGGTGAAAGCTGGCCCCGGTGACTCCGAAATCCTCGAGCGTGAGCGGACCCTTGTGTCGGGGCAGGGTCAACACCGGACGCACACCATCAAGAACACGGCTGTGAGTGAAGACAGCGCCATGGCGCCGCACGAGCGGCAACGTGGCGGCCAGGTAATTGGGCGCCCAGGTGTCATCGGCGTCGAGGAAAGCAATGAACTGCCCACCGGCCATGGCCAGACCCCGATTGCGCGCCGCCCCTGCACCGCTGCGGATCGGACCCGGCGGCGTGAAACGCAGGAACGGCATGTTCCGGACCTGAGCCAATGCATAGTCCCGCCCGTCATCAGAGGCGATGATGACTTCCAGCGCCTCGTCGGGCATCCCCGCATCCAGCATTGCGGCCCGGATAGACACCAGTGCCTCGGGCAGGGTCGCCTCGGCACGGAAAGCCGGCAGGATCACGGAGACGAGCGGTTGGTTCATGATTATTTCTATCCCCAGGGAAAAGGCCCCGCAAGGGATGCGGGGCCTGGGGACTGTTGCGACAGATAAGGAGGGGGCTCTGCCCCCGCCTCCTTTCAGGAGGCTCCCCCGGAGTATTTCCGGCCAGATGATAAAGAGCGGGCTCTCTCATCTGGCCAAAAATACTCTCTCGCCGAAGGCGTCGGGGGCAGCCTTCGCCAAGATCACATGTGGATCGGGCCGTCTCCGCAGGCGAGGGCGGCTTCACGCACCGCTTCGGAGAAGGTCGGGTGGGCGTGGCATGTCAGGGCCAGATCCTCGGCGGAACCTCCGTATTCCATGGTGACACAGATCTCGTGGATGAGATCGCCTGCCGAGGGGCCGATGATCGAGCAGCCCAGAATGCGGTCGGTTTCCTTGTCAGCGAGGATCTTGACGAACCCGTCGGTGGAGAGGACCGCCTTGGCGCGGGCATTGCCCATCCACGAGAACTTGCCGACCTTGTAGGCGCGGCCCTCTTCCTTGAGCTGCTCTTCGGTCTTGCCGACCGAGGCGACCTCGGGGTGGGTATAGATCACGCCGGGGATCACGTCGTAGTTCACGTGACCCGCCTTGCCGGCGATGACCTCGGCGACGGCCATGCCTTCATCTTCGGCCTTGTGGGCCAGCATCGGGCCGGGGATCGCGTCGCCGATGGCATAGATGCCTTTGACTGAGGTCGCCCAGTGACCATCGGTCTTGATGACGCCGCGTTCGGTCAGTTCGACGCCAAGATCGGCAAGGCCGAGGCCGTCGGTATAGGCGCGCCGGCCGGTGGCGACCAGGACGACATCGGCGTCAAGCTGGTGTTCACTGTCGTCCTTGCGGGCCTTGTAGGTCAGCTTGGCCTTGGTCCTTGTGGTTTCGACACCCTGCACGGCGGCGCCCATGATGAAGTTCATGCCTTGTTTCGCGAGGATTTTCTGCAGGTTCTTCTGCACTTCGCCGTCCATGCCGGGGGTGATCTTGTCGAGGAATTCGATCACCGTCACCTCGGCGCCGAGGCGGGCATAGACCGATCCCATTTCAAGGCCGATGACGCCGGCACCGACAACGATCATTTTCTTGGGGATTTTCGGCAGTTCAAGGGCGCCGGTAGAATCGACGACGATCCCGGCGGCGTTGTCGATCTCGATCCCCGGCAGGGACGAGGGGACGGAGCCGGAGGCGACGATGATGTTCTTGGCGTCGTAGGTGTCCTCACCGACCTTGACCTTGCCGGCTTCGGGGATGGAGGCCCAGCCCTTGATCCAGTCGATCTTGTTCTTCTTGAACAGAAATTCGATGCCCTTGGTATTGGAATCCACCACCGACTGCTTGAATTCCTTCATCACCGGCCAGTCGACAGAGGGGGATTTGCCCTTGAGGCCCATGGTTGCGAAGTTGTGTTCCGCCTCATGTAGTTGGTGGGTGGCATGCAGCAGTGCCTTGGAGGGGATGCAGCCCACGTTGAGGCAAGTGCCGCCGAGGGTTTCGCGGCCTTCGACGCAGGCGGTCTTGAGGCCGAGCTGGGCACAGCGGATAGCGGCAACATAGCCGCCGGGGCCTGCGCCGATGACGATCACATCATATTGGGACATTGGGGTCTCCTTGGTCTTGTTCGGCGTCTCTAGCACGTCGGGTTGTGTCGGGATGAGGCTTCAGGGCGGGCGAAGGTATTGGGGCGCTGCCCCCGAGCGGCAGGCCGCTCTCCCCCGGGATATTTGAAACAGGGAAACGATTGGTGGGGCATCGTTTGGTGGGGCTGGGTCATGTCAGGCTGGCCAGGATCATCAGGGCGGTGGCGAGAAGGCCGATGAGCCAGATGAACGAGCGCCAGGGCATCCAGCCGAAGGCATAGGCGGGCACGTAGAGGATGCGGGCGGCGAGGTAGGTCCAGGCGCAGGTCTGGGTGAAGACCGAGCTGTTGCCCGAAAGCGTGACCGTGACGACCGCGAGGGTGAAGAGGATCAGGCCTTCGAAATGGTTCGACATGGCGCGGTGAAGGCGGCCGGTGATCGGGCGGACCTGTTCCATCAGCGGTTTGCCGAGGCGGTCCGGGTCGCGGGGCGAGAGGGTCTTGCCCGGACCGAGTTCGAGGTTGGCTGGGATCGCCATGGCGGCGATCTGCAGGACCTGGAGCAGGCCGGCGAGTGCGAGGACGCGGATTTCCTGGGGTAGGGAGACGAGGTCGGTCATCAGATGAAGGCCGCCAGGTACATGGCGATCGTCGAGATGAAGCCGACCGTGTAGATCAGCGACCGCCAGGGGGCCCAGCCGTAGGCGTAGGCCGGGATATAGAGCGCGCGCGCCGCGACATAGAGGAAGGCGCAGGCAGCCGAGAAGCCGTTGGCGTTGCCCGAGAGCAGGACGACGACCACGGCACCGATGAACAGCGGGAAATTTTCGGTATGATTGGCGAGCGCGCGGCGCAGCCGGCTGGTCCGCTGCGAGAGCGGCGGCAAGTCATCCCGGGGCGAGGCATTGCCATCCGGGCCGACGTCCTTTGTCAGCAGGGCCTGGGACCAGCCGACGAGGGCGACATGTTCCAGCGCCACAAGGGCGAGGGCGATGAGTTCGGGGGGCATGGCCATGCTCAGAGCGTCTCCAGCAGGTGATGTTCGCAAGGGGCCTGTCCGAGGCTGCCGGACGTAGCAAGCCAGGCCTTGGCCCGCGCTGTATCGCTCAGCGAAAACAAGGCCCAGTGGCTGCCGGCGCCTTCGCGCCACAGTTGCAGCTGGGTCAACCCGGCAGCGGCGCGGGATTCGGCCCCGGCGTCATGGGCGGCGGGATCGAAAGTGTCGTATCGCAAAAGCAGTTGCTGGGTCATGGGCGTGGCCTCCGGTCAGCTTGCGTCATGGTAGGTGACGTCTTCGAAGCGGTCGACCGGAAAGGTAAAGTGGACTTCCATCCTGTCCACCGCGTGAAAGCCATGCGGGCAGCCTGCGGGGATGAAGACCATGTCGCCGGTTTCCAGTTTCAGTTCCTCGTCGCCCAGTTGCACATGACCGCACCCGGAAAGAACGTAGATCGTTTCCGCGACCTGGTGGGTATGGGGGGCCTCTTCGCTGTCCGGGGCCATGTAGAAGATCCCATGGCACAGATTGGCAGAGGGCACGGTGTCGGCGTCGATCAGCAACCGGTATTGCATGCCCGGGACGCCGGGCATGTCGAGAAGATCGGTCGAGCGGTCGGTGATATGCGTGGGGCTCTGGGACATTGGCCGGAAACTCTCTGGCGGTGATGGGCCGCCGGGGCGTGGATGGATCTGCCGCAGGCGGTGGGGTGGTCGGCCCGTATCGGGCCGACCGGTCGGTTCTTACAGGTCCATCAGCAGGCGACGGGGGTCTTCCAGCGCTTCCTTGACGCGCACGAGGAAGGTCACGGCGCCCTTGCCGTCGACGATGCGGTGATCGTAGCTGAGCGCGAGGTACATCATCGGGCGGATCACGACCTGCCCCTTGATGGCCATCGGACGGTCCTGGATCTTGTGCATGCCGAGGATGCCCGACTGCGGCGGGTTCAGGATCGGCGAGGACATCAGCGAGCCGTAGACACCACCGTTGGAGATGGTGAAGGTGCCGCCCTGCATTTCCGCCATCGACAGCTTGCCGTCACGGGCGCGGGCGCCTTTTTCGGCAATGGCCTTTTCGATTTCGGCGAAGGACATCTGGTCGGCGTCGCGGATAACGGGAACCACAAGGCCAGTGGGCGTGCCGGCGGCAATGCCCATGTGGACGAAGTTCTTGTAAACCACATCGGTGCCGTCGATTTCGGCGTTGACGTCCGGGACCTCTTTCAGGGCGTGGATACAGGCCTTGGTGAAGAAGGACATGAAGCCGAGCTTTACGCCGTGTTTCTTCAGGAACAGGTCCTTGTATTCGTTCCGCAGGGCCATGACCTCGGTCATGTCGACCTCGTTGTAGGTCGTCAGCATGGCCGCGGTGTTCTGGCTTTCCTTCAGGCGGCGCGCGATGGTCTGGCGCAGGCGGGTCATCTTCACCCGTTCTTCGCGCGAGGCATCGTCGGCAGAGACCGGCGCGCGCGGGGCGGCGGCGGCGGGAGCAGGAGCGGATTTCGCCGCCGACAGCGCCTTGGCCACGTCGTCCTTCATGATGCGACCGTCCTTGCCGGTGCCGGTGACCTGATCCGCGGAAAGACCCGCTTCGGCCATCGCCTTCTTGGCCGAGGGCGCGTCTTCCACGTCCTTGCCGCCGCTCTTGGCAGGGGTGGCCTCGGCCTTGGGGGCGTCTTCCTTGGGCGCGGTGGCTGCACCACCCTCGCCGGTGGTCATTTCGGCCAGTTGCCCGCCGGCTTCGACGGTAGAGCCTTCGGCGGCGAGGATCTTGGTCATGGTGCCGGCGGCCGGTGCCGGGACTTCGACGGAGACCTTGTCGGTTTCCAGCTCGCACAGCATCTCGTCTGCGGCAAAGCTTTCGCCTTCTTTCTTGAACCAGGTGGCCACGGTGGCTTCGGTCACGGACTCACCCAAGGTGGGGACCATGATGGGCATGGTTTCCCCGCCCGACGCGGCAGGCGCTTCGGAGGTTTCGGCCTGGGCCGAGGATTTGGGTTTCACTTCTTCGGGGCCGGCGTTGCCGGCTTCCGAGATATTGCCGAGCAGGGCATCGACGCCGACGGTATCGCCTTCCTTGGCGACGATTTCTGCAAGGGTGCCAGCGGCCGGTGCGGGGACCTCGACGGTCACCTTGTCGGTTTCCAGCTCGCACAGCATTTCATCGACGGCCACGGTGTCACCGGGTTTCTTGAACCAGGTTGCGACGGTGGCTTCGGTGACGCTTTCGCCCAGGGTGGGGACACGGATTTCGGTGCTCATGGGTCCTTAGTTTCCTTCGATGGTCAGCGCCTCGTCGACGAGGGCGGCTTGCTGTGCTTTGTGCTGGGAGGCCAGGCCGGTGGCCGGAGAGGCCGAGGCGGAACGGCCCACGTAGCGCGGGCGGGAATGCTTGGCACCGATGCGGCCGAGCACCCATTCGAGATTGGGTTCGACGAAGGTCCAGGCGCCCTGGTTCTTCGGTTCTTCCTGGCACCAGATGACTTCGGCGCCCTTGAAACGTTCAAGTTCCTTGACCAGCGTGATCGCCGGGAAAGGATAGAATTGTTCGAGACGCATCAGGTACACGTCGTCGATCCCGCGGGAATCGCGTTCTTCCAGAAGGTCATAGTAGACCTTGCCCGAAGAAATGACGACGCGCTTGATCTTGTCGTCCGCCACCAGGGTGGTGTCGGAATTGCCTTGCTGGGCGTCATCCCACAGAACCCGGTGGAAGCTGGAGCCGGTGGTGAATTCCTCGGCCCGGCTGACGGCCAGCTTGTGGCGCAGCAGGGATTTCGGGGTCATCAGCACCAGCGGCTTGCGGAAGGTCCGGTGCATCTGGCGGCGCAGGATGTGGAAGTAGTTCGCCGGGGTGGTGCAATTGGCGACGATCCAGTTGTCCTGCCCGCATTGCTGCAGGAAGCGTTCCAGACGCGCCGAGGAGTGCTCCGGCCCCTGGCCTTCGTAGCCATGCGGCAGCAGCATCACCAGGCCCGACATCCGCAGCCATTTGCTTTCACCCGAACTGATGAACTGATCGAACATGATCTGGGCGCCATTGGCGAAATCGCCGAACTGCGCTTCCCACATCACCAGGGCATTGGGCTCGGCCAGCGAATAGCCGTATTCAAAGCCCAGCACCGCGTATTCCGACAGCATCGAGTCGATGACTTCGTAGCGGGGCTGACCGGGTTTGACGTTGTTGAGCGGATAGTACCGCTCTTCCGTTTCCTGGTTGATGAAAGCCGAGTGGCGCTGAGAGAAGGTGCCGCGGGTCGAATCCTGACCCGCCAGACGGACAGGGTAGCCTTCGGCCAGCAGGGATCCGAAGGCCAGTGCCTCGCCCGTTGCCCAGTCGAAGCCTTCGCCGCTGTCCAGCATCTTCTGCTTGGAGTCCAGCAGCCGGCCCACGGTGCGGTGTAGCGGGAAACCGTCGGGGGCCGTGACCAGCGCCTTGCCGACCTCTGCCATCATCTCTTTCGAGATGGCGGTTTCTCCGCGCTGGTAGTCTTCCTTCTCGCGCTCGAAACCGGACCACTTGCCATCCAGCCAGTCGGCCTTGTTGGGCTTGTATTCCTTGCCGGCCTCGAATTCCTCGTTGAGGTGGGACTGGAAGGCGGCCTTCATGTCCTCGATCTCGCCCTCGGGGATGAGACCGTCCTTGACCAGCCGTTCGGTGTAGAGAGACAGGGTCGTCTTGTGACCCTTGATCTTCTTGTACATGATCGGGTTGGTGAACATCGGCTCATCGCCTTCGTTATGGCCGAAGCGGCGATAACAGAAGATGTCGATGACCACGTCCTTGTGGAACTTCTGGCGGTACTCCGTCGCCACCTTTGCGGCATGCACCACGGCTTCGGGATCGTCGCCGTTGACGTGGAAGATCGGCGCCTCGACCATCAGGGCAAGATCGGTGGGATAGGGGCTGGAGCGCGAGAAGTGCGGCGCGGTGGTAAAGCCGATCTGGTTGTTCACGATGATATGGATCGTGCCTCCGGTGCGGTGACCGACCAGCCCCGACAGGCCAAAGCATTCTGCCACGACGCCTTGACCGGCAAAGGCCGCATCGCCGTGCAGCAGGATCGGGATGACCGAAATCCGCTCTGCGTCGTTCAACTGGTTCTGTTTGGCGCGGGCCTTGCCCAGGACGACCGGGTTGACGGCCTCAAGGTGGCTGGGGTTGGCGGTCAGCGACAGGTGGACCTGATTGTCATCGAAGGTCCGGTCCGAAGACGCCCCGAGGTGGTATTTCACGTCGCCCGATCCATCGACATCCTCGGGCTTGTAGGAACCGCCCTGGAATTCATTGAAGATCGCGCGATAGGGTTTGGACATCACGTTGGCCAGCACCGACAGACGGCCCCGGTGGGGCATGCCGATGACGACTTCCTGTGCGCCCAGGTTGCCGCCCCGCTTGATGATCTGTTCCATCGCGGGGATCAGTGCCTCGCCCCCGTCCAGACCGAAACGCTTGGTGCCCATGTACTTGACATGCAGGAACTTTTCAAAGCCTTCGGCCTCGACCAGCTTGTTCAGGATGGCGCGGCGGCCTTCGCGGGTAAAGGTGATCTCCTTGCCGAAGCCTTCGATCCGCTCCTTCAGCCAGGCCGATTGCTCCGGGTCGGAAATATGCATGTATTGCAGCGCAAAGGTGCCGCAATAGGTGCGTTTCACGATGTCGACGATCTGGCGCATCGATGCGACCTGAAGGCCAAGGACATTGTCGATGAAGATCGGCCGGTCCATGTCCGCCGAGGTAAATCCGTAGGTGGCCGGATCAAGCTCGGGGTGGGGTTTCTCGTCCCGGCTGCCAAGCGGGTCTAGATCGGCAACCAGATGGCCGCGCACCCGGTAGGCGCGGATCAGCATCAGCGCGCGGATCGAATCCAGCACCGCGCGTTTCAGCGCCTCGTCGGAAACGGCGACGCCCTTTTCGGCGGCCTTGTCCTGGATCTTCTTCCCGGTGGATTTGGCCTCTGCGGGGGCCGGCCACATGCCGTCCAGCGCTGCGGTCAGGTCATCGTCTGCTGCCGGCGGCCAGTCGGCGCGCGCCCAGGACGGGCCCGCCGCCTCGGCGCGGGCGTCGGTTTCGCTGACACCCAACTGGCGGAAGAACTCGGCCCAGCCTTCATCGACCGAAGAGGGGTCGGCAGCCCAACGGGCCTGCAGCTGTTCGAGGTATTCGGCATTATGCCCCTGCATGAAGCTGGAAGCATGGAAAATGTCATTCGGGCTTTGTTCGGTCATTGCGAGACCTCGTTGGGGCTGTGGCCAAATGGGGCGGGGCCGGGTTGAAAGAGGGAAATCGGACGGGCGGCGGCGGATAGGCGCGGGCGGCAAACAGGGGGCGGATGGGCGCGGTCTGGTCTCATGCCGGGGGGACCTCCGTCTGAAGTGGGGCAGGGCCCCAGCGGTTGGGTCCGGGCTGGCTGGGGCGCGAGAGCCACCAGATCACCACCAGCGGAGAGACCAGCAGCACCAGGATGCAGAGCGCCAGCATCAGGCCGCCAAGCCCGCCGAACAGCGCCGTCACGATGTCGCCGGACAACAGCGCGTCGGTCGCGCCGACCAGGCCGCCGAACAGCACGCCGAAGGTCAGGGTGCCGAACATGACGATCATAGGATAGAACAGGAAGATGCCCGAGCGGCCGGTGTCATGCATCCGGCGCCAGCCTGCGGCAAGGATCGGAAACAGGGTCACGATGTTGAACAGGCTGCCAAGCGGGCCGTTGCCATAGCCTGCCGTCGCGCTGAGGCTGCCGGGGCTGGTCTGGCTGCTGGTCCGGAACCCGCCGGATCCGAACAGCGCATTGTCCAGCATGCCAAGGATGGCGCTGCACAGGATGACGAAAAGCATGAAGTACCAGTATTCGGGGCGGGCGGCCCGCCCCGAAAAGGTCACGTAATTGCGAAAGCAGGTTTTGATCGATTCAGCGAATCCCATGATCCTGCTTGCTCCGAAGGGGGCGGGGGAAAAGATCCCCCAACCCGGTTAACCGATGGCTTTAAGCACCGCTTCGCCAAGGCCCGCAGGGCTGTCGGCAACGACGATTCCGGCCGACTTCATGGCCTCGATCTTGTCTTCCGCGCCGCCCTTGCCGCCGGCAACGATAGCACCGGCGTGACCCATGCGGCGGCCCGGAGGCGCCGTACGGCCGGCGATGAAGCCCGCAGTGGGCTTCCAGCGGCCTTTTTTCTTCTCGTCCGCGAGGAATTGCGCGGCCTCTTCTTCGGCGGACCCGCCGATCTCGCCGATCATGATGATAGACTGGGTTTCGGGATCGGCCAGGAACATTTCGAGCACGTCGATGTGTTCGGTGCCCTTGATCGGGTCACCGCCGATGCCGACGGCGGTCGACTGGCCAAGGCCCGCGTCCGAGGTCTGCTTCACCGCTTCATAGGTCAGCGTGCCGGAACGCGACACGACGCCGACGGACCCACGCTTGTGGATATGGCCGGGCATGATGCCGATCTTGCAGGCGTCCGGCGTGATCACACCGGGGCAGTTCGGGCCGATCAGGCGCGATTTGGAGCCTTGCAGCGCCTTCTTCACCTTCATCATGTCGAGCACGGGAATGCCTTCGGTGATGCAGATGATCAGTTCCATCTCGGCGTCGATGGCTTCCAGGATGGAATCGGCCGCGAAGGGGGGCGGAACGTAGATCACGGTCGCATTGGCTGCGGTGATCTCACGTGCTTCGTGGACCGAGTTGAAGACCGGCAGGTCCAGGTGGGTCATGCCACCCTTGCCGGGCGTCACGCCGCCAACCATCTTGGTGCCGTAGGCGATGGCCTGTTCAGAGTGGAAGGTGCCTTGCGAGCCGGTGAAGCCCTGGCAGATCACCTTGGTGTTTTCATCTACGAGTACGGCCATTGGCGGCGTTCTCCTTGCTGGTTTCGCGGGCATGTCCCGCGTGAACTGAGAGGCGCGGGCGGTGCGGCCCGCGTGATTTCTTATCGGCCTTGGCGCAAGGCGGCGTTGGCATAGGCGTGGACGGTGTCCGCGAAGTCCTTCAGAGGGATGTCGATCATCTTGGTCGTGTAGGAGACCCCCTGGCCCTTGCGGATACTCAGCAGACGGCCCGCCCCGGTGGCACGCGCAGAGGCAAGCGCCTCTGGCGGGACATCAAGCCAGACGGCGGCATTCCTGCCGTCGACCGCCTTGCCCGAGCGGACGGCGCTGAGCGCGGTCCAGGGGATTTCATTCCGAAAGAGCTGACGATCCGAAAAGCCGGTTTGCGTCAGATAAAGCCCCTTCGGGCGGATCAACAAAAGCCGAAGGCCCCAGAGGATGGGCAGCAGCCCGATGACCATGAAGGCCGATCCGACGATCATCGCGGCCTCATCGCCTCCGCGTCCACGGAGGCTGATGAGACCGGAAGCGAAAAGACCGGAGATGCAGCAGACCACCAATCCGAAGATGATGGGCTGCCATCCGATGCCTTTTGTCTTGATGACCTTGCTTTCCACGCCGCTGTCTCCGTCAGCCCTTGACCGCTTTCACGATCTTCTCGGCGCCGTCGCTGAGATTGTCGGCGGCAATGACGTTCAGACCGGAGGTCGCGATGATCTCCTTGCCCTTCTCGACATTGGTGCCTTCCAGGCGGACGACCAGCGGGACCTGCAGGCCGACTTCCTTCACCGCGGCGATCACGCCTTCGGCGATGACGTCACAGCGCATGATGCCGCCAAAGATGTTCACCAGGATGCCTTTGACGTTGGGATCCGATGTGATGATCTTGAAGGCTTCGGTGACTTTCTCCTTGGTGGCGCCGCCGCCAACGTCGAGGAAGTTCGCCGGTTCCGCACCGTAGAGCTTGATGATGTCCATCGTCGCCATGGCCAGGCCTGCGCCGTTCACCATGCAGCCGATTTCACCGTCGAGCGCGATATAGTTCAGGTCGTACTTGGAGGCTTCCAGTTCCTTGGAATCCTCTTCCGTCTCGTCGCGCAGGGCGGCGATGTCGGCGTGGCGATACATCGCGTTGCCGTCAAAGCTCAGCTTGGCATCGAGAACCTTGAGGTTGCCGTCGGGCATGACGATCAGCGGATTGATCTCCAGCATCTCCATGTCCTTCTCGATGAAGGCACGGTAGAGATCACCGATCAGCTTGACGCATTGCTTCACCGCCTGGCCTTCAAGGCCGAGGGCAAAGGCAACGCGACGGCCGTGGAAGGGCGCAAAGCCGGTTGCCGGATCAACGGAGAAGCTGATGATCTTCTCGGGGGTCGATGCCGCGACTTCCTCGATGTCCATGCCGCCCTCGGTGGAGCAGACGATGGAAACGGCCGAGGTCTGACGATCGACCAGCAGCGCCAGGTAGAGTTCGGTCGAGATGTCGGAGCCGGCTTCGATGTAGATCCGGTTGACCTGCTTGCCGGCCGGACCGGTCTGGTGCGTCACCAGGGTCTTGCCAAGCATCTTCTTGGCTTCCTCGGCGGCTTCCTCGACCGACTTAGCCAGACGGACACCGCCCTTTTCGCCAGCCGTGGCTTCCTTGAAGGAGCCTTTGCCGCGACCACCGGCATGGATCTGCGCCTTGACGACCCAGAGCGGCCCGTCCAGTTCTCCAGCGGCGGTCTTGGCCTCGTCGGCCTTGGTGACCGGACGACCGTCCGACACCGGAGCGCCATATTCGCGAAGAATAGCCTTCGCCTGATACTCATGGATATTCATGAATCCATCCCTCGTTGCTACGATTGCCATCGGGTTTGGCACAGGTTTCATGACCGATGAACTGATTTTTGCCCCGGTAAGACAAATTTTGCCGATTTTCTTCGGTTTGTGATCACACGCTGATTTCGTGTGATCACATTTCGTCAAATCGCTGCAGGGCAGCGACCCAAACAGGCAGGCGGCGCCCTTGCCAAAGGCAGCAAGGGGGGTAGGCCCGCAGAATTTCAGGGGATTTTGAAGATCAGGTGAAGGCACTTGTGTCAAATGGCGACAATCCGAGTCGTTTCCGCGTCGCTGGCCCCGACATGCAAAAAGGGCCGGAGAAACCTCCGGCCCTTCTGTTCTGTCTGATCCGTGCTACCGCTCGCCGCCCGCAGGGGCACCCGGCTTGCCGGTCTTACGCCAGAGTGGAGTCGATACCCTTGCAGGCTTCGACCAGACCTTTGACGGCGTCGACGGATTTGTCGAACATCGCCTGCTCGTCCTTGGTCATCTTGATCTCGACCACCTTTTCGACACCACCGGCGCCGATGACGGTCGGCACGCCGACATACATGCCCTTAAGGCCAAGCGCGTTTTCCACGTAGGCGGCGCAGGGCAGGACGCGCTTCTGGTCTTTCAGATAGGCTTCGGCCATCTCGATCGCCGATGTGGCGGGGGCGTAGAAGGCAGAGCCGGTCTTCAGCAGGCCGACGATCTCGGCGCCGCCATCACGGGTGCGCTGGATGATCGCGTCCAGTTTTTCCTGCGTGGTCCAGCCCATTTCCACCAGATCGGGCAGGGGGATGCCGGCGACGGTGGAATAGCGCGACAGCGGCACCATGGTGTCGCCGTGGCCGCCCAACACGAAGGCGGTGACGTCCTTCATGGAAACGGCGAATTCTTCGGCCAGGAAATGGCGGAAGCGTGCGGAATCCAGCACACCGGCCATGCCGCAGACTTTCTCGTGCGGGAGGCCCGAGAATTCACGCAGCGCCCAGACCATCGCGTCGAGCGGGTTGGTGATGCAGATGACGAAAGCGTTGGGAGCGTTGTCGCGGATGCCTTCGCCAACGGACTTCATGACCTTCAGGTTGATGCCCAGCAGGTCGTCGCGGCTCATCCCCGGCTTGCGGGGGACGCCGGCGGTCACGATGCACACGTCGGCGCCCGCGATGTCGGCATAGGATTGCGTGCCCTTCAGCGAGGCATCGAATTTGGCCGAGGGGCCGGATTCGGCGATGTCGAGCGCCTTGCCCTCGGGGGTGCCTTCAGCGATGTCGAAAAGGACGACGTCCCCGAGTTCCTTCAGGGCTGCGAGATGGGCGAGCGTGCCGCCGATCTGGCCTGCGCCGATCAAAGCAATCTTGGGTCTGGCCATGAATATGTCTCCGGTCCGGTTATGAAACGTCGCCGGCAGGCGTAGGTCTTTTGCCGGGCGGACGCAAGTCTGCAGAGCGCGGATGGCCTTATGAGCGGACAGCAGAGACCGCTGATAAGGCTGATTTTTCATCAAAATTATGGGGATAGCCGCCTGTTTGCCCGGCAATCCCGGCCCAGACATCCGGGGTGAGGTTGGGCAACCATGGCCCCTTTTGACCGTCGGGATCTGACGCGCCGCGATTCTGGCAGGGGGCTGGTCGGCTGACCGCGTATCCTGTCAAGTGTGCGCGAGTCAGGCGTCCTGATCGAGGTTGGGCAAGGCTTCGGCAAGGGTTTCGAAGCTTTGGCCGCTTGCGATCAGGCAGGTGATGCCCTTGGCCGAGGTGACGGTGATGGTCCAGCTTCCGCTTTCCGGTGAGGCAAAGACCTCCATCATCGAATTGTTGCTGCCGATACCGATGGATTGCCGGGTCTCGCCATAGCCGCTGGCCAGACGTTTCAGGACCACATCCCGGGGCGCGCAGGCGCGGCTGTCTTCCGCCCGCAGGGCAGGGGCTCCGATCAGGACCAGGGCAAGCGCCCCAATCGCGGTGGCCATTGGGGCGGCGCGACCCCGGCGGGGGACAGGAAGGGGGCTCGGGTTGCCAAGCGGTTTCATGGACTTGAGGCGGAGGCAAAAGAGGGTCGTCAGGTCCATGTCATTCCCCGTTCAGGTGCGGCGCCGCGCGTGCCGGTGTTTTGGGACGGGTCTGCTGTTCGGGTAGTCAGGGTTTCGGGAACAGTCCGCCCATTGGTCGCAGTTCAGGTGTCGGGGATGCCGTGCCGTCGCCGGAGCTGTCGGTCCGGGGCACCCCGGCAGGACAAGTCTGCGCTGTCAGAGCCTGAAATCCGGTTAACGCAAGGCAGGTTCCTGAGGGCAGCTCGAATGCGAGCCGGAATTTCCTTCAAGATCAGTTCCCAAGTGCCGCCCTATTCCGCGCGCGCCAGTCGGATTCCGGAAATTCCCCGGCACCGCGGAATTCCGGTTGTACTTTTCCCTCAAATTGATCCATCTATCCGACATATTCTTACCTGATGGATGGTGATATGGATCCGTTGACCCGGCCCTACCGCTCTTTGCTATATATTCCCGGCTCCAAACCGCGCGCGCTGGACAAGGCGCGTGGGCTGGACGTGGATGCGATCCTGTTCGACCTTGAGGACGCGGTATCGCCCGACGCCAAGGTCGAGGCCCGCGCAACCCTGGCCGCGGCGCTGACCGAGGGCGGGTATGGCAATCGCGCGCGGATCGTGCGCATCAATGGCTTGGCGACGGAATGGGGCGCGGACGATGTGGCGGCCCTGAAGGACTGCGGAGCCGAGGCGCTGCTGTTGCCCAAGGTCGACAGTGCGGCGGATATCGACGCCCTGGCGGCGCTGTGCGACCTGCCGATCTGGGCGATGATGGAAACGCCTCTGTCCATCTTCAATGCGCTGGAAATCGCCGCGCATCCGCGGCTTGAAGGCTTCGTCGCCGGGACCAACGACCTGGCAAAGGAGCTTGGGTGCCGGTCCCGTTCCGACCGCCTGCCGATGCAGATGGCGCTGCAGACCATGCTGATGGCCGCGCGGGCCCATGGGGTGATCGCCGCAGATGGAGTCTATAACCAGTTCAAGGACGAAGATGGTCTGCGGGCCGAATGCGAACAGGGCCGCGACCTTGGGTTTGATGGCAAGACGCTGATCCACCCGGCGCAGATCGCCATCGCCAATGCGGTCTTCGCCCCGGCGCAAGCAGAGATTGCGCTGGCCCGCCGCCAGATCGCTGCCTTTGCCGAAAGCCAAGCCGCCGGGCAGGGGGTCGCGGTCGTCGACGGCAAGATCGTCGAGAACCTTCATGTCGAAACGGCGAAAAAGACCCTCGCGCGGGCCGAAGCCATTGCGGCGCGCGGCTGAAGCGATCAACCTGCGTCCGACCCACTTTGCGAAAGGCACCGAGATGGCACTGATCGTCCTTGGCCTCGTCCTCTGGACCTGGCCGCATCTGATGTCGGAATATACCCCCGGCCTGCGCGCCGGCCTCAGCGAAAAGAAGGCGCGCCCACTGGTGGCGATCATCGCCCTTCTGGCCATCGTGTTGATGGTGATCGGCTACCGGGGCGCCGACTATATCCCCGTCTACGACCCGCCGGCTGGCGCGCGCCACGCGACCTACCTTCTGATGGTGCTTGCCGTGGCGGCGATGGGGCTGGGGCATTCGAAATCGCGGCTGAAACGCTGGATCCGGCATCCGATGTTCACCGGCGCCATCCTCTGGGGAACCGCCCACCTTCTTGTGCGCGGCGACCTTGCCTCGGTTCTGCTGTTCGGTGGCATGATCCTTTGGGCCGTTGCCGGTTGGGTGGTGACCAATGCGCGCCACCCCGAATACAGCCCGCCCACAGGCGGATCGATGGCCGGCGATCTGCGCCTTGCGGTGATCACCCTGGTGCTGTTCGTCGTCATCGTGCTGATCCACGGCTGGCTCGGGCCGCAACCCTTTCAGATATCCTGAGGACCCCAGATGAAACTTTACCGATTCCTCTCCGAAGACGACACCTCGGCCTTCTGCCACAAGGTCACCAAGGCGCTGAACGCGGGCTGGGCGCTGCATGGCGACCCGACCTATGCCTTTGACGCGGCCAATGGCACCATGCGCTGTGGCCAGGCCGTGGTGAAGGATGTCGCGGGAGAAACCTATTCCCCCGACATCAAGCTCGGCAGCTATTGATGAAAACCAATCCGGGCCGTTTTTTCGAAGATTACCAACTGGGCGAAGTGCTTGCCCATGCGGTTCCGCGCACTGTCTCGGGCGGGGAAAGGGCGCTTTATCAGGCGCTCTACCCGGCCCGGCACGCGCTGTATTCCTCGGATGAGTTCGCGCGCAGTTGCGGATTGTCCCAGGCGCCCCTGGAAGACTGGGCAGCCTTTCACATGGTCTTCGGCAAGACTGTGCCGGATGTGTCGCTGAACGCGGTTGCCAACCTTGGATATGCCGAGGGGCGCTGGCTGAAGCCGGTCTGGGCCGGCGATACGCTAAGGGCGACCTCCGAGGTGATCGGTCTGAAGCAGAACTCCAACGGGCGGACCGGGGTGGTCTGGGTCCGCACTACCGGGCGCAACCAGCACGGCGAGGCGGTGCTGAGCTATGTGCGTTGGGTCATGCTGCGCAAGCGCGACCCCGATGCCCCCGCGCCCCAGGCCGTGGTGCCGGATCTGGCGCCGGCCCTTGGCGCCGATGATCTGGTGTTGCCACCGGGGATCGACTTCACCGGCTATGATTTCACCCTGTCGGGCGAGGCGCATCGCTGGAAGGACTACGAGATCGGTGAGCAGATCGACCATGTCGATGGCGTCACAGTAGAAGAGGCCGAACACATGCTGGCCACCCGCCTGTGGCAGAACACTGCCAAGGTGCATTTCGACGCCACCCTGCGCGAGGACGGGCGACGGCTGATCTATGGCGGCCATGTGATCTCGATGGCGCGTGCGCTCAGCTTCAATGGGCTGGCAAATGCGCAGATGGTGGTGGGGCTGAATGCGGGTGCCCATGCCAACCCCTGTTTCGCGGGCACGACGATCCGGGCCTGGTCCGAGGTCCTCGACAAGGCCGAGGTGGATGCGCCGGGTGTCGGCGCGATCCGGCTGCGCCTGGTGGCCATCAGCAGGGGCGAAGCCTTTGCCCTGAAAGGCGAAAACGGGAAGTACCTGCCGGACGTCCTGCTCGATCTCGATTATTGGGCGCTCATGCCGCTCTGACGGGTGACTCCGGCAGGAGCATTTTCGACAGGGTGAAATGGGCGGAGGTCGCGCCTTTCGGGCCCGGCTTGGAGCGGGCGGGAGAAGGCACAACCTGCGCGGCTACATCCTGTTTCAGATACTCCCACCGGAGGCGCGCGGTTTTTGCCGAAGGCGAAAAGGATGCAGAATCAATGGCAAAACCAAGCAAATCAGTCGGATTTAACCTTCGCGGGTTTTGTGATCACGGCTTTTGGGCTTGTGATCACAGATGGGAAGAATGCCTCCTATTCAGGGGCAGAAAATGGCCGGTGCGACGCCGTGAAAGGATGACACCGGGGAAAACTTTGGTAGAAGTTTTGTCCAAGGCAAACCGAAAGGACATGTCATGGCCGATGTGAATCGGGGCAGCCGCCCGCTTTCTCCCTTCATGCTGGGGAAGTACTACAAGTTCCAGCTCAACTCCGTCACATCCATCCTGACCCGGATCACCGGGAATGCGCTGGTCGTGGAAGCTTTCCTGATCGCATGGTGGCTGCTGGCCGCCGCCGCAGGACCCCAGTATTTCGCCACCGCGGATTACGTGATCACAAGCTGGATCGGTGACCTGATCCTGTTCTTCTCGATGATCGGTCTCTGGTTTCACTCGCTTTCGGGTGTCCGGCATCTGCTCTGGGACAACGGCTATTGCCTGGATGTCGAATCCGCCGACAAGCTGGGCTGGGCCGTGATCATCGGCACCGGCGTGCTGTCCTTCATCACCATCATCTTCGTCTGAGGAGCCAGCCATGCGTTATCTGACCGACCGCAAGCGCGCCGTGGGCATGGGGGCCTCGAAGACCGGGACCCAGCATCACTGGTTCATGCAGGTGTCTTCCGTGGCCCTGATCTTCCTGGTGCCGCTGTTCGTCTTCACCTTTGGCCCCATCCTTGGCGGCACCTATGAAGAGATCGTCGCCTATTATTCGCGTCCCCTGCCTGCGGTGATCGCGGCGCTGACCATGGTGGTCGGCATGATGCACTTCAAGAATGGCTGCCAGATGGCGCTGGAAGATTACGTGCACGGCCTTACCGGTCGTCTGCTGGTGATTTTCGTCACCTGCCTTTCCTATGCCATCGCCGCGGTCAGCGTCTTCGCGCTGGTCCGCATCGCCCTTTAAGACCCGAGGTTCCCATGGCTGCTTACGAATACGAAACGCATGATTATGACGTGGTCGTTGTCGGAGCCGGAGGCGCGGGTCTGCGCGCCACGCTCGGCATGGCCGAACAGGGCCTGCGCACCGCCTGCGTGACCAAGGTCTTCCCGACGCGGTCCCACACCGTGGCCGCACAGGGCGGTATCGCGGCATCGCTGTCCAACATGGGCCCGGACAACTGGCAGTGGCACATGTACGACACCGTCAAGGGCTCGGACTGGCTGGGTGATACGGATGCGATGGAATACCTCGCCCGTTCCGCCCCCAAGGCGGTCTACGAGCTTGAACACTAC
The DNA here is from genome assembly GCF_003590145.2 of Pseudooceanicola algae. Lineage (NCBI taxonomy): Bacteria > Pseudomonadati > Pseudomonadota > Alphaproteobacteria > Rhodobacterales > Paracoccaceae > Pseudooceanicola > Pseudooceanicola algae. The sequence continues at coordinate 2,053,338 of NZ_CP060436.1, read as the reverse complement.
GGCGTGCCGTTCTCGCGTACCGAAGAGGGCAAGATCTACCAACGGCCCTTCGGCGGTCACACCACCGAATTCGGCGAAGGTCCCGCCGTGCAGCGGACCTGTGCCGCCGCCGATAGGACCGGCCACGCGATCCTGCACACGCTTTATGGTCAGTCGCTGAAGAACAACGCGGAATTCTACATCGAATATTTCGCCATCGACCTGATCATGTCGGAAGACGGGCAATGCCAGGGCGTCGTCTGCTGGAAACTCGACGATGGCACGATGCATATTTTCAACGCCAAGATGGTCGTCCTGGCCACCGGCGGCTACGGGCGCGCCTTCTTCAGCGCGACCTCCGCCCATACCTGCACCGGTGACGGTGGCGGCATGGTGGCGCGCGCAGGTCTGGCGATGCAGGACATGGAGTTCGTGCAGTTCCACCCGACCGGCATCTACGGCTCGGGCTGCCTGATCACCGAGGGCGCGCGGGGCGAGGGCGGTTACCTGACCAACTCCGAAGGCGAACGGTTCATGGAGCGCTACGCGCCCCAGTACAAGGACCTGGCGCCGCGCGACTATGTCTCGCGCTCCATGACCATGGAGATCCGCGAAGGCCGCGGCGTGGGCGAGCACAAGGATCACATCTTCCTGAACCTCAGCCACCTGCCGGCCGAAGCCCTGGCTGAACGCCTGCCGGGGATCTCGGAAAGCGCCAAGATCTTTGCCGGTGTCGATGTGACCAAGGAACCGATCCCGGTTCTGCCGACGGTTCACTACAACATGGGCGGCATCCCGACGAATTACTGGGGCGAGGTTCTGAACCCCTCCGAAGGCGATCCCAATGCCGTCGTGCCCGGCCTGATGGCCGTGGGCGAAGCGGGCTGTGCCAGTGTTCACGGTGCGAACCGCCTCGGGTCCAACTCGCTCATCGACCTCGTGGTCTTCGGCCGCGCCGCCGCGATCAAGGCCGGCAAGGTCGTCGATCCCGAAGCGCCCAACCCTGTGCTCAACCAGGCCTCGGTGGACGCGGCGTTTGATCGTTTCGATTACTACCGCAACGCCAAGGGTGGCATTCCCACCGCGGAACTGCGGCTGGAAATGCAGCGCACCATGCAAAGCGACGCGGCGGTTTTCCGGACCTCCGAGACGCTCAAGGAGGGTGTCGACAAGATGGAAGCCATCGCGGCCAAGCTTCCGGATGTCCATGTCACCGACCGCAGCCTTGTCTGGAACTCGGACCTGATGGAAACGCTGGAACTGGCCAACCTGATGCCGAACGCCATGGCGACCATCGTCGGCGCCGAGGCCCGTCATGAAAGCCGTGGCGCCCATGCGCACGAAGATTTCCCGACCCGCGACGACGACAACTGGCGCGTTCACACCATTTCGCGCATCGACGGCCCGAAGGTGGAACTGAGCTATCGTCCGGTGGTCCTGGACCCGCTCACCACCGAAGACGAGGGCGGCATCTCGCTCAAGAAAATCGCGCCCAAGGCGCGGACGTTCTAAGGAGGACGCCATATGGTACAGCTTACACTCCCCAAGAACTCCCGGATCAAGACCGGCAAGACCTGGCCCAAACCCCAGGGTGCCACCAACGTCCGCAAGTTCAAGATCTATCGCTGGTCGCCGGATGACGAAGCCAACCCGACGGTCGACACCTATTTCCTGGACATGGACAAATGCGGTCCCATGGTTCTGGACGCGCTGATCAAGATCAAGAACGAGATCGACCCCACGCTGACCTTCCGCCGGTCCTGCCGCGAAGGGATCTGCGGGTCCTGCGCGATGAACGTCGACGGGGCCAATACGCTGGCCTGCATCTTCGGTCTCGACGAGATCAAGGGCGATGTCACGATCTACCCGTTGCCGCACATGCCGGTCATCCGCGACCTGATCCCGGATCTGACGCACTTCTACGCGCAGCACGCCAGCATCATGCCCTGGCTGGAAACCAAGACCAACAAGCCGGCCAAGGAATGGAAGCAGTCCATCGAGGACCGCAAGAAGCTTGATGGTCTTTACGAATGCGTCATGTGCGCATCCTGCTCGACTTCCTGCCCAAGCTACTGGTGGAACGGCGATCGCTACCTCGGCCCGGCCGCCCTGCTGCACGCCTACCGCTGGATCATCGACAGCCGCGATGAAGCCACGGGCGAGCGTCTGGACGAGCTGGAGGATCCCTTCAAGCTGTATCGCTGCCACACGATCATGAACTGCGCCAAGACCTGCCCCAAGGGTCTGAACCCGGCGGCGGCGATTTCGCACATCAAGCAGATGATGGTCGAACGCACCGTCTGAGGCTTTGCCGCATGGATACGAAAAGGCCCCGGAGGGAAACCTCCGGGGCCTTCTGCGTTTCGGTCGGTGGCGGGCCGGTACCGCCGCGCGAAGGTCAGTCCTTGTCGGCCTTCTTGGCTTCGGCGGTCGCCTTCATGCGCGCCAGCAGCGCGGCCTTGGTTTCGCGCCCGCCGGGGATCTTGTCCGTGTCGCGCGACGTGTCGCCCTTGAAGCGGGGGGTGTTCTTGCCGACCTTGGGCGCGCCGTGCTTGCCGTAATCCATGGGTGGTCTCCCGTATGGCGCATCGGCGCCGCTGATGCCGCCCTGACCGGACCCCGTGCGGGTCCGGTGCGGCAGCCAAGGGCCGAGCCATTACCCCGGCTGGGTCACGCGCACAAGTATTGCTTGAGGCGCGCGCGGCCCCGCTTGGGGGGTGCCGGGGTCAGAGGCGGGCGAGCAGCTCGGATTTCTTGGCCGAGAATTCATCGTCGCTGAGGATACCCATGTCGCGTAGCGAGCCGAGCTTTTCCAGCGCGGCAAAGATCGCGTCCGAGTCACCGGAAGCGCCGTAGGCCTGCTGAGCGCGGGCCGGTTCCTGCATCGGTTCCGGGGCCGGCATCACCGGCTGCTGCTGCATCGGGGCGGGGGCAGGTTCGGGTTGCTGCTGATCGCCGCCGCTGACCACGCGCAGCTGGCTGACGTAGACAGTTCCGAACTGGCTGGTAAAGGTCCAGTCGGCCCCACCCGATTGTTGCTGGCCGACGCCACCGATCATGTGATCGCCGGTGTCATAGACCGTGACCTGACCGTTCAGGTTGACCGCAAGGCGGCGCATGTTCGGGAAAATCGCGTAGCTGAGGTTGTTCTGTGACCCCGAGGAAGACGGCGAGCCAAGCTCGTCCGGCCACCAGTTGCCGCCACCGAACCCATTGCCGAAGCTCATCGACGGGCCACCCTGCTGCTGACCCTGGTAGGATCCGCTGCGCTGCGGGGCAGGGGGGTAGAAGGCGCCCTGGAAATACCCGTTGGAGATTTCGCCGCAGAGGTTCGACACCAGCGCCTGCAGACCGGAGTTGAACATGTCGCCAACCATGGTCATGCCGCCAGAAGACCATTGGCCCATGCCGCCAAGTTCGTTATGGCTGAATTGCGCCTGGGTTCCGCCACCGCGGCTGACCGCATCCATGAGGCAGCGAACCGCGTCCTGGCTGACGCCATAACGCTGGCTTAGATCGGCCTGAAGGGCGGCGCCGTGGTCTGTCAAAGTATTCATGAATGTCCCCTTTCGCGGGGTTGCATCGTGCAGTCGTCGCGCGGCAGCTACCACGACCGGTGTCTCGCCGCCACCAGTCCGTTTCAAAAACATCAATGTTTCATGATTCTCTGGCCGCTCCTCCTGCTATCTGGCTCTCCCCATAAGGGAATCTGCGGGTAACGTTGCACGTCGGGCATAGCGCCCTTGAGGTATTCAGACGCCTCATTGCCGCAAGCATCGATTAGAATCAGTCAAGGACAGCGTCAGGGTGCTGCCCGAAAGACCAACTGGACGACTGTCGTTGCGCGGCCTTGAGGCAGCGCTCGGCTCCCTGAACCAAAGGCCCCCGCTGTCCGGGCGGATTCCGGTCTGATCGACCTGGCCGTCAGTCCCGCGGCCGCTTGACCCGCCCAAGGCCACCGTCTCCCCGCGGTTGGTCTCCTACAGGAAAGTCTCGTCGGCCCCGGCCATTCTCCCCCGGCGATTTGACCGCTGTCCCCAACCGCGGTTCGCTTGCTGTCCCATCCGGAGCCGTCGGCCGCGCAGTCCCTCGGCTGCGCGGTTTTCCTTTCTTCAAGGGCGCTCATGGCGCGGCGTCGTTCAGGGCTGTGTGCATTTGCACAGGCAGGGGGCCTGTTCGGCCGGTTGCCATTTGGGCCAACGAAAGGCAGGACGAGGCATGGTCATTTTCGCCCCGATCTTCATCGTGCTCTTCCTGTTCGTCGCCTGGAAGATGTACAGCCCCTCGACCCGCAATTGCCGCTGGCGCCTGAACCGGGCGTTGAACAAGGACGGCAAGACGTATCAGCGCTGTGTCACCTGCGGGGTCGAAGTCATGACCGAAGACGGCGCGCCGCCCAAGGTCTGCCTTGCGGGTCAAGCGGAACCGCAAGACTGAAGCGACCAGACCGGACCGCTGAACCGGGCAGGGGGAGACCGCGCGGTGACCCGCAGGGCATCCCTGTCGAGCAGGTGTTCGCGCATTCCGGCAAACTGTCGGAAAAAATTCGCCGTCCGGCAAAATTCCCTCTTGATCGAATCCGCGATTGGCCTGATATGCGGCTCCAAGACGCCAACGCACGCGCCTCTGGCGAGAGGGGTTTCAACTCCCCTGCGGTTACGTAGCGACGGTAACGTCTCCCTTGGAAGTGAGCGGTCATATATGGCCGGGTCTATTGGAGATGACCATGAACGCCTACGTAGCCGAATTCCCGGCTCGCGACTCCGTGCGCCGCGAGTCCCGTGTCGAAACCTTCATCCGTCAGAACGACTTCGATCGCCCCACGCTGGTGCTCGACATTGATCGTGTGGCCGATCAGTTCCACGCGCTGAAAGCAGGCCTGGGCCGCGCGCGTATCCACTATGCCGTGAAAGCCAACCCGCAGCGCGAGATCATCGAACGTCTGGTCCACCTTGGCTCGGGCTTTGACGCCGCTTCGCGGGCGGAAATCGAGCTTTGCCTCAGCCTTGGCGCGCATCCGGACCACATTTCCTTCGGCAATACCGTCAAGAAGGCCCGCGACATCGCTTTTGCCTGGAATGCCGGTGTCACCCTGTTCGCCGCCGATGCCGAGCAGGAGCTGGAAAAGATCGCCGAGCACGCCCCCGGCGCCGACGTCTACATCCGCCTGATCGTCGATGCCTCCGAGGCCGACTGGCCGCTGTCGCGCAAGTTCGGCGTGGCCCGTGAAGGCGCCATCCGCCTGATGGATTACGCGGTTTCGCTTGGTCTCGCGCCGGTCGGCCTGTCCTTCCACGTCGGTTCGCAAACCAAGCGCGCCGAGATGTGGACCGCCACGCTCGATCAGGTTGCCGCTGTCTGGCAGGCTGCCCGCGACGCTGGCCACGACCTGCGCCTGCTCAACATTGGCGGCGGTTTCCCGGCCTTCTATGGCGAGGAAATCCAGGGCCCGACCTCTTACGCTGCCCGCGTCATGCAGTTGATCGCCGAGCGTTTCGGCGATGTGCCTGAAATCATGGCTGAACCCGGCCGGGGTCTGGTTGCCGAAGCTGGTGCCATCGCAGCCGAAGTGCTGCTGGTGTCACGCAAGTCCGACAACGACATGCACCGCTGGGTTTACCTCGATATCGGCAAGTTCTCGGGCCTCGCCGAAACCATGGACGAAGCAATCCGCTACCAGTTCCTGACGGAGCGAGACCACGAGCTGTCCGGCCCTTGCATCCTGGCCGGCCCATCCTGCGACAGCGCCGATGTGCTTTACGAAAAGCGCCCGGTCGATCTGCCGCTGGGGCTGCGCGCAGGCGACCGGTTCATCATCCGCAATTGCGGCGCCTATACCTCGACCTATGCCTCGATCGGCTTCAACGGTTTCCCGCCGCTGGATGTGGTCGTCCTGGGCGACTGACTGATACCGGCACTCCGACATGAAAGGGCCCGCACCTGTCAAAAGGCGCGGGCCCTTTGCATGTCGGGCTTCACCCTGTCGGAAATACTTCGGGGGATGGCGCGCGCCCCGCGCGCCGGGGGCAGCGCCCCCAGCCCGGCGGGGATTCAGCAATTCCCTGCCAAAATTGCACGGGAAAGTGCGGCCGTTCATTTGGCTTTTGCATCTCGTGCCCCATCTACTGTCCCATGCTGCCAAAAGCCTCCTCCCTTCTGGCCAGCTGTTGCGCGATGTTCCTCGGCTCTGCGGCGCTGTCCCAGGAGACCGGGACGATCCTGCTGCGGCCCGGAGCCATCTCCTATGCGCCAAGCGGCAGTTCCTCGCTGGTGATGCAGCGCGACTGGGCCAGCCTCAACCTTGATCTGCTGGCGCCGCAGGGGCGGACCCGGCTGGGCGGCCTCGGGCTGGGGCAGGGGTTCACCCATGTCAGTCTCGGCTATAGCGGCAACACCCAAAGCAACGACGTGACGCTCAGCCTCGGGCAGGCCTGGCGCAGCGCGTTGTCGGGGCAAAGCGTTTTCGGGCTGAACGCCTATCTCGATTTCGGGCGCAAGGCAGCCTCGGACCAGGTGCTGAGCCAGGTCAGCCTCGGGGTGGAATACGAACGCGCTGCCAATAGTGGCCTCGGCAACGGGGACCTTGTCTTTGGCAGCAACCTCTACCTGCCGTTCGCCGATTATACCGCGACACGCTTTGGGTTGGACGATACCTCCGTGCCGCGTCCCGGCATGGACAGCTATGTTTCCTGGACACGACGCGGGCGGATGGGCTTCAGCTACGGCACGCGGTTCAGTATTTTCCACTACCCGGCCAGCGAAAGCCGCCCGGCGCAGGGGATCGGGACCTTTTCCCTGACCGGAGAGGTGACCCGTGGCCTGCCGACCGGATCCGCCGTGACGGCCGATCTGACGGGACGCTACACGCCGGGCGAAGACCTCGCGCCGCGGTTCGAACTGGCCTACCGACAGGACCTCGTGCCGCCCCCGGCGCAGGGAAAGATCACCACCGGCACGCAGAGCCCGTCGCGCAATTGCCGCATCGTCGAGGGGGAAACCCGGCTCGAGCGGCTGAACTGCGGTCGCGCCCGCTACCGCGCCCCGGCCAAGCACGAGGTCTACGAGACGGAAGGTGTAAAACCGGAAGCCACGGTTTCGGTCCCCGCGCCGGAACGCCGCCTTGGCTATGGCGGTTTCTACGTGCCCTGAACCCTCTCAGTCTCGCCCTGCGGACCTCTGGCCAGTGTGGGCTCCCGAGGGCGCAGGAAAAGCCGGCGCAGCCAGCGCCCCCTCTCTTGCGCCTCCGGTCAAAGGCCTTACTCTGCGCGGCAGATCCCGGCGCGCATTGGCGCGTCTATTCGTTTTGAGAGGCCAAGTCATGACCATCCATATCGGAGCCGCCCCCGGCCAGATCGCCGAAACCGTGTTGCTGCCCGGCGACCCCTATCGCGCCCGCTGGGCCGCCGAGACCTTTCTGGACGATGTCGAACTGGTCAACGAAGTGCGTGGTATGCTGGGCTTTACCGGGACCTGGAAGGGCAATCGCGTCACCATTCATGGCACCGGCATGGGGATGCCGTCGCTGTCGATCTACGTCAACGAGATGATCCGCGACTATGGCGCCAAGACCCTGATCCGTATCGGGTCCTGTGGCGGCATGCAGCATAGCGTCAAGGTGCGCGACATCATCCTTGGGATGACCGCGACTACCCTGTCGACCCCGTCGCGCGGCATCTTCAAGGAAATGAACTTTGCCCCCTGCGCCGATTACAGCCTGTTGGCGGCGGCTCACCGCGCGGCCACGGCGCGGGATGTCGCCGTCCATGCCGGCGGGATCTATTCGGCGGATGTCTTCTATGACGAACGCCCCGACCTGAACGAACAGATGACCCGCCACGGTATCCTCGGCGTCGAAATGGAAGCGGCCGAGCTTTACAATCTGGCCGCCCGTCACGGCTGCCGCGCGCTGGCCGTGCTGACCGTGTCCGACCACCTTCTGACCCACGAGGCCCTGCCGTCCGAGGATCGCGAAAAGACCTTTGGCGACATGGTCGAAATCGCCCTGGAGGCCGCATTCGCATGAGCTTTGACAAGATCGAACTGGGCCGCACGGGCCTGATGATCCCCCGCGTCGGTTTCGGCGCCATGTCGATTTCCGGCATGTTCGGGCCCACCGATGAAGAGACCGCGCAGGCGACGCTTCAGGCCGCGCTCGACGCCGGGATCACCTTTTGGGACACGGCCAATATCTATGGCATGGGGATCTCGGAAAACATCATCGGGCGGTTCCTTGGGGGCAAGCGGCCCGAGGATCTGGTGATCGCGACCAAGGCGTCGATCGTCCCCGGTCCGCCGCGCCGGATCGACAACAGCTACGATTACCTGCGGGCCGAACTGGAAAGCTCGCTTGAACGGCTGGGGCTGGACAGCGTGGACCTGTTCTACGCTCATCGTCACGACCCCGAGACCCCGCCCGAGGAACTGGCCGAGACCATGGCCCGGTTGATCGAGGAAGGTCTGACGAAAGGCTACGGCCTGTCGGAAATCGCCCCCTATACGCTGGCCCGCGCCCATGCGGTGCATCCCGTCACGGCGGTGCAGAACGAATATTCGCTCTGGTCGCGCCAGCCGGAATTGGGTGTCATTCAGGCCTGCGCCCGGCTGGGCGTGACCTTCGTCGCCTTCTCGCCGCTGGCGCGGGGCATGTTCGGCGAGGCTTCGGTCGATCCCGCGCAGATGAAGGAGGGCGAATTCCGCCTCTCCAACCCGCGCTTTACCCCGCCCAATTACGCCGCCAACCTTGCGGCAATCGACGGCTTCCGCGACTGGGCGCAGGGCAAGGGCTGGTCCGTGGCCGGTGCCGCGCTGGCCTGGGTTCTGGCGCAGGGCGACCACGTGGTGCCGATCCCGGGGACCCGGACGGCGGCGCACCTGGCGGAATGGCTTGATGCCGCGCGCATTACGCTGAGCGCCGAAGACCTGGCTGAAATAGACCGCCTGCTGCCCGCCGGTTTCGCCCATGGCGACCGCTATGGCGATGGCCAGCTTGTGGCGGTCGAACGGTACTGCTGACGCCATCGCGGCGCCCCGCTTGCTGGGGCGTCGCATCAGACCCCGTGGCTGCGATCATAGCTTGACGGCGCGGGGCTGGTCCATCCTTCCAGCGCGGTGGGATCTGGCGTCAGGCAGTCCACCTGAAGCGGGTAACAGGGCGCGCTGTCGCTGGAATGTTCGGCCGAACAATCGCCCCCCGGACAGGCCGACAGGGCCCCCAGCAAGTCGATTTCCGCGAAAAAGGTGATCTGGTCGCCGGGGCGCACCGGGCTGGCCTTCATGAAATATTGACCGGTGTCGCGGGTAAAGCCGGTGCACATGAAGACATTCAGCACATCATGCACATGCTGTTCCGCCTCGGCCAGCGGCAGCCCGAGCGCTTGTGCCAGCGCACGGGTCAGGTTGGAATGGCAGCAATGATGGTAGTGTCCGCCTGACAGCAGCGCGCCGGTATAGGGATCGCAGCGGGTGCCGATCACGTCATGCACCGAACCGCCATGTGGGTCGATCCCGTACCACCCAAGGCTGTCCTCGACGATGGTCGCCATGGGGCGCAACGCCGGAAAGCTGGTCCAGAGCCGGTCTCCGGTTCCGACATGGGTGCCGTGCAGGGCGCGGGTCTTGCCGGAATAGAACCGCTCTGACAGGTCGTTGGCGTTCCACAGGTTCAGATCCCCGACCTGCGCCCCTTCGATGCTGGAAATGCGAAAGAAGCTGCCTGCCGGAATCCGGAATGTGGCCGCATCGCGCGGGGGAACGCGGGTGGTGCCGGTGACCTGCGCCGTGACCAGCGCGGCGCGGTAGAGCGCAAGTTCGGGCTGCGGCAAGGGAAGCGTGACCGGGGGCCGGATGCAAGGTGCCTTAGCGCAGGATGCGGAAATCATCCCATTCGGGCGGCGTGGCGGGGGTGGCCTGCACGTCACGGACTTCGGCCGCGCCGGGGCCCGTCCAGCAGGCGTTGATCATGTTTTCGACGGCAGCGGCCTCGCCGTGCAGCAGGGCAGTGACCGAACCGTCGGCGTCGTTGCGGACCCAGCCCGCAAGGCCGAGCTTGCGGGCCTGCCCACGGGTCCAGGCGCGAAAGGCGACGCCCTGCACCCGGCCGGTCACGCGGATCTGTCGGCTGCTCGGGCCGCCTGGTTGGTGCTTCATCCCGGTTCCTCCCATCCGCAAGGATAGCACGGATAGCAGGGCCTTCCAGCCGGGTGCGCTATTCCGGCGGGGAGGGTCAGGCCGAGGCCTTGACCGGGTTGAGATCGGGGCCGGCGTCCGGGTCGGCCAGGGTGATGACATCGCGCATGATGCGGTTCAGCTCGAAATCCTTCGGCGTGTAGATTGCCGCGACACCAAGCGCGGTCAGCCGTGCCACGTCCGCCTCCGGTATGATCCCGCCGAGGACGACCGGGATCTGAAGGTCCTCGGCACGCAGGCGGGTCAGGACCTCTTCGACCAGGGGCAGATGCGAGCCGGACAGGACCGACAGTCCCAGCACATGGGCGTTGCGGGCGCGGGCCACGATTTCCTCAGGCGTCAGGCGGATGCCGTCATAGCCGATCTCCATCCCGCAATCACGCGCCCGCGAGGCGATCTGTTCGGCACCGTTGGAATGGCCGTCGAGTCCCGGCTTGCCGATCACGAAGCTGAGGCGGCGGCCCAGGCGGTCGCTGACCGCGTCGACTTCGGCGCGGATGTCTTCGAGGCCCTCGGTGCGGTTGGACTGGCCGGCTGCCACCCCGGTGGGGCCGCGGTATTCGCCATGCACGGCACGCATGGTGGCGGCCCATTCGCCGGTCGTGGCACCTGCCTTGGCGGCGGCGATCGAGGCCGGCATGATGTTTTCACCCGCCTCAGCCGCTGCGCGCAGCGCATCGAGCGCTGCCCGCAGCGCGTCAGCGTCCCGCTGACGGCGCCACCCTGCCAGACGGTGCAGTTGATCGGCCTCTGCCGCGGGGTCCACGGTCAGGATGCCGCCATCGCTGCCGAGAAGCGGCGAAGGCTCGGCTTCTTGCCAGCGGTTGACGCCGACGACCGTGGTTTCGCCGGATTCGATCCGGGCGATCCGTTCGGCGTTGGCTTCGACCAGCCGCGCCTTCATGTAGGGAATCGCCCCGATGGCCCCGCCCATGGCGCCCAGATTGGCAAGCTCGGCGCGGGCGGCCTGTTTCAGCGCCGCGACCTTGGCGTCCACCGCCGGGTTGCCGTCAAAGAGGTCCTCGTATTCCAGCAGGTCGGTTTCATAGGCCAGGATCTGCTGCATCCGCAGCGACCATTGCTGATCCCAGGGACGCGGCAGGCCAAGCGCCTCGTTCCAGGCCGGAAGCTGCACGGCGCGGGCGCGGGCGTTCTTGGACAGCACCACGGCCAGCATCTCGATCAGGATGCGGGGGACGTTGTTTTCCGGCTGCTGTTCGGTCAGCCCAAGGGAATTGACCTGCACGCCATAGCGGAAGCGGCGGAATTTCGGATCCTCGATGCCATAGCGTTCGGCGGTGATCTCGTCCCAGAGATCGACGAAGGCGCGCATCTTGCAGATCTCGGTGACAAAGCGGATGCCGGCATTGACGAAGAAGCTGATGCGCCCGACGACGCCGGGAAAGTCCTTTTCGGCCACGCGGGGGCGCAGCGCATCCAGCACCGCGATGGCGGTGGCCAGGGCATAGGCCAGCTCCTGCTCGGGCGTCGCGCCGGCCTCTTGCAGGTGGTAGGAACAGACGTTCATCGGGTTCCACTTGGGCACATGGGCATAGCAGTATTCGGCCACGTCGGCGATCATCTTCAGGCTGGGTTCGGGCGGGCAGATATAGGTACCCCGGCTGAGGTATTCCTTGATCAGGTCGTTCTGGACGGTGCCCTGAAGCGCGGCGGGATCGGCGCCTTGTTCCTCGGCGACGGCGATGTAGAGCGCCAGCAGCCAGGGCGCCGTGGCATTGATCGTCATAGAGGTATTCATCTCTGCCAGCGGGATCTGATCGAAAAGCGCGCGCATGTCGCCGAGGTGGCAGATCGGCACCCCGACCTTGCCGACCTCGCCCCGGGCCAGCACGTGATCGCTGTCATAGCCGGTCTGGGTCGGCAGGTCGAAGGCCACCGAAAGCCCGGTTTGTCCGCGTGCCAGGTTGCCCCGGTAGAGCGCGTTGGAGGCCGCGGCCGTGGAATGGCCGGAATAGGTGCGGATCAGCCAGGGACGATCCCGCTGCGATGTCTCAGTCATGTCGTGCCTCGCCCTATTATGCGTGAAACTTAATTATCAATTATGGCACATACAGGAAAGAAAAGACCCCTGTCAATTCGCTGCGGCGCGGCAGCGGCTGGGTCGGGAAAGCATACCATATCCTGCGGCGCAGTTTGGCCAGCCGGCAGACATACGGTGGTCAGTGAAGCCGTGGCAAGCCATGAAAAAAGGCAAAACCGCCCCGACAGGGAAATTAGACAAGACACAATATTTCGTAATAGTATAAAAATTTATTGCAAAGTTGCGTGTAGGATAATATCCCCAAGTTAATCCGCCGATTCTGCATCGCGGCATTCTGAGCTTGAGGAGAGAGGCCCATGGCACTGGATACGGATCGGGGCATCGCGCCCTATGACGCACCGGAAAAGGATCTTTACCCGGTGGGGGAACTGCCGCCGCTCGGCTATGTGCCGGCAAAGATGTACGCATGGGCAATCCGGCGCGACCGTCACGGCGAACCCGAAACCTCGTTTCAGGAAGAGGTCGTCGATACGCCAAGCCTCGACAGCCACGAAGTGCTGGTGCTCGTCATGGCTGCAGGGGTCAATTACAACGGCATCTGGGCGGGTCTCGGGGAACCGATCTCTCCCTTCGACGGGCATGGCGCGGACTATCATATCGCGGGTTCCGATGCGTCCGGCGTGGTCTGGGCGGTCGGGTCCAGCGTCAGGACCTGGAAGGTCGGGGACGAGGTCGTCATCCATTGCAATCAGGACGATGGCGACGACGAGGAATGCAATGGCGGCGATCCGATGTATTCGCCCAGCCAGCGGATCTGGGGCTACGAAACCCCCGATGGCAGTTTCGCGCAATTCACCCGCGTCCAGGCGCAGCAGCTTCTGCCGCGCCCCAGGCACCTGACCTGGGAGGAAAGTGCCTGTTACACGCTGACCCTGGCGACCGCCTACCGGATGTTGTTCGGCCATCACCCGCATGAGCTGAAGCCGGGCCAGAACGTCCTGGTCTGGGGGGCGTCCGGCGGGCTCGGGTCCTTCGCGATCCAGTTGATCAACGCGGCGGGGGGCAATGCGATCGGCGTGATCTCGGAAGAGGACAAGCGTGATTTCGTCATGGGGATGGGGGCCAAGGGCGTCATCAACCGCAAGGATTTTTCCTGCTGGGGGCAATTGCCCACGGTCAATACGCCCGAGTACAAGGCCTGGTTCACCGAGGCGCGCAAGTTCGGCAAGGCGATCTGGGACATCACCGGCAAGGGCAATAATGTCGATATCGTGTTCGAGCATCCGGGCGAGGCGACCTTCCCGGTTTCGACCCTGGTCTGCAAGAAGGGCGGCATGATCGTCATCTGCGCCGGGACTTCGGGGTTCAACTGCACCTTCGACGTGCGCTACCTCTGGATGCATCAGAAGCGCGTTCAGGGCAGCCATTTCGCCCATCTGAAACAGGCCGCCGCCGCCAACAGGCTGATGATCGAACGCCGGATCGACCCGGCCATGTCCGAGGTCTTTTCCTGGGACGACATCCCGCGTGCCCATACCAAGATGCGCCAGAATCAGCATAAACCGGGCAACATGGCGGTTCTGGTCCAGGCCCCCCGCGCCGGGTTGAGAACAGTTGAAGACGTTCTGGAGGCCCGGTCCTAACTTTTTGTTAAGCCGGAGGGGCCAAGACTGATGGCCGAGTCGGGGATACTGCACGGGCTGCAGGGCAGGGGGCCGTTTCCCCGACATGGTGGAGAGATGTTATGGGACTTGGCAATGACTACGGGATCGACATCAATCCGTCTCCCTTTCCCAGGGTGGCGCTGGATCAATGGATGGTCGATGTGCTGGCGGATCTTCAGGAGGCGGCCAAGGATCGCGGCATGACGCGGGTGGTGGACCAGTTGGCCATCGCGACGCGGGTCACGCAGGAAGAGATCCTGCGCAAACGAACCGAAGCCAGCGGTTCGCGGCGCACTGTACCCGAGTATTATCCGTCTTCCCCTCCGGCGGGGTATCGCAAACACTGACCGATGAGTGACGCCGCGCGGGGGGGGCAATTCCCCGCGCGTTGAACGGTCGCTTGGCCTGCGCCCTTCGCCGCGCGCGCAAGGGAGCGCTCTTGTCCGGGACGGAAGCCGTCAGAACCTGCCCGGACAGCCCCCCGGCTCTCTGGCGCTTTTGGGCGGCAGGTTGTAGCGTCCGACCATGACGCTGCCCGCCGTGACCTTTTCCCATGACCAGGCCGAAGCCTTCGACCGGATCGCCGAAACCCTGCGCGGGGCCGGTATCGATCTGGAAAACGGCACGACCCAGCCTTTGCAGGAGGGCCGCTCGCGCGTGCTGGCGGTTATCGGCAAGGCGGGCTCCGGCAAGACCCTGTTGCTGAGCGAACTTGCCCGCGCCGCCGAGGCTGCGGGCCTCGCGCTGGTCTCGGGCGACTACGAGCCTAAACGGGCCAAGGACGCACGCAGCATCGCCATCCTTGCCCCGACCAACAAGGCCGCCTCGGTCTTGCGGCTGCGCGGCGTTCCGGCGACGACGATCCACCGCATTCTCTACACGCCGGTCTACGATCCGGAATACGAAAAGATCGCCGAATGGCTGGAAGGCCGCGGTGAAAAGCCCGAGATCGAGGGCCTGACCGAAGAGGCACTGGATCGCGCCAAGCTCAGCTACGAGACGCACCGTTCGGTCCCCGCGGCGCTGGCGATGGCGGGGCTGCGCGGGTCAGATTTCATAACCGGCTGGAAGCGCCGCGATGACCCGCTGGACCTTGGTTTCGTCGACGAAGCCTCGATGCTGGACGAAAAGCAGTTCAACGACCTGCGAGAGATCTTTCCCAATCTGGTCCTGTTCGGGGACCCGGCGCAGCTGGCCCCGGTTGGGCAATCGGGCCAGATGGTCTTTGAAAGCCTGCCCGAACCGGCGCGGCTGGAACTGAGCCGGGTGCACCGGCAGGACGCCGACAACCCGATCCTGGACCTGGCCCATGCGCTGGCCGATCCGCAGGTCGATTTCTACCGTTTCGAACGGATGATCGAAGAGGCCGCCGCGCGGGACGAGCGCGTGGTCTGGGCCTCGCGGGTGGAATCCGACCTGATGGCGCGCTCTCCGGTGCTGGTCTGGCGCAATGCGACGCGCATCCGCCTGATCCACGCCTTCCGCAATGTCCATGGCGCCCCCGAAGACGCCTTGCTGCCGGGCGAGCCGCTGATCTGCGACGGGATCGAACTGCCGCTGAAGCACCGCAAGAAACGTCTGGACCTCGAGGCGCGCGGGCTGATCAAGGGCGCTCAGGTGATCTACCTCGGCCCGGGATCAAAGCCCGGCTTTTCACGTCTTCACGTGGTCGGAGCAGAGAATCCGCAGGTCTCGGCGGCTTCGATCGTCAAGATCGAACGCCCCGAGGAGGAAGAACCCTTCATCCCCTTTGCCGCCCGAATGGGCGCCACTTTCCTGCACGGGGCGGCCGTGACGATCCACAAGGCGCAGGGCTCGCAGTGGTCCGACGTGCAGGTTTTTGCCCCGGACATCTACGCCGCCTTCCGGGCCGGTCGGACCGAAGCCGGGCAACCGATGTGGAAACGGCTGGCCTATGTGGCGATCACCCGGGCCGAACAGCGGCTGCTTTGGGTCACCAGGGCGCGGCTGGCGAAACCCGCAGGCCCCCTTGGGGTCGAGGATCTGCGCGCCTTGCGCAAGAGCGCGCCGTTGGAGTTGTCCGCGCAAGAAGAATAGCAAAGGCCACCGGGCGCCCTGTCGTCAGGGGCCCCGGCGGAAAAGCGTCAGCGCGTCGGCACCGGGGTCTCGCCCCGATAATCATAGAACCCACGCCCAGTCTTGCGTCCCAGCCAGCCGGCTTCGACATATTTCGTCAGCAGGGGGCAGGGGCGATACTTGGTATCCGCCAGCCCGTCATGCAGCACGTTCATGATCGCCAGGCAGGTATCAAGACCAATGAAATCTGCCAGCTCCAATGGACCCATCGGGTGGTTCGCCCCCAATTTCAGGGACAGGTCGATGGATTGGACCGAGCCGACGCCCTCATAAAGCGTATAGACCGCTTCGTTGATCATCGGCATCAGGATGCGGTTGACGATAAAAGCCGGGAAATCTTCGGCGCTCGCGGCCGATTTCCCCAGCTTTTCGACGACTTTTCGGCAGGCCTCAAAGGTCTCTGCATCCGTGGCAATACCCCGGATCAGCTCGACCAGCTGCATCACCGGCACGGGATTCATGAAATGGAACCCCATGAATTTCTCGGGCCGGTCCGTGCGGCTGGCCAGCCGCGTGATCGAGATCGAAGAGGTGTTCGAGGTCAGGATCGTATGCGGTGCGAGGTGCGGCAAGAGATCCTGAAAGATCGCTTCCTTGACGGTTTCGCGTTCCGTGGCCGCCTCGATCACCAGGTCGGTGGGCCCGAGGTCCGCCAGCACCTTCGTCACCGAGATTCTCCCCATGGCGGCGTCTTTTGCCTCCTGAGAGATCTTCTCGCGACTGACCTGACGGTCCAGGTTGCGCGAAATCGTTGCCACGGCGCGATCCAGCGCCTCCTGGCTGATGTCGTTCAAAAGCACTTCATAGCCTGCAAGCGCCATGACATGGGCAATGCCATTGCCCATCTGCCCCGCGCCGATCACACCGATCCTGTTGATTTCCATCGGGCTCTCCTGCTGCTGCCTTGCGCGCAATGTGGAGAAATGCGTCGCCCCCCGCAAGCCTTCACCGCATGCGCAGCCTCAGTCTTGACTGGCACCAACGGTCGGAGCGCGGCGTAAACCCTTAAAATGCAGCGTTTAGGCAAAGAGCAAGATTTCTCGGTCACCCTTTGGCCTCAGACAGCATGTCGGGGGGTGCATCATCGCGATCGAACAGCCGGGCCATGGCGGGCTTGCTTACTTTCCCTGTCGCTACGGGGCATCGCGACAGATGTTTCGCGGTCCGGCGCGGGCGCTCAAGGGCGATTACCTGGCCTGCCTTGGCGGAGACGAGACATATGGCCGCTACATCGCGCGGCCCTTCCCGGGGATGCTGGAAGAAGACTTCGGTCTGCCTGTGGTGAACCTCGGCATCGCCAATGCCGGCCCGGATGTCTTCCTGTCGGATCCGGCGTTGCTGGAAATCGTCAATTGCGCGCGGGCGGTGGTGCTGCGCATGCCCGGGGCGCTGAATATGTCAAACAGGTACTATTCGGTCCATCCTATGCGCAATGACCGCTTTCTGAATGCGACCGGCCTGTTGCAGGGCCTGTTCCCGAACTTCGACTTCACCGGCTTCCACCATGTCGGGCAGATGCTGACCACCTTGTGCGCCTGCGACGCCGACGCCTTTGCCAGCCTGCGCCGAGAATTGCAGGAGACATGGGTGCTCAAGATGGAAATGCTCCTCGACCGGATAGCCCCACCGGTCCTCGGCTTCTGGTTCGCCGCGCAGGCCCCTCGGAAACAATCGGCGGCGTTGCCAGAACCCCGGCCTGATCTCCTTCCCAGCCTGTCAGCCGCACTTGTCACCGAAGCCATGCTGACCCGGATTTCCACCCTGACCAAAGGCTTCGCCTATACGATCCCCAGTTCCGCGCTCCTTGAACGTGGCACCCAGGGCATGTTCTTCGCCCCGGACGAAGCCGCCACGGCGGCCCGCCACTTTCCCCCCGCAGCACACGAACTGGCGGCCGAAATGCTGATCGACCCCCTGACTGCGATCCTGTCCGACAAACGCACGCGCCGTGCCCGCTAGTTCCCCATGGTTTCCCTGTTGAAAATATCCCGGGGGAACGCCCGGCGACCGCCTCGAGCGGTCACCGGGCGTGGGGGCAGAGCCCCCGGCGCCAAACCCGACCGCATTGCCCTCGGTCCCTCAGAGGACAACGAAAAAAGGCCCGCCATACCGGCGGACCCTTTCAATCTTGGCTCAGGCCTTGGCGGGCCTCAAAGCTTCTCGATAAGCTCAGGCACGGCTTCGAACAGGTCAGCGACCAGGCCGAAATCGGCCACCTGGAAAATCGGCGCCTCTTCGTCCTTGTTGATCGCCACGATGACCTTGCTGTCCTTCATCCCTGCAAGGTGCTGGATCGCACCGGAGATGCCGACGGCCACGTAGAGCTCGGGCGCCACGACCTTGCCGGTCTGGCCCACCTGCCAGTCGTTCGGCGCAAAGCCCGAATCCACCGCCGCACGCGAGGCACCGACAGCGGCCCCCAGCTTGTCGGCCAGCTTCTCGATCAGCGCGAAATCTTCCTGGGATCCGACGCCACGGCCACCCGAAACGACAACACCGGCGCTGGTCAGCTCGGGGCGGTCGCTGGTCGCAACCTTGTCCTCGACCCATTCCGACAGTGCGGGATCTTCGGCGCTTTCCACGCTTTCAACCGGGGCGGAGCCACCGGTGCCGGCCGCGTCGAAGGTCGAGGTCCGGAAGGTGATCACCTTCTTGGGATCCAGCGACTTGACCGTCTGTATCGCGTTGCCGGCATAGATCGGGCGTTCGAAGGTATCGCCATCGACGACCCCGGTCACGTCGCTCAGGATCATCACGTCCAGCAGCGCGGCGACGCGCGGCAGGATGTTCTTGGCGTCGGTGGTCGCCGGTGCCACGATGTGATCGTAGTCCGCGCCCAGCTTGGCCAGCAGCGACGACACGGGTTCGGCCAGACGGTGACCGTACAGCGCATCCTCGGCCACCAGCACCTTGGCGACACCGGCAATGCCCGCAGCTTCGGCTGCGGCATCCGCCACCTTGGCACCGGCACAAAGCAGCGTCACTTCGCCCAGCTTCTGGGCTGCGGTGACGGTCTTGGCAGTGGCATCCATCGCCAGGACGCCATCGTTGATTTCAGCAAGCAGAAGAACGGCCATCAGACGATCCCCTTCTCTTTGAGTTTCGCCACCAGTTCATCGACCGACCCAACCATCTCGCCGGCCTGGCGGGTTTCGGGTTCAGAGGTCTTGACCACCTGAAGCCGCGGCGTGACGTCCACGCCATAGTCGGCGGGCGTCTTTTCATCCAGTGGCTTCTTCTTGGCCTTCATGATGTTGGGCAGGCTGGCATAGCGCGGTTCGTTCAGGCGCAGGTCGGCCGTCACGATGGCGGGCAGCTTGACCTTGATGGTCTGCAGGCCGCCGTCCACTTCGCGGGTCACGACGGCGCTGTCGCCATCGATGTCCAGCTTGTTGGCAAAGGTCGCCTGGGCCCAGCCGGTCAGCGCGGCCAGCATCTGGCCGGTGGCATTCATGTCGTTGTCGATCGCCTGTTTCCCGGCAATCACCAGGCCCGGCTCTTCGGCTTCGATGACGCCTTTCAGGATCTTGGCCACGGAGAGCGGCTCGATATCCTGATGCACATCGTCGGCGGCCACGATCAGGATCGCGCGATCCGCACCCATGGCCAGGGCCGTGCGCAGGGTTTCCTGCGCCTGTTTCACACCGATGGAAACCGCGATGACCTCATCGGCCTTGCCGGCTTCTTTCAGACGGATGGCCTCTTCGACGGCTATCTCGTCAAACGGGTTCATCGACATTTTCACATTGGCAAGATCGACGCCCGTTCCATCCGCCTTGACGCGGACTTTCACGTTGTAATCGATCACGCGCTTGACAGGTACAAGTACCTTCATTGGCGGTCACTCCCTCTGTTGTCCGGTGCCGCGGCGGATTTGGGCCGCGCGCATCCACTCCGGAGCTTGATATAATCCTGATCGCCGGCATGACAGCCCAAAACAGACTTTCTACAGCCGGGCAACGTCACGTTTTGATCCACAGATCCGCCGTCCTTGCACGAAGACCGGGGCAAACCGCGCGCAAGGCGGCTTTTTTCACCGCATCGCGCGGGAAATCCGACGTCGATCCGCCGGCATCTCCGGTGTCCGGGGCGGAATCTTTGCCAAGGTCGGTTTCGGCGTGGATTTGGTCGGCTGGACCCTGCGCCGTCTGCAATTGCTGCTAAACCTCTTTCCTGAACCCGGCACGACCGGGATGTCTCATAGTCTCGGGCCTGCAACAGGATCCGGCCTCCATCAGGAAAGGTGCGCCATGAATTCCGCCATCAAAACCCACGTCAAGGCCCTGGTTGTCGGCGGCGGTGCCGTCGGGACCTCGATCGCCTATCATCTTGCAAAGGCGGGTTGGCAGGATGTCATGCTGCTGGAACGGGACGAGCTGACCAGCGGATCGACCTGGCATGCGGCCGGACTGTTGCCGCTGTTCAACATGAGCTACGCGACCACCCATATCCACAAGTACTCGGTCGATTTCTACAAGACGCTCGAGGCGGAAACGGGGCTGAACGCGGGCTTTTCCGTGGTCGGGAACCTGCGCATGGCCCAGACCACGTCGCGGATGGACGAATACAGGCTATATGCCAGCACTGCCGAAACTGCTGGTGTGCCCTATGAATGGATGACCCCGGCGCAGATCAGGGAGCGCTGGCCGCTGGTCAATGTCGAGGGGCTGCAGGGCGCGATCTTCCACCCGACCGATGGCTATATCAACCCTGCCGATGTCACCATGGCCATGGCCAAGGGCGCGCGTCAGCGCGGTGTGGTGATCGAACGCAAATGGCAGGTCGACAGCTACACATGGACCGGGTCGGAATGGCAGGTCGGCGTCACGAAGATGGTCGAGAAGGGCGGCAACCTGGTGCCCTCCGAGGAAACCGCCGTCATCACTGCCGAGCACGTCGTCACTGCCACCGGCAACCATGCGCAGCGCACCGCAAAGCTGCTGGGGATCAAGACCCCGGCGATCCCGGTCGAACACCAGTTCATTGTCACTGAACCCGACCCCGCGCTGGTCGCCTACCGCCAGCAGGGCGGGGCAGAGCACCCGGTTCTGCGCGATGCCGATGCGAAATGGTACGTGCGCGAGGAACGCGGCGGCTGGATCCTTGGCCCCTATGAACGCAACGCCCCGGCGCGCTTTGCCTATGGTGTGCCCGACAGTTTCCGCGCCGACCTCTTCCCGCTCGATCTGGACCGGATCGAAGAGGAATACATGTCGATGATCCACCGTCTGCCCAGTTCCGAAACCGTGGGCCTGAAGGACGATTTCAACGGTCCGATCTGCTACACGCCGGATGGCAACCCGCTGGTCGGCCCCGCGCCGGGCCTGCGCAACATGTGGCTGGCCGAAGGGTTCTCGTTCGGGATCACGGCGGCGGGCGGCACGGGCTATTACCTGGCGCAGATGATGGTGGACGGCGAAGCCGAGATCGACATGGCCAGCCTTGACCCCAAGCGCTACGGCAACTGGATGACCACGGAGTACGCCGTGGCCAAGAACGAAGAAGCCTACGAGCATGTCTTCATCCTGCACCACCCGGACGAGGAACGCCCGGCGGCCCGCCCCCTGCGCACCTCGCCGGCCTATGATCGCCAGAAGGCGGCCGGGGCGCAGTTCGGCCACGTCAACGGCTGGGAACGCCCGAACTACTATGCGCCCGAAGGCTTCGACGACCACGCCGCGCGCAGTTTCCGCCGCGGCGGCTGGTGGCAATATGCGGTGGAGGAAGCCAAGGCGATCCGCGAAGGCGTCGGGCTGGTGGATGCCACGGCCTTCACCAAGCACACGGTCAAGGGCAACGGCGCGACCGAATTCCTGGACTGGTTCACCTGCAACAAGCTGCCCAAGGTGGGCCGCATCAACTTGACCTATGCGCTGACCAGCGCCGGCACCACGCGCACGGAATACACCATCGTGCGCAACGCCGAAGACAGCTATTACCTTGTTTCCGCCGGGGCCTGGACCGCCTATGACCAGGATTACCTGCTGAAGTCGGCGGAGGATTTCATGGCGAAGACCGGCAAGCTGGTCATCGTGCAGGATGTCACCACCCAATGGGGCGTCTTCGCCATCGCCGGGCCGAAATCCCGCGACCTGCTGAAGACCCTTATCCGGGATGCGGACCCGGAAACGGCCCTGTCGAACAAGCGCTTCCCCTGGCTGTCGGCCCGCCAGATCGAACTGGGCATGGTGCCCGTCAACGCCATCCGCGTGGCCTACACAGGCGAACTGGGCTGGGAACTGCACCACCCGATGGAAATGCAGAACCATCTATGGGATGCGCTGATGAAGGCCGGTGAGCCGCTGGGCCTGAAGCTGGTCGGCGCCCGCGCTCAGAACTGGCTGCGTCAGGAGAAATCCTACCGCGCCTTCGGCAACGAGCTTGGCCGCGACGCGACACCGGCCGAAGCTGACCTGCCGCGCTTCATCGACCTGTCCAAGGATTTCCACGGCAAGGCGGCGATGGAAGCGCTGGGCGTGCGGTCGAAATGCGTCACCCTGCTGATCGACGGCCCCGACGACGCCGATCCCTGGGGCCGCGAGGCGCTTTACGACGGTGCGACCAAGGTCGGGCGCCTGACTTCGGGCGGCTATTCGGTGGCCTTCGGGAAAAGTATCGGCATGGGCTATGTCGCGCCTGCGCTTGCGGTGCCGGGGACGAAGCTGAAGGTGAAGATGTTCAATGAGCTTTGGGATGCGGAGATCACCGAAGACAGCCCTTATGATCCGAAGAACACCACCATCCGCCTGGACGCCTGAGCGCCCCGAACCGGACCCTTCGGGGTCCGGTGACCGCGCAGCCCACGCGCGCGGCACCTTTGCCGGGAATGAAAAAGCCCCGCCGGATCTCTCCGACGGGGCTAAATCTTGTGAAAGACGCCGCGCTTATTGCGGGATGTCGCCTTCCAGGCCTTCAACGTAGAAGCTCATGCCGGCGAGGGTGCCGTCATCCGCCACTTCGCCTTCGGCCAGCCAGGGCGTGCCGTCCTGTTTGTTCAGCGGACCGGTGAAGGGATGGTATTCCCCGGCCGAGATCGCGTCCTTCATCTCCAGCGCGGCGGCTTTCACGTCCTCGGGCACCACGTCGGAGATCTCGCCGATGCCGACCATGCCGGTGTTGATGCCTTCCCAGACCGAATGGGTTTCCCAGGTGCCGTCCATGACCGCCTGCACGCGCGCGGTGTAGTAGGGCGCCCAGTTGTCGATGATGGAAGAGACCCGGGGCGAGGGGGCGTATTCCGCCATGTCGCCCGCCTGGCCGAAGCCGATAACGTCGCCAGCCGCCTGTGCCGCAGCCAGGGGGGCGGTGGAATCGGTGTGCTGCAGGATCACGTCTGCGCCCTGTTCGATCAGGGTCCGGGCGGCGTCCGCCTCTTTCGCCGGGTCCATCCAGGTGTAGAGCCAGATGATCTTGAACTCGACATCCGGGTTCACCTTCTTGGCGTGGATGTAGGACGAGTTGATGCCGCGCACGACTTCGGGAATCGGCACCGAGGCGATGTAGCCGATAGTGTTGCTCTTGGTCATGCTGCCCGCGATGGTGCCCTGGACGGCGCGCCCTTCATAGAAGCGGGCGGAATAGGCGGACATGTTCGGCGCGGTCTTGTAACCGGTGGCGTGCTCGAACTTCACGTCCGGGAACTTGGTCGCGACGTTCAGCGTCGGGTCCATGTAGCCGAAGGAGGTGGAAAAGATGATATCCGCCCCGTTCAGCGCCATCTGGGTCATGGCCCGTTCGGAATCCGGGCCCTCGGGCACGTTTTCCTGGTAGACCATCTCGACCTTGTCGGCGCCGATCTCCTCGATCATCTTCAGCGCGCTTTCGTGGTGGTGCTGGGACCAGCCGCCGTCGTTGATCGGGCCGACGTAGATGAAGCCGACCTTCGTCTTGTCGTCCTGCGCAAAGGCCGCGCCGCTGGCCAGTGCCGTCATCCCGAGCGCGGTTGCCGCCCCGGTCAGGAAGGTTCTTTTCTTGATAAGCATTACTTGCTCCCCTTGGTTTTGTCGCCGCGTCATTGCGAGGCGTGGAAAGTGCGCCCGAGCGAAGCCGGGGCTGCGCTGCGGTCTGCCGACATGATGACCAGCACGAGGATGGTGATCAGGTATGGTGACATGGAAAGGTATTCTGCGGGAATCGCAAGTCCTGCAGCCTGCAGGTTCAGCTGCAGCACGGTGACGCCGCCGAACAGGTAGGCGCCCAGCAGGACCCGCCAGGGTTTCCAGCTGGCGAAGACGACCAGTGCAAGGGCGATCCAGCCGGCGCCGCCGGTCATGCCCTCGGTCCATTGCGGCACGCGGATCAGGCTGATGTAAGCGCCGCCCAGACCGGCGCAGGCGCCGCCGAACAGGATCGCCAGCACCCGGATCCGCACTACCTTGTAGCCAAGCGCATGGGCCGCGGCGTGGTTCTCGCCCACGGCTTTCAGGATCAGCCCGCCGCGCGTGTACTTCAGGAATGCCCAGACGGCCGCAACCAGCGCCAGCCCGAAATAGACCATCAGGTCATGGCTGAACAGCACGGGTCCCAGAACCGGGATGTCCGACAGCAGCGGGATGTCAAGATCGGGCGTCGGCGGAGGTTTGACCCCGACATAGCTCTGCCCGATCAGCGACGACATGCCCAGCCCGAACAGGGTCAGCGCCAGCCCGCTGGCAACCTGGTTGGCGAGGGCAACCTGGGTCAGCAGCGCGAACAGCAGCGCCAGCAGCGCGCCGCCCCCGGCCGCCGCGGCAAAGCCGATCATCGGCGACCCGGTGGTGGCCGCAGCGGCAAAGCCGCAGATCGCCCCGGTGATCATCATGCCCTCGACGCCAAGGTTCAGCACACCGGCCTTCTCGACCACAAGTTCGCCCACGGCCGCGATCATCACGGCCGTGGCCGCAACCATCAGCGAGGCCGCCAGCAGCAGCGGATTGATTGCACCCAGGTCCATCAGGCGGCCTCTCTCTTGTCCAGGCGCACCCGGAAATTGGTCAGCAGATCGACGGCCAGCAGGAAGAACAGCAACATGCCCTGGAAAACCTGGATTGCCGCCGCCGGCAGCTGCATCGTGCTTTGTGCCGCTTCGCCGCCGATATAGGTCAGCGCCATCAGCAGCCCGGCCAGCACGATCCCGAAGGGATGCAGCCGGCCAAGAAAGGCGACGATGATTGCCGTGAACCCGTAGCCGACATTGAACCCGGTGGTGATCTGGCCCGCCGGCCCCGCAACCTCGAAGAACCCCGCGAGCCCGGCCAGCGCCCCGGCGGTCCCCAAGCAGAACAGTACCAGCCTCGCCGGCTTCACGCCGGAAAACTTCGCAGCCCGTGGCGCGTCCCCGGTCAGCCGGATCTGGTAGCCAAGGATGTGCCGGTTCATCAGCACATAGGCCATGATCGCGGCGATGAAGGCCGCAGCCACCCCCCAGTGCATGCCGGTCCCGGCGATGATTTCGGCGTTATGGGCCGACGGATACTGCTGAAGATTGCGCGACCCCGGAAACCCGAAGCCCTCGGGGTTCTTCATCGCCCCGATCGCCATCGACGCCAGAAAATTCTCGGCCACGTAGACCAGCATCAGGCTCACCAGGATCTCGTTGGTCCCGAACCGCACCTTCAGAAGGGCCGGGATCATCGCCCAGGCCCATCCGCCAAGCGCCCCGGCAATCACCATCAGCGGGAACAGCCACCACGCTTCCAGCGGGTAGAAGGCCAGCCCGACCCCGGCGCCGGCAATGGCGCCCATGATATACTGCCCCTCTGCGCCGATGTTCCAGATCCCGGCCTTGAACCCAAGGCTCAGCCCAAGCGCGATCAGGATCAAAGGCCCGCCCTTCACCAGCAACTGCGGGCGATAGTAAAAGGCAAACTCCCCGAACAACGGATCCCAGAAGATCGTGCGGATCGCCGCCACCGGATCCTTGCCGAGCAGCGCAAACAGCAGCCCCCCGGCGACCATGGTGATCAGCACCGCCAGCACCGGTGTCACATAGCTCAGCGTGCGCGACGGCTGCGGCCGCTTCTCCAGCCTCAGCATGCGCGGTTCCCTGTCATCTGGCCGGAAATACTCCCGCCGGAGGCGCAGTTTTCCACCCGCGATACGGCCCGATCAAATTCAGACATGGGCCACCTCCATTCCGTGGGCCCCGCCCATCATCAGCCCGATCTTCTCCATTGTCAGACCCGCCGCCGGCAGGATCTCGGACAGACGGCCCTCGTTGAGCGCGCCGAAGTTGTCCGAGACCTCCATCAGTTCGTCCAGATCCTGACTGATCACCACCACGGCGGCGCCACCAGCGGCGAGGTCCAGCAATGCCTGCCGGATCGTCGCCGCTGCGGCGGCATCCACACCCCAGGTCGGCTGGTTCACCACCAGGACGTCCGGGCGCTGCATGACTTCCCGGCCAATGACGAATTTCTGCAGGTTCCCCCCCGAAAGGGCCCGCGCGGCGGTTTCGGTGCCCGGTGTGCGCACATCGAACCGCTCGATGATCCGCGCCGCGAAATCCCGCGCCTTGGGCCAGTTGAGGAACCCGTTGGACATCAGCCCTTCGCGTTCGGCCCCGGTCAGCAGGGCATTTTCCGTCAGGCTCATGTCCGGGGCGGCCGCATGTCCCAGCCGTTCCTCGGGCGCGGTCAGCAATCCCAGACGGCGGCGCTGCCCCGGCCCCTTGTTGCCAATTTCCCGCCCGTCCAGCACGACCATGCCGGGTTTCGCGATGATCTCGCCCGACAGGGCGGCCAGCAGTTCGTCCTGCCCGTTGCCTGCAACCCCGGCAAGGCCCAGGACCTCACCGGCGCGCACCGTCAGGGTAACATCTTTCAATGCGGTGCCGAATTGGCCCGGAGAGGCGACCGACAGCCCATTCAGCGCCAGCCGTACCTCACCGGGCACCGTGGTTGCCGCGCGTTCGGGGCGGTGCAATTCGGAGCCCACCATCAGTTCGGCCATCTGCGCCGCCGTCACTTCGCGCGGTGTGCAGGTCGCCACCTTGCGGCCCAGCCGCAGGATCGTCGCCTCGTCACACAACGTGCGGATTTCCTCGAGCTTGTGCGAGATGTACAGGATCGAGGTCCCCTCGGCCTTCAGCTTGCGCAGGGTGGCAAACAGGATCTCGACTTCCTGCGGGGTCAGAACGCTGGTCGGCTCGTCCATGATCAGCAGCTTGGGATCCTGCAGAAGGCAGCGGATGATCTCGACCCGCTGGCGTTCTCCGGCTGACAGATCACCGACCAGCTTCCACGGATCCAGCGGCAGCCCGTATTGTTCCGAAACGGTGCGGATCCTTTCCGCCAGCTCCCGCGTCCCGGGCGGTTCGGCCATGCCAAGCGCGACATTCTCGGCCACGTTCAGCGCGTTGAACAGGCTGAAATGCTGAAACACCATGGCCACGCCCCGCGCCCGCGCTTCCTGCGGTTCGCCGGGGCTGTAGACCGTGCCGCCCAGGACCATCTCGCCCTGATCGGGTTTCACCAGCCCATAGATCATCTTGACCAGCGTGGACTTGCCAGCGCCATTTTCCCCCAGCAACGCGTGTACCTCGCCCGGCTGGATCTCGAAGGAGACATCGTCGTTGGCGACGACCCCCGGATAGGCCTTGGTCAGGCCCCTGATTGAAAGAAGACTTCGCGTCACGCTTCCCGTTCCCTGATGGCGTCTTGATGCGCCTGTCGTCCAAGTATCTCTGCCGCGACGCTTACGGCAATCTCTTGCGGATGTTTGCCGATGGACGGATCGCCGATCGGGCAGGAAATGCGCGCTATCCGGGCAGGGGCATGGCCGAGGTCCCGCAACCGGCGCTGAAACCGCACCCATTTGCTGGCCGAGCCGATCAGCCCGCAGGCCGAAAAGCCGCGTGTCAGCAGCGCATCGCACAGCGCAAGGTCAAGGCTATGGCTATAGGTCAGGATCAGATGCTCTGCCTGCGGTGGCGCATGCTGCGCCAGCACCACCGGATCGGCGGCGGGCAGGGCGGTGACACCAGCCGGGACAGACGCCGGAAACCGCTCCGCCCCCGTATCAACCCAGGTCAGGGCGAAGCCGGGCAGGGGCGCCAGTACGGAAACCACAGCCCGACCAACGTGGCCCGCGCCCCAGACCCAGATCTGGCGCGTCGGGCGCAGAACAGATTCGACCATCCAGCCCGCGATGATCCCGGGGTGCGGCAGATCACCCGCGCCGCGTGCGCCCGCCAACACCCGCTTGACCGCAAAGGGCATCGCGTCGCTGCCCCCGGGCAGGGGCCGCGCGATCACCGTCTCGGGCAGGGTCGCCAGCCGCGCGGCATCGTAGATTTCGTACAGCAGGCTCACCGCCCCGCCACAGCACTGGCCAAGGTCCGGGCCAAGCGCGCGCTTTTCCAGCAGATCGGTGACAAGGCCACGCGCCCGCCCCATGGCCTCGTGTTCCAGCGTGCCGCCACCAATGGTGCCGATCAGGAAATCGGGGCCGACGATCATCGCCGTCCCCGCCCCGCGTGGCACCGATCCACGAGCCGAGGCGACGACCACCCGCACCACGCGCGGCGCGCGGGTCAGCGCATCGGCCAGGGCATCGCGGTCAAACACCGCGCACCCGATTGATCGCAGCCAACACGCGCTCGGGCGTCGCCGGCGCATCCAGCACCGGATAGGCGGTCCCAAAGGCCGCGACCGCATCCGACAACGCCAGCCAGGCCGAGATCCCCAGCATGAAGGGCGGCTCCCCCACCGCTTTCGACCGATAGATCGTCGCGGCCGGGTTCGGTTCGTCCCACAGGGCGACGTTGAAGATCTTCGGTCGGTCCGACACGGCCGGGATCTTGTAGGTCGAAGGCGCATGGGTGCGCAGCCGGCCCTTGCCGTCCCAGACCAGCTCCTCGGTGGTCAGCCAGCCGGCGCCCTGCACATAGGCGCCCTCGACCTGACCGAGATCCAGCGCGGGGTTCAGGCTTTCGCCCGCTTCATGCAGCATATCAGCGCGCAGGATGCGGTATTCGCCGGTCAGCCGGTCAACGACCACCTCGGTCAGGGCCGCGCCATGGGCGAAATAGAAGAACGGCTTGCCCGCCCCCTTCATCCGGTCCCAGCTCAGATCCGGGGTGCGGTAATGCCCCGTGGCGCTCAGGCTGACCTGCGCCTGATAGGTCAGCTGCGCCGCCTCGGCAAAGCTCAGGGCATTGCCACCCGCCAGAACCTCACCACCCTGAAAAACGACCTCTTCAACACGCACCTGGTGCAACTCGGCCACCACGCCCGCGATCCGGTCGCGCAGGGTGTCGCAGGCGGCCTTCACGGCCATGCCGTTCAGATCCGACCCGCTCGAGGCCGCCGTGGCCGAAGTATTGGGCACCTTGGCGGTATCCGTGGCGGTGATCTTCACCATCTCCATCGAAATACCGAACCGGCTTGCGGCGACCTGAGCGACCTTCTGGAACAGACCCTGTCCCATCTCGGTCCCGCCATGGTTCAGATGGACCGAGCCATCCTGATAGACATGCACCAATGCCCCGGCCTGGTTGAGATGGCTCAGTGTGAAGGAAATCCCGAACTTCACCGGCGAAAACCCAAGACCGCGCTTCAGGACCGGGTTGGCTTCGTTCCATTCCGCAATCGCCCTCTTGCGCGCGGCGTATTCGCTGCTCTCCAGCAGGGCCTCCGTCAGCCGCCCAAGACAGAAATCCTCGATCGGCATCCCATAGGGCGTTGTCTGCGCCCCCGGCGGTGGCGCCACGGCCGCGCCCTCGGACAAGGCGCCGACCGCGCCGCGAGACGTCAGATCCGTTTCCCTGTCGACAATATCCCGGGGGGGCGCCGCAGGCGCGGGGGCAGCGCCCCCAATTGCGCTCTCCGGCGTGTAATCGGCATAGTAATTCACCTGCCGCACCGCCACCGGATCCATCCCGAGGGCATGGGCCAGATGATCCAGCACCCGCTCGATCCCCACGACCCCCTGCGGCCCGCCGAACCCGCGATAGGCAGTGGCCGAACACATGTTGGTCCGCAGGCGATGGCTTTCGATCCGCACGTTTTCCAGCAAATAGGCGTTATCCGCATGCAGCATCGCCCGGTCTGCCACCGCAAGGCTCAGATCCTGTGACCAGCCGCAGCGGGTGTACTGACGGAAATCCACACCCAGGATGCGCCCCGTCTCGTCGTAGCCGACCTCGTAATCGATGCGGAAATCGTGTCGCTTGCCGGTGATCTGCATGTCGTCGTCGCGATCATAGCGCATCTTGCAGGGACGTCCGGTCGCCCGCGCCATCACCGCGCAGGCCACCGCCAGGCCATTGCCCTGGCTTTCCTTGCCACCGAACCCGCCGCCCATACGGCGGCTTTCGACCCGCACGGCATTCATCGGCAGGCCAAGCGCCTCGGCCACCTTGTGCTGGATCTCGGTTGGATGCTGGGTCGAGGAATTGACGATCATGTCGCCCCCCTCCTGCGGCAGGGCCAGCGCGGCCTGGCCTTCCAGGTAGAAATGCTCCTGCCCGCCCATCTCGCAGCGCCCCTCAAGGCGCAGCGGCGCCGCGGCAATCGCGGCGCTCGCATCGCCCTTGGTCCAGGTCAGCGGCGGATGTTCGATATAGCTTTCGGCGGCCAGCGCCGCGTCCACGGTCAGGATCGGGGTCTCTTCCTCGATCTCCATCACCGCCTGCCGGGCCGCGAAGCGCGCCGCGTGGTGGCTGGTGGCGGCTACGACAAAGACCGGCTGACCGACGAAATTCAGGCTGCCGGTCGACAGCAGGGGCTCGTCATGCACCGGGGCCGAGGCAGTGTCGTTGGCAAAGGGCAGATCCTCGGCCAGCATCACCCGGACGACACCCGGCGCGGCGCGCACCGGGGCGAGGTCGATGGATTTCAGCACGCCCCGCGCCACGGGCGAGGTGCCGAAGGCCAGGTGCAGGCAATTCGCCGGCATCGGGATGTCGTCGACATAGCGCGCCTCGCCCGTCACATGCAGGGGGGCGGCGTCATGGGGCAGGGGTTTGCGAACCTGATCGTTCATGCCGAAACCTCCGCAAGGGTCGTCATCTGTCCCATGTCGGTCAGCAGGTAGCGTTCCAGCATGTTGGCCGCCGAGGTCAGCCGGTAGTCCGCCGAAGCCCGCATGTCGCTGAGCGGCTGGAAATCCTGCGCCCAGGCGGGGGCGGCGGTGGCAAGGATCGTCTCGTTCCAGAGCTGGCCGGTGATGGCGGCCTCGACCGCCGTCGCGCGCTTGGGCACGCCCGCCATGCCGCCAAAGGCGATTTTCGCGTCGGTGACCACGCCGTCCTCGACCGTAATGTTGAAGCAGCCGCAGACGGCCGAGATATCCTGATCGGCGCGTTTGGACAGCTTGTAGCAGGCCAGCCGGTCGGGCTGGCGCGGAATGCTGATCGCCTCGACGAATTCGCCGGGCGCCCGGTCCTGCTTGCCGTATTCAAGGAAGAACTCCTCGACCAGCAGGCTGCGCCTTTCCTCGCCCTTGCGCAGATGCACCTGCGCGCCAAGCGCGATGAAGGCCGGCGGGCTGTCCCCGATGGGCGAACCATTGGCGATATTTCCACCCACGGTCGCGGCATTGCGCACCTGAACGGAGGCAAAGCGTTTCAGCATGGTCGCGAAACCGGGGTGGATGGGCGTGATGACCGGCAGAAGCTCGGAAAAGGTGACCATGGCACCGATGCGGATCTCGGTCTCGGTGACCTCGATCCCTTTCAGATCGGCGCAGCGGTTCAGGAAGGCGACCTCGCCCAGGTCCCGCATGGCCTTGGTGACATGCAGGCCAAGGTCGGTGGCCCCGGCGACCAGCGTCGCCTGCGGGTGCATGGCGTACCAGGCTGCCAGATCGTCTGCGGTTTCGGGCTGGAACGCCGTGCCCTCGGGCTCGACCGGCATGCGGAAGGTGGCGGGCAGATGGGCGGGCACCGGCGCCGTCACGGCCTTGTCCGCGGCGCGGATGATCGGGGCATAGCCCGTGCAGCGGCACAGGTTGCCCGCCAGCGTCAGGTCGTGATCGGCTTCGCCGGTGATCTGCGCCGTGGCCATCGACATGACGAAACCGGGGGTACAGAACCCGCATTGCGAACCATGTTCGTCGACCATGGCCTGCTGGACGGGATGCAGGCCGCCCTCGGCCGGTGTCAGCCCTTCGACGGTGGTCACGGATTTGCCCTGAAGTTGCGGCAGGAACAGGATGCAGGCGTTCAGCGCCTTCGGCCCGTCCTCGCCGGTGACCATCACCGTGCAGGCGCCGCAATCGCCTTCGTTGCAGCCTTCCTTTGTCCCGGTCAGCCCCCGATCGATCCGTAGCCAGTCCAGAAGCGTTGTCGTGGGCGGAACGTCCCGAAGGTCCACCCGGTCTCCGTTCAGGTGAAAGGAGAGTGTCATGCAGATATCATCCACCGCGTTACCCCAGCCAGCAAGGCCCCCCCGATGCGGCGGAAGGGGGGCGGCGAAACAGTTCGACCCATCAAAGACATGCAACCCTGTCCTTGCAAGGTCTGATGTGGCGAATTTTTGATCTGACGCCGGGAAATGGCCTAATTGTTAAGCGATGCTGCCAGGTCGCTCAACTGGTCCGTGGCCTGGCTCCAGCCTTCATGAAAGCCCATCTCCTCGTGCCGCTGCCGGGTTTCGGCATCGGCATGCAGGATCAGCGCTTCGTAGATGGTGCCGCCGGGGGCGGGGCGGAAGGACAGGCGCGCGGACATGAAGGGCTGGGTATTGGGGCGGTAATCCTGCGACATGGTATCGGTGAAGATCAGGCTGCGGCCCGGTTCGGCAGTCAGGATGCAGCCTTCGGAATCCACCTCGGTGCCGTCGGGCAGGCCCATCCGGGTGTGGAACCGCCCGCCGGGGCGCGGATCGACATCCGCCGCCAGGGTCCGCACCGGGGCCGGGGTGAACCATTTCATCAACAAAGGGGCTTCGATCCAACAGCGCCAGACCGTCAGCGGCGGGGCCGGGATGATGCGGGTCAGCGTGAGGTCGAGATCCGAAGTCATGGCAGGGCCCTCCTTGGGTTGCGGCGGTTCGGGGGGGGCGGGTTTGCATCGTGGGCGGAATCGGCATCCGGGGCCGGGCTGTCGCCTTCCGGCATTTCCATGCCTTCCCGGTCATAGGGACGTACACGGCCCTGCTGATCGGCCAGCCAGTCGCTGACCGGATCCAGCGACAGGCGGTTCAGACGGCAGAACCTTTGCCGCCCTTCCTTCCAGCTGGTCAGCAGCCCGGCGCGTTCCAGCGCATCGATATGCTTCAGAAATGACGGCAGGGCCATGTCGAACGGGGCGGCCAGTTCCTTGATCGCTGCCGGCCCGTGGGTCAGCCGTTCAACCACCGCCCGGCGGGTCGGATCGGAAAGCGCGGACAAGAGTAAGGTCAGGTCGAGATTGGCCATGCGACCGACCTTGCCCCCGGCGCGGACATGCCGCAAGGAAAACTTAGCCCGAAAGGTAGGCATACTTGTTTTCAAGGGGTTGAGTTAACGGTGACCCTGGCCCGCCACAAGGGCGCGCCGAAAACGCCGGTCTGCGATCTTGCCGCGCTGCCGGGCCGGGCATAGGGTCGCGCGATGAGCAGCGCCCCCCGATTCATCCACCTCCGCACCCATACCGAATATTCCCTGCTGGAAGGCGCCCTGCGGCTGAAGAAGCTGCCGGCGCTTTGCGAAGCCTCCGGGATGCCGGCCCTTGCCATGACCGACACGAACAACATGTTCGCGGCCCTTGAGTTTTCCGTCACCCTTGCCGGGGCCGGGGTGCAGCCGATCATCGGCTGCCAGGTCGATCTGCAATGGCACCGCCCCGAGCCGGGCGAACGTCCCAGGCCCCCCGCGCCGGTGGTTCTGCTGGCCCAGGACGAATCCGGTTACGAAAACCTGATGAAGCTGAACTCCTGCCTCTATATCGCGCATCGCGGAGAGCTGCCCCATGTCACGCTGGAAGAGCTTGAAGCCCACGCGGGCGGGCTGATCTGCCTGTCGGGCGGGGCGCTGGGCCCGGTGGGGCAATTGCTGCAGAACGGCAACCGCCCCGAGGCGCAGGCGCTTATGAGCCGCCTTGCCGCCGCCTTCCCGGATCGGCTTTATGTCGAATTGCAGCGCCACCCCGAAGAAGACGGGTTGCCGCTGGCGGAACGCCAGACCGAACGCGGTTTCGTCGAAATGGCCTATGCGATGGATCTGCCGCTGGTGGCGACCAACGATGTCTATTTCCCCAAACCCGCGATGTACGAGGCCCATGATGCGCTGATCTGCATCGCGGATGGCGCCTATGTCGACCAGCAGCAGCCGCGCCGCCGCTTGACCGCGCAGCATTATTTCAAGAGTCCGCAGGAAATGGCGACCCTGTTCGCCGATCTGCCCGAAGCCATCGAGAACACGGTCGAGATCGCCAGACGCTGCGCCTTCATGGCCTATCGCCGCGACCCGATCCTGCCGAAGTTTGCCGATGACGAGGTGGCTGAATTGCGCCGCATGGCCAACGAGGGCCTGCAAAAGCGCCTGGCCGTGATCCCCCATGCGGTTTCGGTCGAGGACTATCAGAAACGCCTCGATTTCGAACTGGGCATCATCGAGGGCATGGGCTTTCCCGGCTACTTCCTGATCGTTGCGGATTTCATCCAATGGGCCAAGGATCACGACATTCCCGTCGGGCCGGGGCGGGGGTCGGGTGCGGGCTCGCTGGTCGCCTATGCGCTGACGATCACCGACCTTGACCCGCTGCGCTACAGCCTGCTGTTCGAGCGGTTCCTGAACCCCGAACGGGTCTCGATGCCCGACTTCGACATCGACTTCTGCATGGACCGCCGCGAAGAGGTGATCCGCTACGTGCAGGAGAAGTACGGCCGCGACAAGGTCGGTCAGATCATCACCTTCGGTGCGCTGCTGTCCAAGGCCGCCGTGCGTGACATCGGGCGCGTGTTGCAGATGCCCTACGGCCAGGTCGACCGGCTGTCCAAGTTGATCCCGGTGGAGGGCGTGAAACCCGTTTCCATCGAAAAGGCCCTGCTGGACGAACCGCGCCTGGCCGAAGAGGCCCGCAACGAAGAGGTCGTCGACCGGCTGCTGAAGTACGGCATGCAGGTCGAGGGGCTGTTGCGCAACGCCTCGACCCACGCGGCCGGGGTGGTGATCGGGGACCGCCCTCTGGACCACCTGGTGCCGCTTTACCAGGATCCGCGATCCGACATGCCGGCGACGCAGTTCAACATGAAATGGGTCGAACAGGCCGGTCTGGTGAAGTTCGACTTCCTTGGCCTGAAGACCCTGACCGTGATCCAGAACGCGATCGAACAGATCCACGCAAGCGGGCGCCCGCTGCATGTCGCCGCAGACGGTACCCAGCTTTACGAACCCGCGCCGGGGGCGGAGAACCAGATCAACCTCATCCCGCTGGAGGATGAAAAGACCTACGACCTTTACGCCCGCGCCAAGACCGTCGCCGTGTTCCAGGTGGAATCCACCGGCATGATGGATGCGCTGAAGCAGATGAAGCCCACCTGCATCGAGGATATCGTGGCGCTTGTGGCGCTTTACCGGCCCGGCCCGATGGAAAACATCCCGGTCTATTGCGAGGTCAAGAACGGCAAGCGCGAGATCACCTCGGTTCACCCCACCATCGACCACATCCTGGAGGAAACCCAGGGCATCATCGTCTACCAGGAACAGGTGATGCAGATTGCCCAGGTCATGGGGGGCTATTCGCTTGGCGGCGCCGACCTGTTGCGTCGCGCCATGGGCAAGAAGATCAAGGAGGCGATGGACGCCGAACGCCCGAAATTCGAGAAGGGTGCGGCGGCCAATGGCGTCGACAAGAAGAAGGCGACCGAGGTCTTCGACCTTCTGGAGAAATTCGCCAACTACGGTTTCAACAAGTCCCACGCGGCGGCCTATGCGGTGGTCAGCTACCAGACCGCCTGGCTGAAGGCGAACCACCCGGTCGAATTCATGGCCGGCGTGATGAACTGCGATATCCACCTGACGGACAAGCTGGGCATCTATTTCCAGGAAGTGAAGAAGGCGCTGGACCTGCCCTATACGCCGCCCTGCGTGAACCGTTCGGATGCGACCTTCAAGGTGCGCGACGGGGCGCTGGTCTATGCGCTCGGGGCGCTGAAGAACGTCGGCGTCGAGGCGATGAAGCTGGTGGTCGAGGGGCGCGATGGCCGACCCTTCGCGACGCTTTACGATGTCGCGCGCCGGGTCGAGCTGAAGAAGGTCGGCAAGCGCCCGCTCGAGATGCTGGCCCGGGCAGGGGCCTTTGATGAACTCGACCGCAACCGCCGTCGGGTCTTTGACAGCCTCGATGCGCTGGTCGCCTATTCGGCGGCGATCTGGGAGCAGAAGAACTCAAACCAGGTCAGCCTGTTCGGCGAGGCGGGCGACGACCTGCCCGAACCGCGGCTGAGCCCGGTGAACGACTGGCTGCCCGCCGAACGCCTGGCCGAGGAATTCAAGGCGATCGGTTTCTACCTGTCGGGCCACCCGCTGGACGACTACATGGGCGCGCTGCGCCGCAAGCAGGTGAAGACCCTGGACGAGGTCGCCAAGCTGGCCGAGGGCGGCGCGCTGGTCGCCAAGCTGTCGGGCATCGTCACCGGCAAGCAGGAGCGCAAGTCGGCGCGCGGCAACCGTTTCGCCTTTGCGCAATTGTCCGATCCCACCGGCGCCTACGAGGTCACGATCTTTTCGGACACGCTCGACCAGTGCCGCGACTTCCTGGAAAACGGCGAAAAGGTGGTGCTGACGGTCGAGGCGACGATGGAAAGCGACCAGTTGCGCCTGCTGGCGCGTGGCATCGTGCCGATGGACGGGGTTGTCGCGGATGCGGGTGCCATCGGGCTGAAGATCTTCCTGTCGGAAACCGACGGGGTCAGCGCCGTGCAAGAAGTGTTGAAACGCGCCAACGACACCGTCCGCGGTGTGCAGAAGGGGCCGATCCATTTCTGCCTGGTCAATGCCTCGCTGCCCGGCGGGGGCGAGGTCGAGATGAAGGCGAACGAAGGCTACCCTGTCACGCCGGAAATCAAGGGCGCGCTGAAAAGTCTGCCCGGTATCCTGGCGGTCGAAGAAATCTGAAGCGGCCGTGCCGGGCCTGTATCGGGCCTGAGCCGGGCGCGGCTCCGAGGCCGGGATCAGTAATGCGGCGGCTGGTCGTCACCAAGGTAAATGCCATCGCCGCCTTCGGCCTCGCGCGCGGCTTCGCGTTCCATCAGCATCTGGACCCGGCGGGTCAGCATCATGATCTCGCCCTGCTGACGCGCCACCGCTTCGGACAGGTCATCGACGGCCCGCGTCAGATGGGCAATCCGTTCTTCGTATTCCTGCATCACCGCCTCCGTCTGGGGTTCGGTCGCCCTGATCCGGTTCCGGACCCGGCCATCTGTGTCGTTTCGGCCGCTCGGCACCAGGGAAGGCGGGGCACCGCCGATTGTCTGCGCCGATCCCCGGGGGCGGTGGTCGGCGGCATCGGCCCGTTGCCGCGCTTGCCCCCTCGGGCCCCATGGGCTATGCCCCGGTCGCAATCCAAATGGCAAGGATGAAGCGATGGCCAAGGTAAAGAAAGCGCCTCGCCCGAAGGCGGAGACCCCCAAGGGGTTCCGCGACTACTTCGGCGCAGAGGTGACGGAACGGACGGAGATGTTGTCGAAGATCGCCGCCGTCTACCATCGCTACGGCTTTGACGCGCTGGAAAGCAGCGCGGTCGAGACGGTCGAGGCGCTTGGCAAGTTCCTTCCGGATGTGGATCGCCCCAATGCCGGGGTCTTTGGCTGGCAGGACGGCGAGGAAGAGGGCAAGGGCGACTGGCTGGCCCTGCGCTATGACCTGACGGCGCCGCTGGCCCGCGTCTATGCCCAGCACCGCAACGACCTGCCGACTCCCTACCGGCGCTATGCCATGGGCCCGGTCTGGCGCAACGAAAAGCCCGGACCGGGGCGGTTTCGCCAGTTCTATCAATGCGATGCGGATACGGCCGGCGCGCCTTCGGTGGCGGCGGACGCGGAAATCTGCGCCATGCTGTCCGATTGCCTCGAGGTGGTCGGCATTCCGCGCGGCGATTACCTGATCCGGGTCAATAATCGCAAGGTGCTCAATGGCGTGCTCGAGGCGATGGGTGTCGCGGACGAAACCCAGCAGGCCGATGTCCTGCGCACCATCGACAAGTTCGACAAGGTTGGCGAAGCGGGCGTGCGCCAGCTTCTGGGCAAGGGGCGGCTGGACGCCTCGGGCGCCTATATCGACGGTGTGGGCCTGGAGGAGGCGCAGGCAGAGCCGGTGATCGCCTTCCTGACCTCCCAAGGCGCGGATGCGGCCGAGACGCTGGCCAACCTGCGCGCCGCCGTGGGCGGGTCCGAGATCGGTGCAGAAGGCGTCGATGAGCTGGAAACGATTTCGTCGCTGCTGCTGGCTCAGGGCTATGGCCCGGACCGCATCGTCATCGACCCCTCGGTCGTGCGCGGCTTGGGCTATTACACCGGCCCGGTCTTCGAGGCCGAGTTGACCTTCGAAATCCTGGACGAAAAGGGCCGCAAGCGGCAGTTCGGCTCGGTTGCGGGCGGCGGACGTTACGACGGGCTGGTCAAACGCTTTACCGGGCAGGAAGTGCCGGCAACCGGGGTCTCCATCGGTGTCGACCGCCTGCTGGCGGCGCTGCACGCCAAGGGACGGCTGGGTGGCAAGGCCGAAGGGCCGGTGGTCGTGACCGTGATGGATCGCGACCGCATGGCCGACTATCAGGCCATCGTGTCCGACCTGCGTCAGGCCGGCATCCGCGCCGAGGTCTACCTGGGCAATCCGAAGAACTTCGGCAACCAGTTGAAATACGCCGACAAGCGCGGCAGCCCGGTGGCCGTGATCGAAGGGGCCGAGGAAAAGGCCAATGGCGTGGTCCAGGTCAAGGACCTGGTGCTGGGTGCGCAGATCGCCGAAAACGCGACGCTGGAAGAGTGGAAGGACCGCCCTTCGCAGTACGAAGTCCCCAGGTCCGAACTGGTCGCGAAGATCCGCGAGATCATTGCGAGCCACGACACGTCGGGGCAGGCTCCTTTGGGGCAAGGCGCGGACTGATGGCCTATCGCAGTCCCGACAAGGCCCGGATCAAGGCCTGTGCGGCCGCCCTGCGTGGCCAGTTCGAAGCCGCCGGCGCCCTGCCGGTGGAAACCCCGGTGCTGGTCTCGGCCGCCGCGCTGCTGGATCTTTATGGCGAAGACCTGCGCGCGCGGGCCTATACAACCAGCGACACGCTGCGCGGCGAACAGATGCTGCGCCCGGACTTTACTGTTCCGGTGGTGCAGATGCACATGTCCGAAGCCGCAGAGCCAGCGCGCTATACCTATTCGGGCGAGGTCTTTCGCCGCCAGGAAGAAGATGAGGACCGGGCCAACGAATACGTCCAGGTCGGGTTCGAGATCTTCGATGGCAGCGACCCTGTCGGCGCCGATGCCGAGGTCTTCGCCCGCATCCAGTCCGCGGTCCTGCCGCTGAACCTGAAGGCGATGACCGGCGATATCGGCATACTGATGGCAGCTGTCGACGGGCTGCGCACCAGCGAGGTCCGCAAGGCTGCGCTGCGCCGTCATATCTGGCGCCCGACCCGGTTCAAGGCGCTGCTTGATCGCTATGCGGGCCGGGTGCCTGCGCCGCCGGCGCGGCTTGCGCTGCTGAACGCTGCGGATCCCTTTGCCGGTGCGGCCCCCGAAATCGGGCTGCGCAGCCGCGAAGAGGTCTCGGCCCGGATCGAGGCGCTGCGCGCCGATCTGGCCGAACCGTTGATCCCCGAACGCGACGTGCAATTGATCGAGGCCATCCTGCAGGTCCGCGCGACGCTGCCCAATGCGCTGGAGCGGCTGCGCGACATCGCGGTGGATTTGCCCGCAATCAACCTCGCCGTCGAACGCCTTGCCGCCCGGAACGAGGCGCTGGCCACGCGGGGCGTCAACACCTGGGCGCTGGAATTCGAAGCCACCTACGGGCGCACGCATATGGAATACTACGACGGTTTCGTCTTCGGCTTCGTGGTCGAAAACCGGCCCGATCTTCCGGCGGTGGCCTCGGGGGGGCGCTATGACGCGCTGACCCGCGTCCTCGGTGCGACCCAGGGCCGCCCCGAAGGCATCCCTGCCGTCGGCGGCGTGATCCGCCCGGGCATGGTGATCGAGTTGGGAGGCTGGGCATGAGCATCAAGCTGGGTGTGCCCTCCAAGGGCCGTTTGATGGAAAAAACCTTCGATTGGTTTGGCCAGCATGGTGTCGGTCTTAGCCGCACCGGGTCGGAGCGTGAATACGCCGGCAAGGTCGAAGGGATCGAGGGCGTCGAACTGGTGCTTCTGAGCGCCGGAGAGATCCCGCGCGAACTGAATGCCGGCCGCATTCATCTGGGCGTCACGGGCACGGACCTCGTGCGGGAAAAGCTGGGGCAATGGGAACAGCGGGTCGAAACTCTGGCCGAACTCGGTTTCGGTTTCGCGGACCTGATCCTTGCGGTTCCGGCGGCCTGGGTCGATGTGGACGGGCTCGATGATCTCGACGCGGCGGCGGCGGCCTTTCGGGCGCGACACGGGTTCCGCCTGCGGATTGCGACAAAATATCACCGTCTGGTGCGGGAATTCCTGCGGGAAAAGGACGTGGCCGATTACCAGCTGGTCGACAGTCAGGGCGCGACCGAAGGCACGGTGAAGAACGGCACCGCCGAGGCAATAGCCGATATCACCTCGACCGGGGAAACGCTGAAGGCCAACCACCTGAAGATCCTGCGCGACGGTCTGATGCTGAAAAGCCAGGCGACCCTGTTCCGCGCCCGCACAGCCGAGATGTCGGATACCGATCGCCAGACTCTGAGCTTGCTGATCCGCAAGCTCGGTCTCGACTGAGCCAGGACTTCAGCGCG
This sequence comes from Pseudooceanicola algae, assembly GCF_003590145.2. Classification (NCBI taxonomy): domain Bacteria; kingdom Pseudomonadati; phylum Pseudomonadota; class Alphaproteobacteria; order Rhodobacterales; family Paracoccaceae; genus Pseudooceanicola; species Pseudooceanicola algae. The sequence continues at coordinate 2,012,583 of NZ_CP060436.1, read as the reverse complement.
GCGCGTCCTGTTCTGCCCGCCGCGCCGCCGGCAGCGTCTCATAGCTCGCAACATGGCAGTGGATAAGTTCCTCGACCTCCGGCTCTCCGGCGATATCGTCGGACAAGAGCCGGGGCTCGATTTGCTGCGAGACATCGCCGGAAAACGGCGCTTTCCAAAGCGCGAAAAGATTGGGCGAGGGGAACATCGCGACCTCTTGCTGGCTTGTCCCAGTCAGCCGGAGCGAAGCAGGTTCTGTCATTCCCGCGGAACGATCAGTGTCCGGTGATCGGCTGGGTGCAAGAATTTGGGATCTTGGATGCCTCCGGCGGGAGTATTTTGGGCCAGATGATGAAGAGCGTCGCTCCCTGTCATCTGGCCGCAAATACTCCGGGGGAGTCTCCGCAGGAGGCGGGGGCAGCGCCCCCTTGCCCGGCGCGTCTCAGATCAGGCCGAGCTCCGAGAGGGCCGCATTCAGTTCGGGAGGCAGCGCGTCATCCGACGCGCGGGTGCGGGCAAGATCGCGGGGGGCGTCTTCCGGGGCAAGATAGCGCCAGCCCTGGAAGGGGCGTTTCTGCGTCGGCGCGACCCGGTGAATTTTCGGTTCCAGGACGATGGCGCAGCGCCGGACGCCATCGCCACGATCAGCTTCGTCCAGCCGGAGGATGCGTTGGCGGGCCTGGATTTGGCCCTTGATCACCCAATAGATAGAGCCTTCACCGGCAAGCAGATCAGCTTCGCGGCGGGGCCACATCCGCGTTACGTGGACCGGGAAACCATCCTGTGTGCGCTGTGCGCCCGAGGCCTGCCAGGCTTCAAGATCCTCGACTTTTTCGGTGCCGACGCTTAGCTTGATAAGATGGGTCTGAGGCATTTAAATCTCTAGGTGCGGTAGTGTGTGTCGCAATGTGCGCTAAATGTGGTGTGAGGGCTTGCCCCTCGCGCCTGTCGACAATAGTAGACTGTTCTCTGTCAGCTTCAACCCGCCCCTTCTGCCAAAGGATTTGCCATGAGCCGCTTTGCCGCCCCGATCGCCGAACAGGTCTGGGACATGAAATACCGCCTGAAAGAGGCGGATGGCACCCCCATTGACCGATCTGTCGAGGACAGCTGGCGGCGAATCGCCCGCGCCCTGGCCGTCGTCGAAAAGGACCCCGCTCATTGGGAAGAGCAGTTCTACGGCGCGCTCGAGGATTTCAAGTTCCTGCCTGCAGGCCGGATCACCGCCGGGGCCGGAACCGCCCGCCGGGTGACCCTGTTCAACTGCTTTGTCATGGGCACCGTGCCCGACAGCATGGGCGGCATCTTCGACATGCTGAAGGAGGCCGCGCTGACCATGCAGCAGGGCGGGGGGATCGGCTACGATTTCAGCACCATCCGGCCGCGCGGCGCGGATGTGAAGGGCGTGGCGGCCGATGCCTCCGGCCCGCTGAGCTTCATGGATGTCTGGGACGCCATGTGCCGGACCATCATGTCCGCTGGCTCGCGACGTGGTGCGATGATGGCGACCATGCGGTGCGATCACCCCGATATCGAGAAATTCATCGAGGCGAAGTCCGATCCGGCCCGTCTGCGCATGTTCAACATGTCTGTTCTCGTCACCGATCCCTTCATGGAAGCGGTCAAGGCCGATGGCCCCTGGGAACTGCTGTTCGACGGCAAGGTCTATCACACCCTTCCGGCGCGCGATCTGTGGAACAAGATCATGCAGGCGACCTATGATTACGCCGAACCGGGCGTGATCTTCATCGACCGCATCAACAAGGCCAACAACCTGAACTACTGCGAGACCATCGCGGCCACCAACCCCTGCGGTGAACAGCCCCTTCCGCCCTATGGCGCCTGCCTGCTGGGCAGCGTCAACCTGGCCCGGTTGGTCAGCGATCCCTTTGGCGAGGGCGCCGAACTGGACCTGACCGCGCTGGACAAGCTGGTGCGCATGGCGATCCGGATGATGGACAACACCGTTGATGCCTCTGGCTTCCCGCTGGAAGCGCAGGCGCGTGAAGCCGAGGCCAAGCGCCGGATCGGCCTCGGGGTTACGGGTCTGGCCGATGCGCTGCTGATGCTGGGTCTGCGCTATGGCAGCGACGAGGCCGCCCAGCAGACCGAAGATTGGCTGCGGGCCATCGCGCGGTCCTCCTACCTCGCCTCGGTCGACCTGGCGAAGGAGAAGGGCGCTTTCCCGCTGTTCGACAAGGACGCCTACCTGGCCTCCGGTACCATGCAGACGATGGACGAGGACGTGCGGGCCGCCGTGGCCGAACATGGTATCCGCAACGCCTTGCTGACCTCGATCGCGCCCACTGGGACGATCAGCCTGTTCGCAGGCAATGTCTCGTCCGGGATCGAGCCGGTCTTTGCCTATGAATACACCCGCAAGGTGCTTCAGAAGGACGGCTCGCGGACCGAGGAGAAGGTTGTCGATTACGCGGTGAAGATGTGGAAAGACCTGAAGGGCGACGCGCCCCTGCCGGATCACTTCGTCAACGCCCAGACCCTGGCCCCGCTGGAGCATGTCAAGATGCAGGCCGCGGCGCAGAAATGGATCGACTCGAGCATTTCCAAGACCATCAACTGCCCCGAGGACATCGGCTTTGACGATTTCAAGGAAGTCTACATGGAAGCCTGGGACACGGGCTGCAAGGGCTGCACGACCTATCGCCCGAACGATGTCACCGGTTCGGTCCTGAGCGTTTCGGACGAGAAGGAAGAGGCCAAGGCGCCGATCCCGGAAGAGGGCGGAGAAATCGTCTACATGTCCGAACCGCTCGACCGGCCGCAGGCGCTTGAGGGGAACACCTACAAGCTGAAATGGCCGGATTCCGAGCACGCGATCTATATCACGATCAACGATATCGTCATGGGCGGTCACCGGCGGCCCTTCGAAGTCTTCATCAATTCTAAGAACATGGAGCATTTCGCCTGGACCGTCGCGCTGACGCGGATGATCTCGGCCGTGTTCCGGCGCGGGGGCGATGTGTCCTTCGTGGTCGAGGAGCTGAAAGCCGTCTTCGACCCGCGTGGCGGGGCCTGGATCCAGGGCAAGTACATTCCGTCGATCCTGGCGGCTATCGGCGGCGTTATCGAGCGTCACATGGTGGCGACCGGCTTCATGGAAAGCGAAGGCCTGGGACTGAAGACAGACCCCGCGGCCAAGGTCGTCGGGCTGGAGGCCTCCTCTGGTGGCTCGACCGGCATGAACCGCGGCAAGGCCTGCCCCAGCTGTGGGCAATACTCCCTGCAGATGGTCGAAGGATGCATGACCTGCACGAGCTGCGGTCATAGTAAGTGTGGGTGAGGGACTGGGTGTAAATAGTCAGAGAAAGCAGATGAATGCGCAAACGAAAGCATAAGTCTGCGCAAGGGGTGTCAAGGGTAAAAACTCGTCGCGGCGCTTCTGGGGCTGACACCTGACATCTGAGCAATGTGAACGGATGCCGGTGCAATAAGTACGGCGGTGTCGGCTACCTCATCGGATTTCCGGATTGGTAACCTGACGATTTCCTGGAGACAGAAAGCAGGGGCCGCGCAATTGCGCGGCCCCTCACTATTTAGCTAGATCTCAGTGACTTGCGATAGCACGTGGTCCACGCGGTCCCGTTCGTAGAGGGTGCCGTAGTCCTCACCATCGGGTGAGAACACCTCCACCCCGGCCGCCCGCAGCCTTGCCGTCATGGACTGCCAGCTCTTGCCATGGGCCTGTGCCATGGTGCGCAAGGTGTAGAAGCGCTGGTGAAACGCATCGGCATCGTCCCGCGTGATGTAGAACTGTTTCTTCTTCAGCTTGGGGTGGATCATCTCTGTCGCAGGGGTGTGGCCGTTCATTACGAGACGTCGCATGCGGATGGGCTGCGCGAGGCCAACCGACTTCGAGAACAGCTCGATGGTCTGGTTGGACGACGGCTCCGGCGACAAAACCGAGCAGACTTCGTCATGGTAAACATAGAGGGCGGCGTAGCCGTCGAAGTCGGCGTGATTGCCGATCCTGACGATGCGCCGGTCCCGGATCGCCTCGATGAGGGTTTCAGGGCCGACCATCAAACGCGCCGCCGACTTCGAGATGTGCTCCCATCCGTGCTGCGCCTGGCGGAGGGGAGACGCCCCGACGAACACGCTGTCGAGGAACCGGACGCCATCGGCGGGGTCCCAGATTGTCCTGGTTCCAGCCGCATCCCCGGAGGATGACAGATGTGGTGCGAGGATGCCGCCTGCGACGAGCAGATCGAACTGGGATCTCGACGCGCCAATCGCTTCGGCGAAATCCTTGGCGGTGATCAGGGTGGTTGCGGATCTCAGAACTGTGTCCGCGCGTTCCGCATCGAAGACTTCCCATGCATCGGGCAGGCCCTCTTCGGGAACGATGCCTTCTGCGGCGAGAATCTTGCGAAGCCGGCGCTGGTCGATCCCGGTTGCCCGGGCCGCGGTTCGGACAGAGTGAAGGCGGCGCGCGGTGATCGGTTCTCCGAGCAGTTCGTCTCCGATACCGAGCGGCCATGTCGCGGCCATGTGTGACCGCAGAATGTACCGGAAAACATCGTAGTCGGGGTCGTCCATGCTGTCGTAGGCCAGCCGGTCGTACATCTTCGGGAAGATCTTCCTGGGGCCGTCCTGCGGCGAGCCCGGCAGCATCTGGAGGCCCATGAGGGCGTCGCGAATGGCAGCCTCTCCGCCTCGCGCGATCTCGAAGCCCATCTGATAAACGGCCCAATTGTCTTCGGGAAGGACTGACGACGGCGCGCTCATTTCATGCCGCAGCAGCGAGGTGCCCAGCATCAGGCAATAGTTGCAGGCTGCATGCAGGGAGAACTGGTCCAGCCAGTGCTGTTCCGGCAGGCCGCCCTGCGGGTCCTCGAGCCGGGCATCGAGCCAAATTTCGAAATCGGTCTCTTCCCGTAGCTCTGCATCGAGAGTCCCGGCGACGATGTCGTCGGCGAGTTTCGAGAAGTGAACGGCGGAGTCGAACCGGCTCAGGGCGGCGCTCTCTTTCCAGAGGGTGACCAGAGGCATTTGATGCTTGAGACAGAGCATCAAATGGGGGACCATCCAGTGGCCGCGCATTGCCATGCTGGTTCCAGGGTCATGACAATCCGCCAGGTCGTCGCGAAGGCATGCCGGGCATCCACGCATCGCAGCCCCCTGCAAAGCCTTCGTGGGAAACAGGTGCTGACGCAGGAAGCGGTGCCCCCTTGGGGTCTCATCGGATGTCGGCGACCAGGCGATGACCTCTTCAGGAATGATGATCCTGACATCCGAAAGAGTTTCAATCGCCTCCGATTTTCCTGCAATCAGCTTCTGGAACGACGTGCCTATATCAACTGCGAAGTTGGAAGCGTTCACTTCGAAGGACGCCGCTTTCCGGGATATGAAAGAGGCCAGAGTTTCTCTCGGGCGGAGGGGGATGCTGGTGATCATGGGCCTCGAAATGCAGGTTCTGGGATGACGATAGGCGCTGCTGCGCAAATCCTGCAAGGGGTCATCCGAGCAATCCGAAGTTGTAGCTGGGGGGAGTGAGCGGACAAGCTGCCCCAACCTGCCTGGCCGGAAACGGGTCCGCTATTGGCAAAGCGTGTGCGGGGCGTGCGGGATCTTTCATGATCTAAGGGCGGGAAGGGTACTTGCTGACCAGACCATGGACGATGGCGCCCTCGGCGGTCGGGCCGCCTTCGATGAAGGCCGTCGGCACAGGTGCCTGACTGACGCAGTCGATGCAGATGCGACAAGCGTATTTCGGGTGGATGGTGGCGATCTCCCGCAGTCACACCGGGCATTCGAGGCTTTCTGGTTCGACGATCTTTTCGATGCGCGACAGGACCCCGGGCAGTTTTCCATGGCGGCTCTGCGCCGGCGTGACTCTGGCGCGAGGCTGCGCTCGAATGGGAGCTCGATCTGCGCCCGGATCAGTGTCATCTGCCCTCCCGGATCGAAGGGCGCGGGAATGTCGTTTCTTCAAGGCGCTTGGCCTGACAAGTCAAGAGCACGAACGGCCCGGACCGGACCTTCACACGCTGCGCAGCTAAGGTCGGCTTCGAGCCCATACTCACCGATGCTGCAAGCTGCGCGAAAGTCCGATTTAGGTTGCGCGCATGAACGGCAACCACCCGAAATTGGTTGCCGTTCAGAAATTTCAGATCACCTGCTCGGAATATCTATGACCAAGTGCGGCGTGCCGTCTGACGTTTTGCGGGGTGATCGGCCGTTGGGCCCAACCATGCCTCTGATATGTCGGCGCATGTTTGAGAAGCTTTCGAACTGCACCGTATCAACAGGTTCGTTCAGCTGAAGCGAAACCTGCGTGTTTGCGCCCACTTTTGAAAGAGCTACGATCCGCCCAGTGAAGGCCTGCCCCAGATAGTGCCCGCTAACTTGGTCATTGAGATGAAAAAGCTGCGGCTCTGCCCGTGACAGCTTGGCTTGAAGCGTATTCCAATCTCGGGCACCATTCTGATGGGCGACGAGTTCCAGTGCCCGCGCATGGGTGATGGTTGTGCCTTGCGCGGCGAGTGATGCGCGCAAGGCCTTAGCTTGGGATTTAGCCTCTATCACAGATTGTAGGTTCATCGTGCTACCTCCTGACCCGACAATCCAAAACCAATGTTGCCTTTGCCCGTCCTTTGGGACGCGATCACAATCCAAATGGCGATACTAACCACGATCCCGTCAGCAATTGGGAAGGCAAGCCAGATCGCTTGTGCGCCATAAAAAATGCCCAAAATGGCGATCAGCAGAGGGCTGAACACAAAGGGCTTAATCAACGTTAGAGCGGCGGTATGTACGGGTTTTCCAATAGCTTGAAAATAGAGGGCGAGCACAAGAACCGGACCAGAAAACAGATAAAGGGACGACATTGGGTGCAAAATGACCCCAACCTGTGAGATCACGTCCAGATCGCTGACAAAGCCTCGACCAATCCAACCACTTCCGGCAAGCAAGATCACCTCAATGACAGCACAATAAAGAACGGCAACAGTGAGTGCGATCCGCAGGACAGCATTTGAGCGGTGGTAAAGCTTTGCGCCCACGTTGTTTCCGACAATACTTTGGGTTGCCAATGCAATGGCCATAAGCGGCATGAATGTGAAACTAAAAATTCGGGTCACTATGCCGTAAGCGGCAACCGCCTCGACATAGCCGGTGTCGGACGTCAGTCGCAGCGTCGAGATCACCGTTCCTGAAACCAGCGCTATCCCGATGAAGCTAAGACTGACAGGGGCTCCAAGGGCCAATATCGCTTTCCATTTCCCAACCCAACGTGCGTTTCTAAGGGCCGGAAGGGACAAGATTTCTTGCTTGGGCAAACGCAAGCCTAAAAGAAGTGCAAGACCTACCCCCTGTGCAATTGCCGTTCCCCAAGCTGACCCCGCAACGCCCATGTCGAGGCGCACGATCAACACGTAATTCAATGCGATATTGGCGAGTGTGACGCCGACTGACATCAACGCCATCAGGCCCGCACGCCCTTCGTTGCGCCCCGCGTCTGCATGGACGCTCAAGAGCAGTTGCCCAGGCGTCGCAAAGATCATGATAGCCAGATAGGTATAAGCCATGTGTCCAATGTCAGGCTGGCCGTCCGCAAGCGCGTCTATGACGACCCCGCCGAAGACACCAAAGGCCGATATGAGCAAAAGTGACAGAAACAGCGCCAGACCATGCGCTTGCGCGAATACAGCAACCGCATCACTGTGGTTTCCTGCCCCCAAATGGCGTGCGAGAAGGCTGGACATTCCCCCGCCGACAAGGGTCGAGAGTGCTATTGTGATCATGATAACAGGGAATACGACGCTGACGGCCGCAAGGGCATCAGCCCCGACGAAGTGGCCCAGAAACACAGCATCTACGACGGTCAAAAGACCGCTCATCACCATGATAAGCATCATAGGCAGAGCATTGGCGACAAAAAGCCGCTTCGGCGTAGTCGTTAAAAATCGATTCTCGGATGCGTTTTGAGACGACATCATTCACTCCTCATATGAGGCATTTCTGATGGGATGGGAGCCTGCGTTGCCACCTGCGAAATGCTTCGAGGGCGTATGTCTTTGTCAATTTGAGCTTCACCGAGACTTGCGTCCGCAGGCGGCAGGTGCCCAATACCTGCCCTCGTCTTACGGTTTTGGTATTGAAAGTGTCAAGCAGGACCTGACACGCGACCATCGACCAACATCTTGCTTTCCCGGCACCCACACAGGCCGCTTCAAATGCTACCGTTTGATGAACAGTTCACCGAACCGGTCATTGGCGCAACCGCAGCGAAAGCTCACTTTGTCCGCACAGCGGCCCCTCGCGCGTCCCGCGTCGAAGGGCCGGTTCGGGTCGGAAATGCTTGACGATTGGGTCAAGATTGCTTGACGCGGCTCACTGACAGGATTCAGAAAATCCGCATCCTAGAGTCAAAGATGCGCGACGTTCGACACGGACGCGCGCGTCAGCTGGGTGACCAAGCGGCCATCCGTCGTACGCGAGGCAATGACGGCTTCGCGGCCGTCAGAAGTCAGTCTGCTTACAACTTCGAACATGGCAAAAGCAGGCATTCAACGACCGCCCCATTTCCAGCGCAATCCTAGGCGAACCCCATAAATAATTAGCGGACGCGGGAAACATTCGTGTCTAAGCTGCCGAGCGAGGAATGCAGGCCTTATCCAGTACGCAACGAACAAGTCGGCAGGTTTCAGAAGAGGTAGCTCGTGGCAATTGATATCGCAGATCTAACTTTGGACGAAGTCGTTAGGCATCTGATTGCAGGTGACGCTTTGCAGGTCGCTGGCGGTGTCGAGTTCTCGTTGCCACTGCCGGACAGCAGAACCGTCCTCGACTTCTACAATCAAAATCGCCAAGGCTACTGGAACCCGGACAAAGACACCAACATCTTGGACGGGGAAATTGATCGGCTGCTCGATACGCTGGACAAATCGGTCGTCGCAACTCCACCGCCAGTGCGACCGTCCTCTTCGCACAAGCTCTGGCGATTGATTGGTATCTCCGCCCATCGATTTCGCGGCCTCCATCGTCACTGCGACGAGGCCGGCGGCGATCCGGTCGCATTCACACTGGATTTTTCACGCGACGCGATACTGTTCCGGGGTTTCAATGGCGCGGGAAAAACGTCTCTAATCAGCGCGATCTGCTGGTGCCTAACTGGATATGGACATCGTTCCCAAGGGCTTCCATCTCCCCTACATATTCCGATCAATATTCAAGTCCCTAGCGACGACGACACTGGCACCAATGCCGGATTCGAATTGCCGCCTATCGTGCCGATCCCAACCGAGACGGAACTACTCGCGGTCGATGGACAGCCAAAGGTCGACACATGGGTCCGCCTCAGGTTTCGGTCGCTTGTTGATGGTAGCGAGGTGGAGGTCGAACGTCGCCTCGAACGGGACGGTAAGAAAAACTACAAGGCAAGCGCAAGCGGGTTGGAAAATCTTGGCCTGTCGGACCTTGCTCTGCAAGTCGGCACATTGATGCCTGGGATCGCAGCGGCGACGCGCTTCGATGACAAAACAACGCTCTCCCAAGCAGTCTCGACTCTAACGGGCCTACGCCCTCTCGCGCATTTTGGCGCGCGAAGCGTGCGTCTGCACGAGCGCTTGACGAACAAATATCCAAAGGCTGCCAGCGACGAGAAAAAGGTCTGCGAAACCAACGCATTCCGACAGCTGCAGACACTACAGGACCTTTTGAAGGATAGTGAAGGTCTCCCAGATCTTGGTTGTGTGGTGTTGCCAGAGGAAGCGACGCCGGACGCCTGGCGGGACGGTCTAACCAGCGCAGAGACACTTCTCAAAGCGGCCGAGGATCAAGCTGCGGCCGATGCGCGGTCAATCTTGGGAGCGCTGCCGCCGCTGACCGGTGAAGCCGACATCAAGCGTTTCGAAGCAGCGATCAAAGCGGCCGAAAATTGCTTCAGCAATGCGGCGCTCAAAGGTTTGCCGTCGATGCAGCTTGCCCAAACGCTCGGGGAGATGAGCGAGGCGGAGCTTACCGATGCGGAAGCGATATTGGACGATATCGAACGTGAGGCATCGACCTTAGTTACGCAATTGGCCAATGCCGGACGCGCCGCCCGTCTTCGCCTGTATGGCTTGGTGGCGCAATGGCACGAAGCATCGCACCCCGGTCAAGCCTTCACCGCCTGCCCCGTTTGCGAGCGCGATCTAACTCCGCCCGGCGCAGTCCCCACGGATGCCTTGCTGGACAAGTCGGTGGCGCAAGCCCTAGAGGACGCTCGCCAATCGGACAAGGCAATGCTGAAGACCGCAGCAGAATGGGAGCGAGACACTAAACATAGCTTACGCAGCCGAATTCCGGTGAAGCTGCGAAGGTTCATAGACGAAGTAGTGCCTGATGATCTCGCGTCAGTGTACGAATCGGCGTTAGCTCTCGAAGTGTTCCAATTGTCCGATTTCCCACATTTGCTGAAACCAATGGCGATTTCCGTCGATGGACTCTGCAAGGCAGCTTGGAGCAAGGCCCCCATCCGCGAGCCACTGCCAGGCGTAACGCTGCCGGAGGAAATTCCAGACAACGAAAGTCTGCGTGCCGCCATCCGTGGTGTGCGGAGGGCAATAGCGCTGGCGCGTTATCGTGCCACGCATGCTGAGTTTGCACGTGCCGCGATCCTCACGGTGCTGCGCACCGATGACGACGAGACAGCGAACGCCGCAAATGAGCGAACCATCAAAGGCCAGCTAGTAGTGTTGCGTAGCCACTTGGAGGTCGCGACTACTTTCGTCGGCATCCGGCGGCAGCTGGCGCAGATTAAGGATAGCTGCGAGCGTTGGTCCAAAGCCCGTACAAGGATTGAGAAACTCGCTCGCGCGGCGAAAGCCGTCGAGCCGTTCAAAGAGTTTCCCGACCTCGTCCATAATCAGGTCGCGGGCTTGGTCACGGATTTGCAGGAAAAGGCGACCGCGTGGTCGCGTCGCATGTATCGAGCTCACTTCATCCAGGCACCAGAATATGCAGGTCTTGATTCCGGAAAAAGCGACGGGTTCACATTCCTAGCGGCGCAGGGAAAGCATCTTGTCGAAGCGCATCATGTAATGAACGCGTCCGCACTGCGCGCCTTTCTGTCGGCGTTTGTGCTGGCCCTTTGGCAACAAGTATGGGCGCGTTCAGGCGGCATTTCAGCCTTTCTTATGGATGACCCACAAGATCTCCTAGATCCGGGAAATGTCGCGAACCTCGCGGCGACCGTGCCGACGCTGATTGCTGAGGGCATGAATCCGGTCATCGTCAGCAACGATTTCGGTTTTATCCCAACTATCGAATCATTCGTTGCTGCCAACTCACCATCAAGTGTCCCACGGACCGAAACCTGGGAATTTTCAGCAATCTCGACGTCGAAATGCACCGTGAGCCTCGCGCCGGTGGCGGATGAGGTCCATCTCCGCTGTGCAGAGTGGCAAAGGACCGATCCCAACGACACGAACCTCGCGCGGGCATTCGTCCATCCCGTTCGCGTCCGAATCGAGATCAAACTATGGGATCTCCTCGCCTCCGATCCGGCAGTCCTCCATGACCCGACGATGGGCGACCTGCTTGGCAAGATTGCCAATGCCCGAAACCGTGGTGAGCGTCCCTTCAACGAAGAACCGTTCCGGCGGCTGCTCGACCTGCCTGCACTAAAGGCCGGCGCGGCGTTTCGCGACGTCATCAACAAGGCGCATCACGGACGCGCCGATCAAATCACCCCAATCGAGGCCGAGACCGTTCGGCAAGGTTATGAGGAGGTATTCTCCGCTATCGATGCCTGCTGGCTCGCATACGCGCGGTTCATGGGACGCCTCCCGTCCGAACAGGCGTTGTCGGAGGCGCAAAGGGCGGCCCCAAGCCTCAAACTGGTGGCGCTTCCGAGTACGCCAATCTGTGTCGTAGGTCGTTTGGCAGCCCGCGCGTCCGGGGCTCCCTTAACAACGATCGAAGAGGCGACCGATCGCCTGGACCTTGCCTCGCTGGGTGACGTGTCGCTCTTCACCTTGCGCGCGCCGACAATGGGATTGGTAGCCTTCCCAGGTCAAACTCTAATCGTGTCCGCCACCGCCGAAGTACGGAATGGCGACCTCGCAATCGTGCGTACGCCAGGAAAGGTCTACGCGCGCCGCATCGGCATTGATAGAGCGGACCTGTCGCGAATTTCGCTTGAGACAATACCGTCGACCAATCCTCGAGTGCCGCAATCTCATTTCGTCCAGCGTAGCAGCTCGCATTTAAGCAAGGTAATCGGTGTCCTTTTCGACAAAACTGCCGCCTCGAAATCACGAGATGAAGCTGTCGAGACAGACCACTCACCGATCTTCGAACAGGTTGTTGCGGCGGCTGAGGTCGTTGGCGACAGCGCCTATCCCGTCGCGCTCGACCGCGGCCATGTGTTGCTCGGCGCCGCTTCTGACTTATCCCTTCTAGATGGGCGAATTCTCGCGGTCGTGACGCGTGCCGACGAGTTTTCAAGCGAGCACTTCGCCTACCTAAAGCGGCTTGGTAAACCGATGCCCGGATCGCGAAGCATTTATTACCTCGAAAACGTCGGCCAGACAGGTGAAGGTGGGTTCGTTCAGTTCCCCGTACAGGGTGTCGCGCCGGTTGCTGCGGTTCCGATGGTCGATCAGACGTGGAAAGTCCTAGGAACGCTTTTCTAGCGTACCGATAGATCAAGCCAAGGTCTTTAGAGCGGCAAATATTGCCCAAATCATTAGTATTAGTGATGATATCCCAGATGATAGTGTAGCTCACCACCCATTCTCATGGCCACAACTGAGCAGCGTGCAGCACGCGCAGCACTGTTACGACTTCCGGGTTCTCACTATAAACCACAAGATAGTTCGGACGGACGTAAGCGCTGTCTGCGCCCCACGCGGGATCAGCTTGACGTGGTGAAGTTCCAAGGCATCAGCTCGTCGATCGTAAGCGCTGTCTGGGCAGCGCGTGGCTTTCAGCTTGAGGGCTTGAAGTTCCAGGGGAGCAGGTCGTCGATGCGGTTGTTTGGATGACCTGCCGCTATCGCTTCGAGTGTAGATTTCAGGTAGGCAAAGGGCTCCACGCCGTTGATCTTGCATGTCTCGATCAGCGAGGCGATGCGGCCCCACGTGCCACCACCTTCGTCATGACCGGCGAACAATGCGTTTTTGCGATTGAGGGGTCGTTTGCGGGAGAGTGTGGAATCCTACGCTAAGCCGACTGCGGCCGTTCGCGCGGGGTGCGGCGAATGACCGGTTCGAGCCCTCATTGACAGGTTTCTGCATTGCAGCGAAAATCGGCAATAGGGAAACGTTACCTCACAAAAGGCAGTCAGATAATGACAGAACTTCAGTCGCAAATCACACCATCGCGTTGGACAAATACTAAAGGGCTTTAAAGATATGGTTGATTTGCCCTTAAGTGGCCAAACTGTTCTTGTCACCGGTGCTACCGGAGGGATCGGACGATCCATAGCCCTGCGCCTCGCAGAATTGGGCGGACACCCAATCCTACATTACCGCAGCCATGAAGACGAGGCACAGGCACTTCTGGAAACGATGGGTGGTCAAGGAACGCTCGTTCAGGCCGATTTAACAGAGAATGACGGTGCGCAGCGGCTTTGGGAGGCGGCAGAGGATCGTGTAGGTCGGATCCACTCGCTCGTGAATAACGCAGGGATCCGCGCCACTGCACGGATTGAGGATGATTTCAACGTTTGGTCAGCCGCATGGGAGGCTGATTTGCGTGTCAATCTCCGGGCTCCTGCTGATCTATGTCGCATGGCAATCCAGCACTTCTGCGCCTTTGACGGGGGGAGAATTGTGAATATTGCCAGCCGCGCGGCGCAGCGGGGATACACAGAAGATCACATGCCTTATGGCGCGTCCAAAGCTGGGCTTATCAATCTAACCAAGACGATTGCTCGTTCTTTTGGTGCTGATGGGATTATCGCCATCGCGATTGCGCCGGGCTTTGTGCGGACGGAGATGGCTGAGGAATTTATCCGCGCAAAAGGCAAAGATGCTGCCGTTGGAGATGTTCCTATCGGAGAAATGGTTGCGCCAAGCGAAGTTGCAGAACTTGTGTGCTTTGCCCTTCGCCCTGAACAAAAATCGCTAAGTGGCGCGACCTTGGACGTGAACGGTGCAAGCTACGTCAGATGAATAAAAGCAGACCTTGATTACAGAGGCACGGACGGCAGCTTGGTCCCGCGAAGCGGTCCTTGCTGGAAAACGCAGCGAACGGCCGCTCTCCGCCCCTAGTGCTGCTAACACTACCGGCTCCAGGACGTCACGCGGCGGCGCCGCCACGTTCTCGCCCGAACTAGGCAACTGATCGACATGGACGGCCCACTCCGGTCGTTCGATGCGACCGATGGTGCGGCAACGCAGCGTCACCGAAGCGGCCATTCATCCCCGCCGCAGCATTTCTTAGTATCCTGATCGCCGGTCATGTGGAGAGGATTGCACACCTATGCTAGATGATCTCGGATGGTCCCGGTGGTTTGGGAACAATAATCTCGATATGGAGGTTTTAAGCTGGTCGAAGATTATTCGGGAAGTAGGAATGAGAAATTCTTCAAAAAACTTGGAGTTTATTGACAGCACCTTCTAATCCGAACCTTGTCGCGGCGACAACCGAGCGTGCTTCGAATCGCCAAGAGGTTGAGCCGTTTTTTTTAATTTATGGTGGGGATAAAGGGTGTCCGATTATTTTACAGATCGTAAGCATGGGGCACGACCTCAAACAATCGAAGTCATCGATGAGCGCTTGTGGGCTGGCCTCTACAGCTTGATCCAGACAGGAATAGGCGACGATTCATTCGGGTGGCGCTTCCCCGAACAGTGCCCCGACGGAAACGGGCCGTGCGGATGCGACGAAAAGGCCTTTCGCCAGATGCTTGGCGCCGAGGTGCCGTGGATCGAATGGCCACTCTCTGCGGGTGAAGTGCCCGACACGCCAGTGATCCTCGATTTACTCGAGTTTTGTGCAAAGGCCGTAGGGGAGCCGATTCAAGGCGCTTATCATTCCTTCCACCGTCATCATCACCTGAGTTGGAACCGAGACGCCGGACTTGCGCGATTTGTAGGGGATGTGAACCTCCTGTTGCGCCGGAACGCCGTCGCATACGAGCTGACAGCGGCCGGACAGGCCCGCCGCCTTCTTCCGGAGGCAATCGCTAATACAATTTTTGGGGCCTTGTTTCAGACCGGAGATGCGGAGACGGACCGGTTTCTTGAAGCCGCGCGCCAACGATTTCTTTCGCCAAAGCCTGAAGATCGTCAGGACGCACTCGAGAAGCTGTGGGACGCTTTTGAACGACTTAAGACGCTGGAGCCCGGCGCCAATAAGCGCGTGCAGGCTGATGCGCTGCTGGACCACGTCGCACCGCCGGGCTCTGGATTTCGGAAAGCCCTTGGGCGGGAGGCCTCTGAGCTGACCACTATAGGCAACAGCCTTCGCATTCGTCATTCCGAGACAACGCAGGAAGCGCTGACCTCTCTGGATCAGATCGACTATCTGTTTACGCGGATGTTTGCATTCGTGCGCGTGATCCTAAAGGGGACCGGGCGTGGCGGATGAGCTTTACCGGCTTCTCTCCGGGATTCTGCAGGGAATGAGCCACGCCCAATTGAGCCAAGAGCCCGAGCGGGTCGCCGGGCTGGTCGTGCCTGCCCGGGAGGGTTTCTCGAAGCGGCAGCGTATCGAAGCTGTGCTCGAGAACCTCACGCAGGAGGACCTGGCACAGCTGGCGCTCAAATTCGCTGCAGTTCGCCACGACATCCTACTCGATGAGGCGGGTCGCAAGGTGCTCGAGGCTGGCGACCCGCCGTTGACACAGATCACAAGACGAGACGTTGCGCGGATCCTCGGAGACGATCTTGCTGGCGAGCGCAGCACCGTAGAGGTGGTCGAGGGCTACTTCCCGCTTTCCTCGCCACTTGAAGACTTCCTCGGAAGCGGTGGCGAAAGCCTGCGCAACCAAATCACCCGGTACATGGATCACAATCAGGGCGATTGGTCGGTGGAGCATCTGTTCGGAGAAATCGGGGCCTTCGATTGTTCCAAAGCTAGGTTCGGCGCCTTGCTGGAAGAAACTGTTCACCCTCTTACTCGATCGGGCGATGATCAGACGAAAACGGTCGCTGCCCTGAACGCAGTCCTCGCGCGGGACGGCTACGAGCTGGCGCAGGAAGGCGAAATCTCCGGTCATCCGCTATTCAGTTTTCGATCCTTGGCGCGCGGTGTCAGTGGTCGACCGAAGAACCTGATCTTCGCCTCGCGGGGGCCAAAGCCGGAGATCGGTTTCGCCGACGCGATCAACAACGACCTTGTCATCCTGTCCGGAGAAGAAAGCTGTCTGGTCTACGACCGACCGATCGGCGCAAGCGGCCTGGTGTGGTCCGAACTCGTTGCTTGGTGGGGAGAGGCTACGCCGGGAGCCGATGCTGCAGATCTCGGCGCTCGCCTCCAGGAATCCCTGGCTTCGGACGCTGAACGCAAGCTTTTCGCGACCTACTTCAAGGCCTATCGCTCAGCTCTCGGTGAGGCGCTGCCTGCGCTCCTGCCGCAGGTCTACCTTCACTATGATCCTGCCATCGTGAAAACCCTGCGCCACCGGCTTCCGCTTCCCCGTCAGCGCATGGACTTCCTTTTGCTGCTTCCCAACCGTCAGCGCATTGTGATCGAGGTCGATGGCAAACACCACTTCTCGGAGAATGGCCGCCCATCGTTGAAGGTCTATGCCGACATGGTGTCGGCTGACCGCGAATTGCGACTTTCTGGATATGAAGTCTATCGGTTCGGGGCGAATGAACTCGTTGGTGACAACGCCGAGGCGAGGATCACGGATTTCTTCGACAAACTTATTCGTCTGCATAATATTCGGCAGTGAACTTGAAACGCGCTCTTTAGGAAGTAAAGCTTGACGGCAGCATTGTCCTGGTCATCGTAAACTGATCGCGACTCCAAGCTGCACCAATATTTTGTCTGCGATGCGCTGAAGGGTACCTACAGTCGACCGCCTGCATGCTACACTACAGACTTTGAGCGGGCTGCTGTGGAAGCTCGGTTCTCGAAACAGGTGGCGGAATGATTGGCAGGCAGGCAAGGTCAGACGGCGAGATGAATGGCAAACTAGATCCCGATCGCATCGGCCGCATCGGCGAAGACCAGTTCAAATTGCTCTGTGAGCGCGCAGGCTTCTATTGCAACAAGAGCGTCATCGACGTGATGGGATGGGATTTCATCGTGGAGTTCCCGGTAACGTCTGCCGGTCCGGCGCTACCACTCGATCAGCGGCCGACCAATGCCGCGAAGGTGCAGTTGAAATCGACACTCGGTCACGGCGGCAATCGCATTCGTCTCAGTTTGTCCGCGATCGACCGCCTGGCGAAAGACCCTCGGCCGGCGCTCATCGTCGTGTTTCGGCTGCTCGCTGATGGCGAATTGCAATCCGCATATCTTGTCCATCTTGTCGGGAGTGAGCTGGCGCGCGTTCTTAAGCGATTGAGACTGGCGGAGGCCCGCAAGGCTCGCGACATCAACCACACTGATATAAGCTACGACTATGTGAAGAGCGGGGTGCGCTTCGAGCCCACGCCAGCTGGCCTATTGGCAGCCCTGATTGCGGCTTGCGGACAGAACCCCGGCGCCTACACGATCGAGAAGCAACGACAGCTCGCCGAACTTGGCTATGAGAGCGGCCAATTTGAGGTCGAGGCACTCATCCAGATCGAGGGTCCGGAGCATTTCAGCAATCTATTGCTTGGCCTGTCGCCCCTGAAACCGCACCAACTTCGCGTGTTCGATAGCCGGTTTGGCATACGACTTCCCTACCAAGGCACTTTGTTCGACGACCTCAATGACTTACATCTCACGCCCCCTACGCTGGGCTCCTGCGAGATCTCGATCCGCGGACCTGGTTTTGGACAAGCGGCGCGGTTCCAAGGCGAAATGTTTATCGGACCGCAGATGGCCGGGCCGCATGGCACGGAGCTTCTCATCCGCACCGCAGATTTCAACATCCGGCTGACGCCCCCGGCGCTCAAGTTCGAGAGTGTCAGTTCGATCGATGACATGGAGCATTCCCTAGAGGAGTGGGCGGAGCTGCTGCGTGCGCTCACGCTCATGGCAACCGGCCGATCAACGCTAACGATCGCTGGCAACGAATGGATTCCACCGATTACCTTTCCGGTCGATCAACCCATCACCGGACCATACCTAGAGGAGCTACCGCTCATCTCCGCATTTGCGGATGGGTGGCTGCAGCTTCTTACTAACGCAGGTCTCCGCTCCACCGATGTATTCAAGTTCGATGCGTTCTGGGAGGCAAACGAGGCACGTATGGCCGTGAACATCCTGCTTAATCCGAAATCACAGGCTCGCTTCGAGTTCCAGACGCTCGAAATTGAAGAATCGTCGCCGTTGCCAGAAGGCCTTTATTTCAACAGCTCATCGTTTGCCGACACCAGCCTGACTTTCAGTGCGAAGGTTTTCTTTGAGAAAACCGACGATCCGGAATGGCGGTATCGGTCGGTGGGCTTCAAAGCGCTCGATGTTCAACCGAAGGTCGACGATCTTAAAGAGTATGGAACGGAACAGGCCACCGCATACGATTTGAAGCTCTTAATCGACCCGAATAACATAATATTAGTGCCTCGGAGCGACACCCCCGAGCGGCCCAGCAGCGCCTCAGGAACCCTGGCCAAATGAGTATACAATGGCTATTGGCAAAAGCGCCGGGATTTCAGGTGCTACCCGAAGCGGATCGAGCGGCGATCTTCAATTTCACTTTCTTATGGAGCCTTTTCGAGGCCCAAGTTATGGGAAATTTCGCACGCGCCGATCTGATCCGTGCGAAAGTTGACAAATGGAGTGACGCCGGAACGCTCGATGCTGACCAGTACGATGGGGAGCTGGCCTATTTTCGGGAGCGCTACTACGCCAACGGGGACTTTACCCACCACTTCGCCCACCTGCATCTGCGCCCGGCAGATCAGCCCGACCTCGTTCGGTCGGTCCTCGACGGGCGCAGAAACGACCCGCGCGACCGGCTGCTGACCGTGCTGATGATCGTTTGGCGCTTTCGCAACAATCTATTCCACGGTGAGAAGTGGGCGTATCAGCTCCAGGGCCAGCACTCCAATTTCACCCACGCTAATGCCGTTTTGATACGGCTCCTCGAAAGGCATGGGCAGTTAGGAGCTTGACGGCACCAAAGACTCGGCTTCCGCCAGATTGGTTCGTCCGCCTAGGAATTCGCAACCAAAAGCGAAGTTTCCCACCGTCGATGAACGTCTGCATACTGAGCTTGGCAAGAGGAATTTCGCACTGGAGGCGAATGTCGGCTTCCCGCCCTTGATGTCGATCTGCACTTCCGGCCTTGGATTACCATACGCCGGCCGGCTACGCCCGAACCCTGACCACCGCAACCGCCCGCCCCGCTGCACGAGATGAAAGCTCTGCGCTTCGGGCGATGGTTCAACCTGCGCCGATTGGCGTAACAACCAACTGGGCTCCGGTCAGGACTGGATGAAAGTTCCGTGGCAGGTCAGTTGTGGTCATGCCACCTGTTTGTTGTACAGTAAGAATTCCTTCGAGCTAGGACGGAATAATGATCCGACCGGAGATCGCCGAAGCCCTGGTTGGGTTTTCATATTCACAGATCTCCCAGATCCTGGTGCGGCCAGCTCGAGGCGCGATGCTCGGTGATTTGCCCTCGGATGCTGCGTCGTTGCAGAACTCTGACGTCTGAGGATTCACGTCGCGAACCCATGCGCTTTCAAAGGCTGCATGAGTAAGCCGTCTTCCGCCCGCGAGGTAAGCGTCTAACACCTCCATGGGCGCTCCTCGCGAATCGTCATCAGGCGATCGGATCGCGGTATGCCCAACTTTTCCCAATGTTCTCTATGGAAGGGGTAGGGGGTGAGCGCGAGTTGCAAGCCCTTCTGCGCCGCTCAGGGTCGCAAAACGACTTGCGAGAATACCATCATATTCCTGCCTTTGCCCCGTCGACCCTTGGGATTCATGCAACTGACTGATTCCGCTGCGGTCTTTTTCGCAAGGCTTTCTGGTTGCGGCCTGTTGGGCGCCGCCGTTAGAGCCGCCTCCGAACACGCGCGTTCATCCTGGGAACCTTAAATGTCGCCTGGTCTCAGAGCATACCTGAGACCAGGCGACGCCCTGTATGGCAAGATGAACATGACACACGACTATCTGAACCAAGAGTTTCTCATGCGCAGCGTCACCGCGTTCCGGGCTGCGCTGATTGGACCGGATCCTGATGGCGATGATCGAGATGCGCCGATCCTGAATGATTACCTGACTGTCCTGCAGGGGCGGCGGATGAAGCTCCATGGCTGGGCGTCTGGTCACCCGAGGCTTGGCGCGGCCTTCGTCACGACATCGCAGCTGATCCATGTGACCCCTGACCGAAGATGGGCAAGGACGCTGTCCCGCTGGTATCGTCTGGGGCGGCCTCAACGGCTCGATACCTCGCAGCTTTCACCGGATATCGAGCTCGCGGGGTATTGCGTCCCGATGACCCCGGATGGCTTCAGTATTCCGCTTCATCTGGCGCGTCGCCTTATGGAGCAGGGTCCGACAGGTTTGTCACGAAGCGCCATGGAGAAGGGCTTGATCGAACTGTCGGAGAGCCTATCCGCGATCGCCGAAAGCTGGCCGCCGCAGAGAAGGTGACTTGTAACTGATTGAAAGAAGGTAAGAAATAAAGAGTGAAATTTCTTGAAGATTTTCGCTCAGAACTTTCACGACCTCCTCTTACCTCTTGATCAGGAAGACAGGAACAAGAGGAGCGGACTGCAATGAATACCGGGATCCCCTGATATCGATCCGACCGACCGTGGCGCCTTGGAAGGCGCCACGGTGCCCCGCAGATGCGCCACTGGAAGGTGGGGACAGGATCGCCCGTGGATCACTTGCCGCGAAAAGGCCGGAAATGGCCAGGTAAGCACGGTCTGATCTTCAAGAGAACAAGAGGCCAACCCGGAAACATTGTGTGTTCCGGGAACGGAGACGTCATGTCGAATTATGAAGACTGGTTGCAGGATCAACCGGCTGTCACGAAGAAGCAGCCCGCCCTGGGAGTCTCGCCGATCCACGGGGTGCTCCCCTATGCAGGTGACCGAAATCCCCTGACGCGCAGCGACACGGTCAAGCGTGTTTCGGCCGCGATCGCAACTCCGATGACGGGCGGTATCCGGCAGGTTTATCATTTCGATGGCGAGTCCGAATACGCCGTCGCCCTGGATGCGCTTCGCAGCCCCGAGCTCTATGGGCTGGAGGTGCAGCTTCATCCACTCAGCTTCTACTGTCGGCAGAAGCGCAAGGTGCGGACCCATCGGTTCGACTTGCGGCTGACCTTCCGGGACGGGTACCGGCGCGCGGTCTTCGTCCGCAACGCGACGAGCTTGGCGAGGCGCGAAACCCAGGATGAAATCGACGACATCTTCGCCGCAGTTACCGAGGACTTCGCTGACGACGCCATGGTCGTCTGCACGGATGACTACACGCGTGCGTACCGCGATAACCTCCGCCGTATCTGGGATTACCTGCAGGTAAAGGACGACGAGGCGGATGCGCTCGTCGAGGATGCCGCACGCAATTCCAGCTATTGGTATCTGAACGACCTGATCGCGAATTGCGACATGGAGCCGTGGCGCTGCTACAAGGCTGCGATGCGGCTCATCGGCCAGAATGTGCTCTGGACGGACATGCACGGCGTCATTGACTATCCCTCGCGTGTCGGGCTGAACGTATGACCACGCAGCCGCTCTACAATATCCCCAAGGGATCCATCCTCAAGCTGGATGGCCGTGAACTGATGGTGTCGGTTCGCGAAGAGAGCGGCTATGCGGTGGAATGTCTGGAGTCGGGTGAGTGCTTCACGCTGCCCACCAAGCGGGTCGATGACGCGATCCGGTCGCGGGATTGCGAAGTCACCAATCCGGCAGATGCTGAAAAGCGGCGGGCCTTGCTGGCGCACACCGGCGGTATCGAGCGCGTCGAGCAGCTTTGCGAGGAAACGCGGAGCATTATTCAGGGTCGTCTTGCCCTTGTGCTGGCCCAGGACACCCTGCGCCAGGAAGGTGAAAAGCTCACGCAACGCAGTATGGACAAGGCCGGCAAGCATCGCCGCCTTCTGTTGACGCGGGCGGAAGGGATTGCACCTGGGTTCAATTTTCTTGGAACGCGGCGGGGCGGCAAGCTGGCATCCGGCTTCGATGTTCCGCAGGGGCGCACTCTCGCCAGCTATCATGAGGTCTACCATCGTTTCGCCCAGAACCCCGTCGTTCTGGCTGACCGTGATCACAAGAAGGGGCGTCGGTCCCCGAGACTCTGCGAGTGGCAGGAAGTGTACATCTCGTACGTGATTGAAAAGTGGATGAAGCCTCAGAAAGCAAAGCTCACCACCATTGTGAACCATGCGAAGGAGGTGTTCGAACGTTCACCGCAAGAGATCGCGCAATGTGTCGACTTCCCCAGCATCACGACCATAAGGAGCCGGATCAAGGCAATTTCGGAAGTCGTGCGAACGATTGGCCGTGGCGGGAAACGATACGCCATGAATGTTAAGGGGCCTGGGTCAACGGACGTGCGCGCCCTGGCGTTCGGTGAAAAGTTCGAAACTGATCAGTGCCTGCTGTCGATCTTCACTTCCGGCGACGGCGTCGTCAGAGCGAAGGTGATCGATCCCAAACAGGCACCACAAGAGCTTGCGGACAACGAGGTCCGACGCTGCTGGCTTCACCTGATTATCGACGTGGCGACCCGCGAGGTGCTTGGCTGGGTTATTTCCGAGACAGCAGACGCCGACCATACCAAAGCGCTGCTGCGCATGGCGACGCGTGACAAGACGAAGGAGAAGGTCCGCTACGGGTGCAAGCAGGAGCCGGTACCCCCGGTCCGGCTCGGGCTGTCACTGGCGGATAATGGTACAGCCACCCGGAATGCGGCCGTCTACGCCTCTCAGCTCGGAATGGGCATGACCGTGATGACTGCACGTGCCTATCAGCCTCTGGACAAGCAAGTGGTCGAGCGGGTCTTCGGGACGCTGCAATGGCAGGTTCTGAACTTCCGGCCAGGGTATACCGGTAGCCGCCCGGGTGAGCTTACCGGCTACGATCCGAAGACCGCCGCCAGGATTAGCCATGACGAGCTCTACGGCATGATCACGCGGTACTTCGTCGACGAGTATCCTTTCCGGCCGCATCGTGGCACCGGGATGTCCGGGGCGACCCCTCGTCAGAAGCGAGACGAAGCGCTGAAGCGTTATGGCGCCATCGATCCGCCCTCGCAGCGGGACAGGTGTCTGCATCTTGGTGCAAAAGCCCGGGTGACCACGACGTCGGAAGGCGTCAGGGCTTTCAACATTCCTTTCAATTCCACGGAGCTTCAGCGCTTTGCCGGGGGGGCTTCGAAGGCGGTGACCGTTCATCTCGACCCCGATGACCTTCGCAAGGTCTATGTCACCGCGGAGGGCTTGGAAGCCGTGATCGAGGCCCGTTTGACCATGACGGTCTTCAAGGACCAGACGCTCGAAGAAGCCATCGAGATCATGGAGGCTGCGACGAAGTCCAATCCGAGCTTGCGGGAACTCCATGATCGGCACCTGGGCGAAGCGATGAAGCGCCGTGCGCTTGAATCCGGTTTCTTTCCGGATTCCCGCGATCCGTCGAGCTACCAGACGCTCGCACAGCTCGAGGCTCGCGCGAGCAAACTGCTTCGGGTCGAAACGCGACCTGCCGCCTATGTCGGCGCGGCTGCTGCACCCGGCCATCTCATGAGCAGGGGGCGCATGTCGGGTGTGGTGCCGGCACGCCCGGCCGGTGCGGCTCCGTCCAAACCGCCGTCCGCAGCGACGCCTCCCAGGGCAAGCGCACCTCCGCCACAGTCCGCTGGACCGATGGATGCACCCCCAAGGAAGGGGAGCACTTCCGCGACAGACCCTGACGACATCAAGACCATGACCTTCGACGCCATAAAGGATAGTAAACTGTGACCAACCCCTTCATCATTCCCTCGTTGGCAGATCTGAATGCGGATCTCGCCCAGCGGCATTTCCCGCTCGCCAGGGGCGAGAAGCTCCAGCGCAAATTCTCTAAGCTCTTCAGCCGTCACCTTGGCCGCCTTCGGTCCGGGAAGAGCTTTGAGGGGCGCAGCCTCTTGATCACAGGGCTGTCCGGCTCCGGTAAGACTGCCGAGATCTCGGACATGCTGGACCAGTTCAACGAAAGCGCCGTTCTCTTGCCTGATGGCAAGCCGGCGCGCTTTGCATGTTGCGTACTCGGCGCGAAGGGTACCTGGAAGGATCTTGGCCGCAAAACGCTGCAGGCTCTGGGCTATCCGATCACCAGCAATACGCGCCGAACACAGTTCGAAATCTGGGATCTCGTGATCAAGCAGGCGAAGCTCCAGGGCATTGTTGGAATCCACTACGATGAGGCTCAGCACATCATGCGGGGCAAATCGGATAAGGAGGTTGAAGCTGTCTTGGACGCCTTCAAGGGCCTCATGAAGGTAGACAAGCGTGACACGAAGAGTGGCGAAACTTTTATGCCGTCCCACGACTGGCCGCTCATGCCGATCTTGTCCGGAGTCCCGGAACTTGGTGACTATGTGCAACGCGAGGAGCAGCTTGATCGGTTGATGGCCAGGATCGAGTTCGGTGAAATCGATCTGAACAGCACGGGCGGGCATCCGGCGCAGGATTACGAAACCCTCAACGAGATCGTTGGCAGTTACGCGGTCAGCGCAGGCCTCGATGTCGATGCTGACCTGCCGACGGGAGATTTCCTGCACCGCCTGGCGACAGCAGGGGCATATCGATGGGGCCTCGTCATCGACATGGTTGTCGATGCGGTGGCACTTGCGGTTGTCAGGGGGGAAGGGTCGCTAGAGCGCTTGGATTTCGTGGAGGCATGGTGTGACAAAACCGGAATGAACGAACTGGCGACGCCCTTTACCCACGGCAGCTACGAGCGAATGTTCCGGAGGGACAAGCCGTTCCGGGCCGCCATCGGCACCTGACCTTCCTGGGCAATTCAGTCTTCGAGAAACCCGCGCTTCGGCGCGGGTTTTTTCATGCCCGGATGCTGCCGCCTGGATGACCTCATGAGATAAGCCTTCGATGCTGCGCAGGTTTTTGGTTTCTGCGCAAGCTTATGCTTTCAACCTGAAAGCCATGCGCGGCAAGTTATTGAAAATGTTTATGGATTCTTTGCGCCGAATCGGAAGCGATTGATTTTGCGCATTCATCTGCTTTCTCTGACTGTTGTGGGGGCACCCATAGTTCTGCCATTTTGGCACTGAAAACTGCCACTCTGGCCTGAAAGAGCTGCCATCGGCATTGGATCAGCGGGGTTCTTGCCCCGCTGATTGCATTTGACGCACCGGCTTCCTATCAAAGGGAAACGGCCGGAAAGGGAGGGTCATGGCCAACTGGTATTCGGCTGACCTTCACCTTGGTCACCAACGCATCATCGGGTTCTGCAAGCGTCCATTCGTCTCGACGGACGAGATGAATGCTGCGCTCATCCGGCATTTCCAGGGCTACGTCGGCCATGACGATGACCTCTGGATCTTGGGGATTACCTCGATACAACGGACCCAACCGCGCTGGCCAGACTGTACGACCTCGATGGCGCGGAACTCCATGTCTTTGAGATCAAGGGGCTCAGCTTCCACCCGAAAGCCTGGCTGTTCCGCGCTGCGGATCAACGGGGCGCCGCAATCGTGGGAAGTTCGAACCTGTCGCAATCGGCGCTGCGAGACGGCGTAGAATGGAACCTTCATTCTGAAGAGGCCGCCGATCAGGTTGCCCTGTGCTTGCGCCCGGCAAGAGAAGGGCTTGTTGCTGAAGCCTGTTCCCCTGCCAGATCCGCGCAGCAATCTTCAGAACGACGATTGCTGCGGGCGATGTCAGCAACGGGACTGGGCAACCTGACGATCAGGTAGATGGTCTGAAGAAGAAGCGGACCATCTCCGCGCTCGCATCGGGGCCTTTCGGATCGGTGTAGCTTCCCGCCGGATGTCCGCCGGACCATGCGTGCCCCAAGCCCTCTACGACCCAGTGTGTGACCGCTTCCACACCGGCCTCGTCATAGGTCGTGCAGCGCCGGTATGATCGATCGCCCGCAGTGCCTGCACTCTCGCTCTGAACGCTCTGCACCGGTCCGCCTTCAAGCGCCTGCCGGATGATGCGCTCACCGTTGGAGGGGTGAACGGTGGAATCGGCAGTGCCATGGAAGACGATCGTGCGCGTGGTTTCCCTGCGCGTGGCGCTGTCGGCCGCGTGTCCGGCCATGGCCGCGAAGGCGGAGGGGATATCGTTCGCCGCGCCGGCAGGCAAACCCGAATGGGCGCCCACGGCCTTGAAGAGGTCCGGATAGGTTCCGCCAAGGATAACAGCCATGGCCGCCCCGGCCGACAGGCCCGCGACGAAGACGCTGTCCTCGGGGGCGCCATGGCGCGCGATGACCTCTCGCGTCAGGCCGGCAAGGATCGCGGGTTCGCCGCGATCACGCTTCTGGTCACCACGGCTGAACCAGTTCCAGCAGGACTGGGCGTTGTCGCCGCGCGCCTGCTGTGGGTAAACGACGACGAAGCGGTGCTTTTCGGCGAGGGCGTTCATGCCTGTTCCAGTGGCAAAGTCTTCGGGCGTCTGAGTGCAGCCATGCAGCATGACCACGAGACCGGTGACCCCCTCCTGCGCCGAGGCCGGGACATAGGTGCGATAGCGGCGCGTGCCGGCAGCGCAAGAGAAGCTGCCCTCGTCAAATCGCGCGCCTTCCGGAAGATCGGCGGGCCGCGTTGCGGGGCGGGCTTCGGGTTGAAGGCGCGCCATCAGCCCGGAAAGCGCCGAGGTCAGCGTTTCACCGCCATCACCGGCGGGCGGCGCGGCCACCGGCCCAGCCGTGAGGCCATGCTGGGCCAGGGTGCGGTTTACCAGGTCGTTGGCGGATGCAAGCTGCGCAGCGCGCGTTTGCCCCGCCGCCCGGCGCCAGGCGCCGGCGTTGAAGTTGATCATCTGTTCTGTCCTTGTGAGAGGGGGCGCTACCGTATGCGGTCGGCCAGGGCCTTCTTGATGTCCGGGGAAGCCTGAAGGCTGCCGAGAACGGTGATCGAGCCGATGGTCGCCCGGGCAAGGTCGGGCGTGACGTCTGAGTGGATGCGGGCAAGGCCCACAACCTTGATATGCAGAACCTCGCCGGCCGCGCGAAGCTGCTCGAGTTCAGCCCGGCCGAAGTCCCGGAGGCCGAGCTCCATAGTATGGCGCTCGATGGAGCGGTCGACGGCCTCTCCATGCGTGTCGAGTTGTTTGCGTATCGAGGTGCGGATGAAGTCGCTACGGTTCGAATAGAACCCCTCCTGCACCAGCAGATCGATGCGGCCGAGGTCAACAAATCCGAGATTTATGGTGATTTTCTCGTTGTCGGGTTGCTTCTCCCGGAACTGTCTTACTTCGGCCATTATCTTTTCTCCATCTATATGGATGTTATATGGATGGTATACGGGGTTATTCAAGACCGATTGACGGACTTGCCTCGAACTTGCCACACTTCCGTGAGCCTGAGCCTGAGCCTGAGCCTGAGCCTGAGCCTGAGCCTGAGCCTGAGCCTGAGCCTGAGCCAAATATCTGTGCAGGAATTTGCAATCTGTCCGGGCATGATGGTTCGTCGGGCCGGCAGGGAGGAGGGTTCGCTGCACAGAGCGCAAGCGTCCTGTGACGTCGGCAGATGGTGGTGGAGGCAGGCACGTCCCAATCGAGGCGCGTCAGCCGAAGCAGGTCTTCTACAAAGCACGTCGTCTGACAAACCTTTCATGTATTCAACTGAGTTTGTTCAGGAAAAGTTCTCGCAGTCCGCAGTCCGCAGTCCGCAGTCCGCAGTCCGCAGTCCGCAGTCCGCAGTCCGCAGGGCAGGGCAGGGCGTCGTCCGGCGTTCTTCATTGCCGTCCGCGCCGCTTGCCGATGCTTCGCGGGTGGGGGGCTGCCGCCGCACCCTGTCGTCGGCCTAGTCTGCCGAGGACTGGACGAATTCATTACCTAGTGCTGCCGAGAGCGCGGTGAAAACCCGTGTCGCCGGCAAGGCGCAAACGACGCCTTCCGGGTTGTCGGGCAGCACATCCATGTCGCCGCAATCGCTTGCGGGGATGTCGCTGTTGGCCTGGACCACCACCGTCGTGGCGCTGTTGGCGTCGTGGTAAAGCGTCGTGTTGTAGCCGGGCAATGCGCCGGTATGGCCGATCCAGCCGCCTGCGCAGACCAGCCCGATGCCGTAGCCGCCGTGCTCGGGTATCGAGGACAGCCGCGCTGCCTGCGCCGGCTCGCGCAGCAGACCCTGCCCGCTGGCCAGCGCCTGACCGTAGATCATCAGGTCGTCGAGGGTCGAGATCATCTCGCCCGCCGTCCAGCCCCAGGACGGGTTCCAGAAGGTCGCATCCAACGGCGCGTCGGGCGAAACATTCTCGCCCTGCAGGGTGAAGCCATGCGCCAGCGGCTCGGGCATCCTGGCCGACCGGCCCGGCCAGACCGTCGCGCCAAGGCCGAGCGGCTCGATGATCTCGGCCCGCAGGGTATCGCCGATGGGCTGTCCGCTGACCTGTTCGATCACCATCCCCAGCAGCACGGTGTTGGTGTTGGAATAATCGAACTGCGTGCCCGGTTCGAACAGCGGCGGCTCGGTAGCGATGTAGGAAAGCAGGTCCTCCGGCGCATAGACGCGCCCGGAGTCGGAAGCAAAATCGGTCCAGAAAGCCTCGGTCAGCGTGTAGTTCGGCAGCCCGCTGGTCATGTTGGCCAGCATGCGCAGGGAAATGTGCTCTCCGTTCGGGATATCCTCGACATAGGCCGAGATCGGGTCGTCCAACGACAGTGCGCTGTTGTCCGCGAGCTTCATCAGCAAGGTGGCGGTGAAGGTCTTGGTAAGCGAGCCGATCCGGGTGTGCAGGCCTGTCTGCATCGCCGTCCCCACCGCGGGATCCGCCATGCCGTATGCCGCGCTCCACCGGCCCTCGGGGGTCTGCACACCGGCGATGATCCCCGGCGCGGCGGCCAGTGGCAGGACCGCGCGTACGACCGCATCCAATCGCGCGGCCAACGCATCCGGCAGCGGCGCATCCGGTCCGCGGGGGATCTTCATCAGGGCTGCAGGATCCGGAATGCAGGCCCCGGTATCGGCAATCGCGATGGAGGCAAAGGTCAGCGCCGCGCCCCCAAGGGCTGCCGCGAGGAACGTCGGAAATCGAAAGAGGTTCAATGTAGTGATCCTCCGGGACGAATAGTAGGCCGAACAGCGCCTTGCCTTGAGTGCCCGGCGGACGCACGGCGGCACATCAGGGCAGCTTTGCCGTGGCGCTGCCGGTGGCCAGTTTCCAGTCCTCGATCAGCGTGCCCTCGGTCTGAAGGTGGCTGGCAAGGTAATAGAGACGCCGGGTGGCGGGTCCCTCGGGCGCCGTCTCGAACCGCTGCTTGAGGTAATAGGGTGGGATAGCCTGCGAATAGAGCGTCGCTGTCACTGTGACATCGGTCGGATCAATGCCCGCGCCGAGGGGAATGCGATATTCGATCCGATCCGACCCGGCAGTGAAATCCGGATCTTCGACGGCACCGCCTTCAGGAAGGGTGGCCTTCATGAAAGCGGATGTGACCTCGCTCTCGCCGAACTTGGCGGCGAAGGCAGGCGTGCCCGGTGTCAGCGCGCCATGGGGCAACAGGCGGTTGTCCTTGGGGTGCGAGACACGATGCACGAAGCTTGTGGTAAAGGCCCCTTCGGCGTTGCGGGTCAGTTCCTCGTAGATCTGCACCTGGTCCTGTGACGTGACCACCCGGTGGTGCGGCTGGAACAGCGGGGTCTCCGCCCCTTCGGGCTGCTGGTCCAGGAATTCGGTGCTGAGCTGCATCTGATCGCCATCCACGATCACCCCTGCACCGTCGGTGCAGCCAGAGCACCAGAGCGTCTTGCCCGCCCCATCAAGCGCGCGCAGTTCGAGAAAGGCGCGCCGGAACCCCACACCCGAGGGCAGCCGGTGCCCCGTGAGGTTGGTCACGGTGACATCGGCCACGATCCCGTCGCCGCCCGTGCTGAGCGACAGCCCGATATCTGCCGTTTCCTCGCGCGCCTGCTGTGCCATGGTGTCGATCGAAAGCTGCGCGCCATTCGTGGCGTAGGTCATGGGCTGGGTCTGGGCCAGGCCCATTTCGGTGCGGAACTGGCGCATCATCTCGACCATGAAGACGTTCAGCCCGACGAAGCTGTGTCTGCGATAGCCGTCGCGCATCGGCACGTTGACCTCGTCCTGCGGCAGGAGGTTGGCCACCTCCGGCAGGGTCGTGTCCTGGATGGTGGCGATCTGCGTGGTGATCCCGTCCAGCGACACCGTGCCATCCGCGCTGCGGAAGTCGGATTTCATGTGGCAATCCTGGCAGGACTGCGCGGTCGCGTCTTCGCTGTAGCTGCTGTTGACCCATTCAAGATAGGTCGCCTGTTCCACCGAATGCTGGAAGTCCGTCAGCCCCTCGGGGTAGGTCACCCCATAGCTGTCCTTCAGGAAATTCGCGCCATTGCCGGCCGCCTGGTTGAAGACCTTCTGATCGGCCTCGGTATAGCCGTCCAGCGGCACCGCTGTATCGGCATCGACGTTGGGCAGGTTGATCGTGTGACAGGCCCCGCAAAGCTCGCTGTCCTTGATGTAGTCGTCCTGCACCGGGGTGATCCCCATGGCATGTTCCATCGGCGTCGTGCGCACGTCGGAATAGGGCCCGATCAGGCGGTCGGCCTCGGTCATGCGAAAGCGACCGGTGGTGCCGTTCATCAGGTAGGTGTCGAGCGTGTTGTAATCCGGCTGCCCTTCGGCCCGCTCAGGCGGGGCGATATGGTGACAGACCGCGCAGGACACCCCTTCGCGGGCAAGGTTGCCGTATTGGTGATAGTCAAAGGTGCCCTCGGCCTTCTGCCGGGCTTCCTCGGCCTTGGTCAGCGGTGCATGCAGCGCCATGTAATCAAGCTTGAAGGCATTCGGATCCAGGCCGGCCTCGGGGCTGGCCTTTGCGTCGATCTGCAACTGCCGCTGCCCCATCGCGCCATGGCAGGACAGACAGGTCGTGCCAAGCGCATCGGACAAATCGCCCGTGCCTGCCTTCTCCAGCAGGGCAAATTCGCTTTCAAGCTGCGCGAAGAAGACCGGATCGCGCCCCGCGAGACCCATAGGGGACCAGCGCCATTCGCTATATTCCGAGATGTCGTAGCCTTCGCCATAGTCCGGCCCCGTCTGCAGGAACATGGCGATCCCCGAAGGCGCGCCGCCAAGGCCACCATGACAGCCAAGGCAATTGTCCGAGGTCAGGAAATGTTGCGGACCATCCGGGCGCGACGGCACATGGTCAAGCCACTGGCTGGGCATGGGATGTACCGCGCTTGCCTCGACCGCGATCCCGTCCACGGGCGGGAACGTCCGAACGAAATCCGGGTTCGCGGTGGGTCGCCGGACAGGATCGCCCCCTGCCTCCGCGTTGGATTTGTCGAAGGCGTTATCGTTGTGAAAGTAGTCCTCGATCAATGCCGCCTCGGACTGTCCTCGGGCGGGGCGTTGCTGGATCGGCAGGTTCATTCTGCCGGGCGGCTGGTCCGTCATGTTCCGCCAGGTCTCGTCCACACGAAAGTTCAGCGGCTCGCCGGGATAGCCTTCGACATTGTCGAGCGCCGAGAAGACCAGTTCTTCGGCGGCGGAGGCGTGGCAGCGCATGCACATGCCATCCCCGGCCTGCCCCGAGGCCGGCGCAAAGGGAGGCGCGAAATCGTCGACCTTGGCCGAGGCGTCGACCGAGGCAAAGAACCACCCGCCGTAGGACACCGCGCTGTCCTTGACCATGACGGTCCAGTTCAGGCCCCCGTCCTTGCGCAGGAAGTCGAGCATCTCGGCCTCGACCGCCTCGGGATCGTCGGGATGCAGGTATTCCAGCATCTCGCGGTAGGTTATGTAACGAGCCGCCGGAGGGGTCGCCATTTCCTTGACCACCATCGCGCCGTCCGGCACCGTCCCCAGCCGCCCACCTTCAAGCCAGGCGATCACCTCGGGCGAATAATAGATCCGCACGGCCGGGTGGATGCCATAGGAGGTGCCCATGACGAAAGGCCCGGTATCGCGCCAGCGCTTGTCCCGGGTCCAGCCTTGGGCAGCAAACGCGCGCCCGGCGATGAAGGGGTAAAGCTGCGACTGGTAATCCAGCAGCGGCAGGGAGGACGGCAGCGGCAGCGCATCGTCCCGCGCCGTGGCCGCGAAGGGCAAAAGACACAGACATAGGCCGAAGGCCCCGATGTGATGACGCATGATAAGCTCCCCTCCCAGCCTGGCATCGTTCATCCGGGCCGTCGGGCCCTGAACGGGTCCGGCATAGCACAGGATTGGCAAATTTCGCACGATCCTGTCACTTTTCTTCCCGCACACGCCGGGCCCTGGTCTGGACCTGCCGCGGTTTGACGCCTCTCCTTTGGTAGCGTTTTATGCAACAAGGGAGGTGACCTATGGGGCTGAAACCGGTGGACCAATTCCGCCAGCATGCAGTGCGGATCACGCTGACAAGTGGACTGATCCGCAGGCAGCAGGTTCGCTGCCCTGCGCTCGGGCCTTCGGCCGGAAATGATTTACGCTCCTCGATCGGCATATTCGGCGATGCCGCTCCGGGGTCAACGATAGCTTGTCGCCCCTGGGGTCGCCTGGCGCCCGACCATGAAACCATCGCCGACTTCCGGCGTGACAACGGCCCGGCCATCCGCCGGACCTGCGCGCAGTTCGTGAAACTATGCTGCAGGATGGGGGCGGTCTGCCCAAGACTGGCCCGGAGGGGCCGTGGATGAGGTTAGCCGATACCCCTCAAGAGGCATCGACCAGCTCCGGGGATGGCGCTTGGATCAGGCGTTCGGGCGCGCCTTTGGGCACGGCGGCCAGCAGACGGCGGGTGTAGGGATGCTGCGGTGCGCCGAGCACTTCGTTGGTCGGCCCGGTTTCGACGATTTCGCCCTTGTACATCACGGCGATGCGATGGCTGACGCGTTCGACCACGGCGATATCGTGGCTGATGAACAGGAACGAAAGGCCCTCGCGGCGCTGGATATCCGCCATCAGGTCGGTGATCCGCCGGGCGTTGGACACATCGAGCGCCGAGACGGCTTCGTCCGCAACGATGATCGCCGGGCGCACGGACAGGGCGCGCGCGATGCAGATCCGCTGTCGCTGACCGCCGGAGAACTGGTGCGGATAGCGGTCCGCGGCGTCCGGGGGCAGACCGACACGGGCAAGCAGATTGGCGGCAAGGGCGCTGCGGTCGGCGCCGCGCGCCACGCCGTGCAGGAAGGCGGGTTCGGTGACCAGGTCGCGAATGCTCATGCGCGGATTGAGCGAGGCATAGGGATCCTGGAACACCATCTGAATGCGGGCCCGGTAGGGCTTCAGCGCCTGGGGCGACAGGCCGGTGATCGGCGTGCCCTCAAGGTCGATCACGCCCGAGGTCGGTTCGATCAGCCGCAGGATCGAGCGCGCGAGGGTGGATTTGCCGCAGCCCGATTCCCCGACCAGCCCAAGCGTCTCGCCACGGGAAAGGGTCAGGGAAACATCGCGCACCACGGGTGTCGGGGCCTTGCGTGACAGCAGGGATGTACCGCCGTAGCTGGTGCAGAGGTTGCGGGTGCTCAGCAGCGTCTTCGCCCCTTGCAAGGGCGCGGGCGCCCCGGCGCCGAGGCGCGGCGATGCGGCGACAAGCTCGCGTGTATAGGGATGGCGGGGGGTGGCGAAAAGCGCCCCGGTGTGGCCTTCTTCGACCTTGCGGCCATCCTGCATGACGACCACGCGGTCCGCGATTTCGGCGACCACGCCAAGGTCATGGGTAATGAACAACACGGCCATGCCCATATCGCGCTGAAGATCGCGCAGCAGGGTCAGGATCTCGGCCTGCGTGGTCACGTCGAGCGCGGTGGTGGGTTCGTCCGCGATCAGCACTTCGGGTTCGCAGGCCAGGGCCATGGCGATCATGACGCGCTGGCGCAGCCCGCCTGAAAGTTCGTGGGGATATTGGTCCAGACGCCGCGCGGGCTCGGGGATCCTGACCCGGTCGAGGGCGGCAAGCGCCGCCGCGCGCGCCGCGCCCCCGGAAAGGCCGCGATGCAGGCGCAGCGTTTCCGTCATCTGCCGCCCGATCCGCATGACCGGGTTGAGCGAGGTCATCGGTTCCTGGAACACCATCGCGATGCGGTCACCACGCAGTGCGCGCAGGTCGGCGGGGGGCAGGGTCGTGATCTCGACCGGATCCTCGGTGCCAAGCCGGATCGTACCGCCGTTGATGCGCCCGCCTTCACGCTCGATCAGGCGCAGGATCGA
Organism: Pseudooceanicola algae; assembly: GCF_003590145.2. Lineage (NCBI taxonomy): Bacteria > Pseudomonadati > Pseudomonadota > Alphaproteobacteria > Rhodobacterales > Paracoccaceae > Pseudooceanicola > Pseudooceanicola algae. The sequence goes on along the minus strand of NZ_CP060436.1, from coordinate 1,978,254 downwards.
CAGGGCGGTCGCGGATTTGCCCGAGCCGCTTTCGCCGACCAGCGCCAGCGTCTCGCCCCGGTGGATATCGAAGGACAGGCCATGGACGGCCTGCACATCGCCAAAGGCAATGCGCAGATCCTTGACCGACAGCAGCGGAAGAATGTCAGGGCGCAGGGTCATTCGGCGGCCAGGCTTTGCAGGAAGGGTGCCAGCGGCGGGGTCCAGCGACGGCCGGGGCTCAGCCGGGCCTCGAAGGGGTCATCGCCGTGGACCTGCCAGTGCAGCGTTTCGCCAAGGGTCACCATGCCCCAGGCACGGGCGGGTTCGCCGCCGGTGGTGAAGCTTTCGGTCAGGCTTTGCTGGGTCATGTGGGGGATGCCATCGACGGTGGTGACCGTGTTCCAATGGACGTGCCCGGCGATGCAGGCGACGGGCACTCGGGCCTGCGCCAGCGCCTGGCGCGCGCGGTCCGCCTGCGGGTAGGTCGATACGGACGCATTGCGCTGGAAGTAGTAGTTCCCGATCTGGCTGTGACCGGAAACCGGGACATGGCTGGCCACCAGCGTCGGCTTGTCCGCCCGCTGGGCCATCCGCGACAGCCAGAGCAGATCGGCCTCGGGCAGATCGAAACCGGGTGTGGCGGTATCACGGTGGATACGGGCATCCGCGCGCCAGAGCGCCAACTGCCAGTCGCCAAGGTCGATGACCTCACTTTGCAGGGGGCTGCCCAGGATCGTTTCGTTGTCGGCCACGCTCAGGTGATCGCGGTCATGGTTGCCGCAGATGTGGTGGATCGGCGCGTCCAGATGCGACAGGGCCTGCGCCACTTCGCGCTCCAGCCTGTCATCGGTGGCGGCGTCGATGTCGGAAATGCGGTCGCCCAGATCAAGGATCATGTCGGGGCCCTCGGCATTGGCCCAGCGGGTGAAATCGGCCAGCAATTCCAGCGCCGTATCGCCGCGTTTGGTATGCGAGGGGGCGCCGTGGTGAATATCGGTGACAATGGCGATGCGGGTCATGGCGGGGTTCCGGGATGAGAAAGGGAAAGAGAGAAAGAACCGGGCAGCAACGCGCCGCCCGGCCCGGGGGCAATCAGCCGGCGATCAGCTACCGGCGAGCGAGATGGCGCCAGCGCGGAAGTCGAGCACATAGGGGATATGGCCGGGCTGCGGCGCCCAGTTGACCGACTGCTTCATGCCCCAGCTTTCGAACGGGCGGTACAGCGGCAGCACGGGCGGGTCCTGCTTGATCCGCTCCATCAGCTCGGCATAGGCCTCGCGACGGGCCTCGACGTCCTTGGAGAAGCGGAAACGATCCCATTTCTCGGCGTAATCGGCGTCTGTGTTGAAGCGGCCTTCGCCCTGGGACGGGCCGTTCGGGGCCCACATCACGCCGAAGCTGCCGAAGGGGTCGGCAAAATACATCGGGTTCGACCAGTTGCGCGCCATCATCTCGGGGTCGTTGCCGGACCATTGGTCCTGCACGTTGACGCGGCCGTTGATGCCGACGGCGGCCCACATTTCCATGATCGCCTGCGCGGCCAGAAGACCGTTGGTGTAATAGGTCGCGGCGGTGTCATAGGTGATCTCGAACCCGTCGTAGCCGGCGTCTTCCAGCAGGGCCTTCGCCTTTTCAGGGTCATATTCAAAGGTCACGAGGTTGGGCATGTAGAGGTCGCCCATCTCTTTCATGGTATGGGTGGAGGGCACGATCGCCTTGCCCTGCCACAGCGCCGCGTTCAGCGTGTCGCGGTCGATGGCCAGGCTCATCGCCTGACGGATGCGCGGGTCTTCCAGTTTGGGGTTGTTCTGGTTCATGATCATGACGTGGAACAGGGCCGTGGCGCTGCCTTCGGTCTTGAGGTTCGCGTCGTTGTCGATCAGCGCCAGTTGGTCGGGGGCGATATTGGTGACGATATCGGCCTCGCCGGTCTTCAGGGCGGTGATGCGGCTGGCGGTTTCCGAGATCTGCACGACCGTGGCGCTATCCAGCGGGGCCATGTCACCCCAGAAGTCGTCAAAACGTTCCCAGACGATCTTTTCGCCGGGCATGAATTCGGCGACCTTGTAGGGACCGGTGCCGACAGGCGCCATCGAGAAGGCTTCGTAGTCGCTGTCTTCGGCGACGGCGGGATCGCCGGTCAGACCCTTGGTGTAATCTTCGGGGATGATCATGATCTGTTGAAGCGAGACCAGGGTTTCCCAAAGCGGCTCTTCGCGCTCGGCGTGGATGCGCACGGTCAGATCATCGACCTTCTCGGCGCTGGTAAAGTTGCCCAGGCGGTCCTTGGCGCGCACGGCATAGGGGGCGAAGGTGGCCTCGAACATGCGGTTGAGCGAGAAGACCACGTCGTCGGCGGTCATTGCCTCGCCATTGTGGAAGGTGACGCCGTCGCGCAGTTTCAGCTCCATGGTCTTGGGATCGACAAGCTCCCAGGACGTTGCAAGGGCAGGGACCCAGACCGATTCCAGCTTGGTGTGGTCGCGGTCGATCAGCGTGTCGAAGCTGTTGTAGTAGAACTGCGAGCCGACGTTGGAATGGTCGCGGCCCGGATCGAGGTAGGACGAGACATTGGCGGCGCCGACGGTGATATCCGCGGCCATGGCCGTTGTCGCAAGGCCGGCCGAGAGGGCGGTGGTGAGCATCAGTCTGAACATGATAATCTCCGGTAAGGTTTGGTGGAAATGGGCGGAGGCCGCTTGCAGCGGCTCTTGTTGGTGTCAGCGGTCGCGCAGTCGGACATCGGCGCGGTCTCGCAGCCAGTCGCCCAGGATCTGCACGGTGAAGGTCAGCAGCACGATCAGCCCGGCGGGGACCAGAACGATCCATGGCGCGGTCGGCATGTAGTCGCGCCCCAGCCCTACCATCGAGCCGAGCGAGGGCGTGGGGGGCTGCACGCCAAGGCCGAGAAAGCTGAGCGTGCTTTCCAGGATGACGATATTCGACAGGGCCAGCGTGAACTGCACGACAAGCGGCGAGACGATATTGGGCAGCAGGTGACGGCGGGCGATGTAGGCGGTGCCCCCGCCTGCGGCGCGGGCGGCCTCGATAAAGGGCTGCGAGGCAAGGCGGCGCACCTCGGCGCGCACGATGCGGGCGTATTGTTCCCAGCCGGCGATGCCGAGCACGAAGATCAGCACGGTCAGCGAAGAGCCGAGCAGCGCCAGCACCAGCAGGGCAACCAGGGTAAAGGGAATGGCGATCTGCATGTCGACCAGCGCCATGATGCCATCCTCGGCCCAGCCCGGACGCAGCCCCGCGATCAGCCCCAGCAGACCCCCGATGCCGAGGCCGATGACCGCGCCGCCAAAGGCAAGGGCCAGCGTCAGGCGCAGCCCGTAGAGGCCCCGCGAAAACACGTCGCGCCCCAGTTCATCGGTGCCCGCCAGGTGACCGGGGCTGTAGCGGTCAAACCCGATGGGCGGGCGAAGCCGCGAGATCAGGCTCTGGTCCAGCGGATCGAAGGGGGCGATCAACGGGGCCAGGATGGCGGCCACCGCCAGTACCACGGCAAGAAGCAACGCGACCTTCTGGATGATGTTGGTCGAGGCGGCGCGGCGCCGGTGGCGGATCGGATCTGCGAGCGTTGTCATGGGGGCTTCCTGTTCAGCTTTGCGCCAGGCGGATGCGGGGATCGGCCAGCGCATAGGCGATATCGGTGGCCGCATTGATCATCACGACGGCGACCGCGACGGTGATGACGCCGAATTGCAGCACCGGGTAGTCCCGCACGATGGCGGCGTTCACCAGCAACTGGCCGATGCCGGGCCAGGAAAAGATGCTTTCGACCACGACGCTTCCCGCGGCGGCGAGCGAGGCGATTTGCAGCCCGATGACCGAGATCACGGTGATCGAGGCATTGCCGAGACCATGGCGCATCACCACCCAGAATTCCGACAGGCCTTTGGCGCGGGCGGTGCGGATGTATTCCTGCCCCAGCACATCCAGCATGGCGTTGCGGGTAAAGCGCGTAAGGGCGGCGATCAGCACCCCCGAAAGGGCGATGGTGGGCATGATGAAGTGCAGGACCGACCCATTGCCGACCACGGGCAACCAGTTGAGCGTGTAGGAAAAGATCAGGATCATCACGATGGCAAGGATGAAGGCGGGCACCGCGTAGCCGGCAAAGGCGACCACCATCACGGCCGAGCCGATCCAGCTTTTGCGATAGACGGCCGCGAGCACACCAAGGGGGATCGAGATCAGCAACGTCAGACCGACCGAGGTCAGCAGCAGTTGCGCCGAGGGCCAGATCCGGCTGGCAACGACCTCCGTCACCGGGCGCCGTTCGACAAAGGACAACCCGAAGTCCCCCGAGGCGGCGGCCCGCAGAAAGGCCAGGTATTGGTGCCAGAGAGAGCGGTCGAGCTGGAAATAGGTGATCAGCTGTTCGCGCCCTTCCGCCGTCAGCCCTTCGCCAAGGAAGGTGTCGATCGGATTGCCCGACAGACGTGTCGCGATGAAGGTGATGGTCAGGATGGCGAACAGGGTCACGGCGATCTTGACGAGAATTCTCAGCAGGTAGGCGATCATTGCCCGGCCTCCTTTTCGGTTGGGGCTGCGGGTCTTTTCAGATGCAGGAAGGGCAGGCCGGCGGCGCTTGCGGCCCGGCCGTCGGTCGCGGGGTTGTCCCCGACAAAGATCGCCTGCGCCGGGTCCAGATCCCCCAGGGCGAGGCGCAGCATCAGCGGGTCGGGCTTGCCCGGACTTTGCCATTTCAGATCAGGGCGGATGGCGCGCAGCGCGGCCAGCAGGGCGCCGGTTTCCGCCACGGGCTGACCGGAATGATCGGGGTGGGACAGATCCTCGTTCGCGACCCAGAGGGGTGCCTCGCCGGCAAGGCTCAGCAGCGGGCCGATGTCGTCGATGCCAAAGTCCGGATCGCGGCAAAGCAGGGCGGCCTGCGGCGCGGGATGGCGCGTGTCCAGCCCAAGGTCGCAGGCGGCCCCGACCAGCGCCGGGCTGGCGTGAAGCCGTAGCCGCGTCAGGCCGAGGCGCGCGATTCTGTGCAGCGCGACCTCGCCCGCCAGCAGGATGCGGGAGGCGGGAATATGCAGGCCAAGGTCAGCCAGTTTCGCCGAAAGCCGCCGCGCCGTGGTGTCGGAATTATTCGAGACGATCCAGAGGCGTTCGCCGCATTCCCCAATGAAATCAGCACTATCTACAAAGGGGCGGCCTTCGGAAATCAGACAGCCGTCCAGGTCGCAAAGCACGCGCCGGGCCTGTGCCACATCCCGGGCATCAAGGGCGGAGCGCCGCAGAACGGGGGGAGAATGGGGGATCGTCGGTGCGAGCAAGGTCTCGGGCTCCTCAGGGGCAAGGCCGGGGTAATCGGCTGTCTGAGGCATCAAATGAGGGTTTGCTGTGACGTCGCTGTAACAAAGCAAAGCTAGGCTTTGGTCAAAGCAAAGCCGGGGTGCGAGAAGAGCGATGTCAGTGTCGAATGTGCGTCTGGAGGCGGTGCGAACCGTCGCGGAATCGGGCTCCTACGCGGCGGCCGCGCGGCTGCTGGGGGTGACCCAGCCGAATATCTCGCAGCAGGTACGGGCGCTTGAGGCGGAATATGGCGTGCGTCTGTTCGCGCGACAGGACGGGCGGTTGGTGGCGACTGCTCTGGGTCAGAAGCTGTGCGATGCGGCCGAACGCATGGCCGAAGCGCGCGGCGATGCGGAACGTCTGCTGCAAAGCCGGTCGTCGCTGGCGCGGGGCGAGATTGCCATCGGGTTGGGAAATGCCATGCCGGGGATGGCCCTGGTCGCGGCATTTCACAAGGCCTATCCCGGGATCAGCATCCGGGTCGAAACCGGCTCGCATGAAAAGATCACCCGCGCGGTGCTGGCCCACGCCGCCGATGTGGCCGTACTGCCCGAGGTCCCGCAGGACCATCGGTTTCGCCGCACCAATCTGGCACGTACCGAAGTGGTGGCGATCGCGCCGCTGTCCCATCCCCTTGCCTGCCAGCAGCAGGTCACGGCCGACCAGTTGCGCCGCGAACCGCTGATCTTTCGCGCGCGGGGGTCATCGACCCAGAGGGCGGTGGACCGCATGTTTTCACGAAATGGCACTGTGCCTGACCCGTTCCTGACGCTCGATGCGCGCGATGGCCTTTACGAGGCGGTGGTCAGTGGCCTCGGCGTGGGGTTTCTATGGCGTGACGGGACATCGCGCGGGGATCGTGTCAAGCGCCTGCCGATCGTCGAGATGGGGCGCGCCGAGATCCACGAAACCGTCTTTGCGCTGCGCGAGACGAAGGGCAGGGTGGTCGACGCATTCTTCGACATGGCGGCATTGTTTGACACCACGGCCGTAAACTGAAGGCGCAGGAGGCCATCGGAGAAATCGATCCATAAGGTCACCCCGGTATAACGTGGCAGAACGCATGGCCCGTATACGCAGTTCTTGGAATCTTTGCCGTCATTGTCAGCCTTCCCGCGTTTTGAACCCATCAGCCCGACTGGCGCGCTTTCTTTGGCGGCATTCGATGGCGGCTCCCGACCGAGGTGGCTGAGAGGAACTGCTTGCTTTCCACTGCTTCTTGGTCACGATCCCCTGGAATGGGAGGCGAGATTATGCGCCGCAACCCATTCCACCAACACCTGAAAATGATAGCGAAATGCGCGTCGTGCTCGAATCCGGAATCAATGGGTGTCCGTTCGCGACAAATCGTACCCACGCTGTTCGCCGTACTGCTTTTGGCGGTCGGTAGCGTCGCGTCCGCACGGATGATGGCGCCTGATGAAGACACGATCATGCGTGCCGAGGTCGCAGCGCTTGGCCTGTACCGGATCTCCATCGCGCAGGACGAAGCGAGCGTCCTCGCGGTCATTTGAGAGAGGCGCAGCGAAGATGGCGTGATGTCATGGGAAGGCAGGACGCCGCATTTCGATCAGTATATCGGGACCGTGCTGGCCGATGTCCGTCACTCGGACCACGCGATGAAATTTGACACAGCCCCGGCCGTTCACGTCCGACTATTCCCGCGGTGCATTCCTCGCGAGAAGGTCGTTGCTTTCCTGGCGCTCGGCGTCGACCAGGGGAATTAGAGCCGCTTCTTCCGACTTGTACACCGCGCGCTCCTTTCGTGGCGCCGGGGCCTGCGATACCGGCGCCTTGCTGGGCGGCGTGTCAGAGACGAGCGGCGACGTTCCAGCCCCCTCCAGGCGGATGCGATAGGTCGTGTCCGGGATCGCCACACCGGCCTCCTCGATGGCCTTCTTGACCAGGCGGATGGCGTCCCCGCGCGCTGGGGCAAAACCAGTTGCGGCCTGGTCGATCCATCCGGTCACACGCAGGATTGCGCCGGACTCGGTGATGTTCTCGATCCAGACCAGTTCCTCCGGATCGTCAAGCACGAAGGGCAGCGCTTTCAGCGTCGCCTGCGCCAAGCTGCGCGTCGCTTCGAGATCGGCGTCGGGGTCGATGCCGATGTCGAACATGAACCGACGCGCCGGATTCTGCGTGTAGTTTATGATCTTGCCCTTGAAGACCGTCGCATTCGGGATGCGGATGTGATTGCCGTCGAGCGACAGCAGGATCGTCGCGCGCGAGGTCAGCCGGATCACGCGGCCGACGTCGCCTTCGATCTCCACCAGATCGTTCGGCCGGAAGGGTTGGCGCAGGCTCAGCATGACGGAAGCCACGAAGTTTTCGACTGTGTCGCGGACGGCAAAGCCGATGGCCAGGCCGATGATCCCCGCTGCACCGAGGATCGTGCCCAATAGGGCCGCTGCGCCCATGACGTCCAGCGCGACCACGATACCGACAATCCCGGAGGCCACGCGGAACGCCTGCCGATAAAGCCCCGCGATGAAGGCATTAGGCGAAATCCTGTCCCAGAATCGCATCCGCGCCACGAGGAAGCCCGCTGTGACGATTACCGAGAAGGCCGCGAGCATCAACAGGAACAACGGCAGGCGGGAGATCAACTGCGCGATCCGTGCACGGAAGCGGTCCACTGCGGGGGTTATCTGCTGCGCGAGGTCGTTCGAAACCGCGAGGGTGTTGTTCACCGCGACGACGCCTTCAAGACGCTCAGCTATGCTCTCGGCCTTTCCGCTGGTGGAAGGATCCGCAACATCGCCCGTGAGCGAGACCACACCGGCGTCGACCGTGACAGTGATCCCGTCGAATTCGAGCGCCCCAAGTATGGCTCGCAGGCGCTGCGCGATGGCCGTGTCGTCGGGAATGTCCTCGACCGCCAGCGGGGACGAGGCAGCGGGCTCGTTCACGGTGTTCTGGGCAAGGACTGGGCCCGGGGCGATCAGGAGGGCGAAGCAGAGGAGAAGGTGTTTCATACAGCCCCAAATAGCGTGGCCGGGAGAACCGCCAACCGGGCAATCACCGATGCAGTGCCGTTCAGAGATTCAAAACGCCAATGGATCACGAACCGCGTCTCCGCGTTCTGGGTCGTGGTCTTGCCAAAGTGCGTTTCGCCCGGGATGACGGCTTTTTGAGGTTCGTTCATGCCGCGCAAGGCACGAATGCCCGTTTCGGTACATGGGTACAACGCCAGCGGTTGAGCGCCTTGAGTGTCGCAAGCTGATCGGTGTGCCAATTTGTATTTCGGCAAGACCACTTCAACCCTCAAGTGCCGGTCAATCACCACCTCCGCCGACAGGTAGGCCTGTGGGCATGAACTCGGTACGGGCCGAGGCGACTTGTTCGGCGATGAAGGTCATTGCGGTGCGCACGCGGACGCTATCGCGTAAATCCTGATGCGCAATGAGCCAAAATGTACGCGTGATCTTGATGCTTTCGGGCAATACCTGAACCAATTGAGGCGAGTGGCGGGCCATGAAGTCAGGGAGTACGGCAATCCCTTTGCCTGCCTCCGCAGCGCGCAGCTGCGCAAATAAATTTGTCGATGAAAGCTGTGGCGCATGCTCGCCCATGACCTCAGTCAGGTAGTCCAGCTCGGGCGTATAGATCAGTTCGGGGATGTATCCGATCATCATATGCTCGCCGAGTTGCTCTTTGTCGCGAACAGGATGCGCCTCAAGATAATCGGCGGTTGCATACAGATGGAGCGTGTAGTCGGTCAATTTGCGCGAGAATAGGCGTCCTTTTTCGGGGCGTGACACCGCGATTACGATGTCTGCCTCGCGTTTGGAGAGCGAAAACAAGCGTGGGGTCGCGACGAGCTGGACTTCAAGCCCGGGATTTGCGCGGGCGAAATCGGCCAGGCGGGGGGCGAGGAAAAAGACTCCGAACCCATCCGGCGCCCCGATCCGCACAGTGCCCGACAGCGCGTATAGTTCACCCGCAATATCGTCATGGACTTGGGCTGCAACGCTTTCGATTTGTTCTGCGTGGCGCAAAAGCCGCTCGCCCGCTTCGGTCATGGCATAGCCCCGCGGCGAGCGTTCAAACAGCTGCGCGCCCAAACGGCCTTCCAGGGCACTGACACGACGCGAGACGGTGGCGTGATCTGACCCGATTGTCCGCGCGGCAACTGTAAGGCGGCCGGCTCGGGCGACCGCCAGAAAATATCTCAGGTCGTTCCAGTCAAAAATCATCGCGTCGATCCGGGTCAGGAAACAGGGGTATGGGCATATTCGCACATCGGCTTCGCAAAACGTGGCATGGCGGAACGCAAATTCCCAGCTATCCTTGCTGTCGGGCTGATCAAAATGCGCATGACGAGGGAGGAGCCTCGGCAGACCACCCGGCAAGAAGACCGCTTTTGCGGAGAATACCTTGCCACAGCGTCTTTTGATCTCGCCCAATGGAGGTGCCGCGAAGGGGAGGGAATCACTTTGCGCGGCTGGAGGAAGACCCAACGACCAAAGGCCAGCTAGGCCGCTTGCGGGGAGCGAGCGGTGCTGACCGTATCCGAACGCATCCGGCTGCATAGGCCTGGGAGGCGCCTTCGGGGTAACGCGAAAACAAGGGAGGATGTTTCATGAAATCAACAATCTACGCGAGTGTAAGTGCGGCGGCTATGCTGCTGGGCGCGCAAGGGGCGATGGCGCAGGACGCGGTCTCTGATGGCGTGGTGAAAATTGGCGTGCTGGGCGATATGTCCGGCGTGTATTCCACGGGCTTTTCGGGAAAGGGCGCCGTCGATGCGGTGCGGATGGCTGTCGAGGATTTCGGCGGAACCGTTCTGGGCAAGCCGATTGAGGTTATCTCGGCTGATCACCAGAATAAGGCGGATGTCGCCTCGGCCACGGCACGTGAATGGATCGATACAGAACATGTCGACATGATCACCGATTTGACCAATTCGGCGGTGGGGCTTGCCGTGCAAAGGCTTGCCTCGGACAAAAAGACCATCACGATCAATACCGGTTCGGCGTCAAGCGCGCTGACGGGTTCAGAGTGTACGAAATACGGCATCCACTACGGCTATGACACCCATGCTCTGCCGGTTGGTACCGCGACTGCCGTGGTCAAGAACGGCGGTGATAGTTGGTATTTCATCACTGCCGATTACGCCTTTGGGCATGCGTTGGAAGATAACACTTCAGAAGTTGTCGAAACGCTGGGGGGCGAGGTTTTGGGCAGCTCGGATGTGCCGCTCAGCTCGAATGATTTTTCCTCCTATCTGTTGCAGGCGCAAAGCTCGGGCGCGAAAGTGATCGGTCTGGCAAATGCGGGCCAAGATACGGTCAATACGATCAAGCAGGCGCATGAGTTCGGCATCGTTGCCGGTGGCCAGCAGCTTGCGGGCATGTTGGTTCTGATTTCGGATGTCAAAAGCCTTGGCACAGATGTGGCGGCGGGGCTGCAGTTCACCTCGGGTTGGTATTGGAATGCCGATGACGCCTCGCGGGAATGGACGAAACGCTACATGGAATTCTCGGGCGGAGCTGCCCCGACCTTCCCGCATGCCGCAGATTATTCGCTAACGATGGCCTATCTGAACGCGATCAAAGCGGCGGGTACGGATGATCCGGACAAGGTGCGTGCGGAACTTGGAAAACAGCCCATCGACGACTTCTTCGCAAAAGGCGGCATGATCCGCGAAGACGGTCTTTTGGTCCACGATATGTATCTGCTCAAAGTGAAATCGGGCGGGAGCGATCCGTGGGATGTGGCAGATGTCGTGCGCACGATTCCGGGCGATGAGGCCTATGCTTCGCTTGAGAATGGCGGCTGCCCGCTGGTCCAATAAGCCAACCCAAACCGTTTGGGGGCGACCTATCGGCCGCCCTCAAAGGTGTCTTGGCCCCAATGCGTCCATAGCGAGAGGCAGAGCATGAGTGATATCATTCTTGACGTCCGCAATCTGACAAAAAAGTTCGGCGGTTTTGTCGCCGTCAATGACGTCAATCTTCAAATTGAGCGTGGTTCCATCCATGCGATCATCGGCCCCAATGGTGCGGGCAAAACTACGATGTTCAACCTGTTGACCAAGTTTCATCGGCCCACATCGGGCACAATGCGCTTCAATGGCACGGATATCACCAATAAAAGACCTGCCGAAATTGCGAATATGGGCATCGTGCGCTCCTTTCAAATTTCCGCTGTGTTCCCGCATCTTACCGCTTTGGAAAACGTAAGGCTGGCGCTGCAGCGTGGTCTTGGTGTGAGTTACCACTTCTGGCGTTCGCACAAGATGCTTCGCGATCTCGATGCTCAGGCAATTGCGCGTCTTGACCAGGTGGGGCTGAAATCATTCGCTCATATTCGGGCGGTCGAGCTGCCTTATGGGCGCAAACGAGCGCTTGAAATAGCCACCACCTTGGGACTCGAGCCGGAACTCATGTTGCTTGATGAGCCCACGCAGGGGATGGGGGCCGAAGATGTCGGCGCCGTGACGGAGTTGATCGGCCGCGTGCGTGAAGGCCGTACAATTGTGATGGTTGAGCATAACTTGGGCGTTGTGGCTGAACTGGCCGACACGATCACGGTGCTTGCGCGCGGTGAGGTTCTCGCCGAGGGACCTTATGCCGAGGTGTCCAGAAATCCCGCCGTGATGGAAGCCTATATGGGCGTCTCGGCCGATGAGACGGAGGAAGACGCATGAGCAGTGCAACACTTGTAAAGCCCATGCTCAAAATCGAGAATCTACATGCGTGGTACGGGGAATCCCATGTCTTGCACGGGCTTGATCTGGAACTGGGCGAGGGCCAGCTGATCACCTTGTTGGGGCGCAATGGCGCGGGTCGATCCACCACGCTGCGTTCTATCATGGGCATGGTTGATCGGCGTGAAGGCTCGATCCAGATCGGCGGGGCAGAGTTCATCAAAAAACCCGCGCATCGGATTACACCCGATGGCCGTATCGGTTTTTGTCCGGAAGAGCGCGGGATATTTGCTTCTCTGACCGTCGAGGAAAACTTGATGCTTCCGCCCGCCGTGGGAGCGGAAGGGATGTCGATTGAGGAGCTGTTCGAAATGTTCCCCAACCTTGCGACCGTGCGCAAACGGATGGGGACGCGCCTGTCGGGGGGCGAACAGCAAATGCTGGCCATTGCGCGCATCCTGCGTACCGGCGCGCGCTTGTTGTTGCTTGATGAGATCACCGAAGGGCTGGCCCCCGTCATTGTGAAGACGCTGGGCCGGGTCATTCGTGATCTCAAATCACGCGGCTATACGATCGTGTTGGTGGAGCAGAACTTTCGCTTCGCCGCCCCCTTGGCAGACCGCCACTACGTTATCGAACACGGGGCGGTCGTCGACACGATCGAAGCTGCCGATGTGGCGATAAGTATGGACCGCCTGAACCATTATCTCAGCGTATAAGGAGGGATCAGTATGGACCCGTTGCTTCGATTGATCCTCGCCCAAGGGATGTTGGGCCTCAACAATGGCGTGTTCTACGCGATGCTCAGCCTTGGGCTGGCAGTGATTTTCGGCCTGCTGAATGTGGTCAATTTCGCGCATGGCGCGTTGTATATGTTGGGCGCATTCCTTGCGCTGATCTTATATTCCTACCTGGGTATTTGGATAGGCATCAGCTCGTTTTCGATTGGCTTTTGGCCGTCGCTGATCCTTGTACCTGTTCTGGTGGCCTGTTTCGGAATGCTGATAGAGCGGTTCATGCTGCGTCGCTTGTATAAGCTTGATCCGATCTATTCGCTTTTGCTGACATTCGGTGTGACGCTGGTGTTGCAAGGGCTGTTTATCAACTTCTTCAATGCGTCGGGTACGCCCTATCCCGGCATGCCGGAAAGCCTGCGGGGCGTGGTGAACCTCGGCTTCATGATGTTCCCCAAATACCGTCTCTTTGTGATCTTGTTCTCGATCGTGGTGTGTTTCGTCGTTTGGTACGTGATCGAGCGTACGCGCATCGGATCGCGCTTGCGCGCGGGCACTGAAAACCCCGAACTGGTGAAAGCCTTTGGTATCAACGTGCCATTGATGGTGATGCTGACCTTTGGGTTCGGTACCGGGCTTGCGGGTTTGGCAGGGGTGCTGGCCGCGCCGATCTACTCGGTCAGCCCCTTGATGGGGGCAAATCTGATCATCGTGATTTTCGCGGTAGTGGTGATTGGCGGGATGGGCTCAATCGCGGGGGCAGTTGTGACCGGCTTCGCGCTTGGCCTTGTTGAGGGGATGACCAAAGTCTTCTACGCGCCGGCCGCCAACACGGTGATTTTCCTGCTGATGGTGATCGTACTTTTGGTTCGGCCCAATGGCCTGTTTGGACGTTCAAGCTGATGGCGGGGCATGACATGAGCAATATGACAACAGATATCACTCCCACTATGGAAGCGGTCGGCCCTGACGAGACGGGCACCGATCAAACGCTGCAATCGCGTAGCAGGCTTTGGCAGGGAATCTTCTGGGGGGCACTTCTGGCCTTCCTGGCGGCTGCCCCGTTCTTTCTGTATCCAGTCTTTGTGATGCAGCTATTGTGCTTTGCGCTGTTTGCGGCCGCCTTCAACCTTCTGATCGGCTTTACAGGGCTTTTGTCGTTCGGCCATGCCGCGTTTTTTGGCGGGGCAGCTTATGTGGCGGGCCATGCGCTTAAGGTTTGGGGCTTTCCTCCCTTGTTGGGGCTGGCTGCAGGCACTCTGTTCGCAGCGGCTCTGGGCTGGCTGGTGGGGTCGCTCGCGATCCGGCGTCAGGGGATCTACTTCGCGATGATCACATTGGCGCTCGCCCAGATCGTGTATTTTTTCGCGCTGCAAATGCCTTTCACCGGTGGCGAGGATGGCTTGCAAGGGGTGCCGCGCGGGCACCTGTTGGGCTTGATCAGCCTGAACGCGCCCTTGGCCATGTACTACTTTGTGGCCGGGGTCTTTCTTGTGGCATTCCTGATGATCTACCGGATTATCCATTCCCCCTTTGGTCAGGTGCTACAGGCGATCCGCGAAAATGAGCCGCGCGCGCTTTCGCTGGGCTATAACGTCGACCGCTTCAAACTTCTGGCCTTCGTGTTGTCCGCGGCTTTGGCAGGGCTTGCGGGCTCGACCAAGGCGCTGGTGTTCCAGTTCGCTTCGCTCACTGATGCTCATTGGCAGATGTCGGGTGAGGTGATCCTGATGACCTTGCTGGGCGGAATGGGGACGATCTTTGGCCCGGTCGTGGGCGCGTTTATCGTCGTGGCACTCCAGCATGCGCTGTCGGGTATCGGATCCTGGGTGCAAGTCGTGATCGGCGGGACCTTCATTGCTTGTGTGTTGCTGTTCCGTCGCGGTGTGGTCGGCGAGCTGGCCCGGATCTTGCGCATCAATTCGCTTTGATCGCGCAGGACCGCCTGCGCGAAGTTCATCGATAAGGTTACTGCCCAACAAGGGCAGATGACATCGCCTGCGCCTGGTTTGATCAGGTTGGTCGACGTTTTCAGACGCCGGCCCGCCCGAATGGGCCGCCGTGCGTCTGACATAGGCTTCAGGAGGAAAACATGAAGATCGGGTTTATTGGCTTGGGCAACATGGGCGCGCCCATGGCCGCAAATCTTGCCCAGGCTGGCCATGAGGTCACGGGCTTTGACCGTGCGCAGGTTTCGGTCGCGGGGGTTGCCATGGCCGCCTCGGCACAAGCTGCGGCGAGGGATGCACAAACGGTCGTCACGATGCTGCCAAACGGAGAGATTTTGCGCTCGGTCACAGAGGATATCTTCTCGGTTATGGCGCAAGGGGTCACGTTCATCGATTGCTCGACCGTCGATGTCGACAGCACCCGGGCGGTTGCCGCGACAGCAAAAGCCTTTGGTCTATCACCGCTGGATGCGCCGGTTTCAGGGGGCGTAGGTGGTGCTTCGGAGGGCAAGCTGACATTCATGGTTGGCGGCAGTGAGGCAGCCTATACCGCTGCGCGTCCGCTGTTTGACATCATGGGACAAAAGTCGGTGTATTGCGGCCCGCCGGGGGCCGGGCAAGCTGCCAAGATTTGCAATAACATGATCCTTGGTGTCACCATGCTGGCCACCTGCGAGGCCTTTGCTTTGGCGGATAAGCTGGGCTTGTCTCGCCAAGCGGTTTTCGACGTCGTGTCGACCTCGTCGGGGTCTTCGTGGTCGATGAATGCCTACTGCCCGGCGCCCGGTGTGGGGCCGAACTCCCCCGCCGACAACGACTATACGCCGGGTTTTGCTGCAGAACTCATGCTGAAGGATCTACGCCTTAGCCAGCAGGCCGCGCAAAGCGTCGATGCCGATACCCCGATGGGTGAACTGGCCCGCGATCTTTATGCTGCCTTTGTCGAAGCCGAAGGCGGGCGCGGTTTGGATTTCTCAGCGATGCTGCCAAAGCTTGCTAAAAGCAGTCGGTCCTAAGGCCCGGGCAAGGGGCCTGTGGGTCTATCCCGGCGACGCGTTTGGATATGCACTTCGCGTGCGACGCGGACCGATGTTTCAAGACCTGCGTGCTCTGAAGGAGAATATCAATATGCCACTGACACCTTTCAGCTTTTCGACCGTGAGCGATATTCATCTTGAATGGGGCGGGGCGGGTCAGCTTGGTGCTTTGCTGGCAAAGCGTTTTGCGGCACGGACCCTGCTTTTGGTCACAGATCGCGGTTTGATCGACACAGGGTTGATTGCGCCAATCGAGGTCGCCCTGGCCCAGGCAGGATTTGTCGTGACTGTGTTCGACAAGGTGGCGGCCGATCCACCCGAAGCCATTGTGCGCGGTTGCGCGGACATGGCGCGCGACAAGCGTGTTGAAATCGTGCTGGGCCTTGGGGGAGGCTCTTCGCTCGATATCGCCAAGTTGGTCGCGGTCATGCTCGGCTCGGCGCAGGATCTATCGGAGATGTACGGCATCGGGAACGTGAAGGGGCAACGCCTTCCAATGGCGCTGGTCCCGACCACCGCGGGAACCGGATCAGAGGTCACCAATATTTCGATCATCACTACCGGTGAGACGACGAAAATGGGCGTGGTCTCACCCCAGCTTTACGCGGATTTCGTGTTGCTCGATGCGAAGCTGACAGTTGGTTTGCCTCAGATCCATACGGCTGCGACCGGGATCGACGCGATGGTGCATGCGATCGAGGCCTATACGTCGAAATTCAAGAAAAACCCGCTGTCGGATGCCTTGGCCCGCGAGGCGCTGCGGCTGTTGGGGGGCAATTTGCTGGCGGCGTGTAACGACGGCACCGACCGGCGCGCGCGCGAAAATATGTTGCTTGGTGCGATGTTGGCGGGGCAGGCTTTTGCCAATGCGCCGGTGGCGGCAGTGCATGCGCTGGCCTATCCGCTGGGGGGCCATTTCCATTTGCCGCATGGCTTGACCAACGCATTGATGTTGGGCCCGGTACTGCGTTTCAATGCGAAAGTTGCGGCGCCGCTATATGCAGAGCTCGCAGATGTGATGGGCGTGCCGGGTACCGGCGATAATCAGGCGCGCGCCCGGGATTTCGTCGATCATGTCCTTGCCTTGATGGATGCCAGTGGCGCCCCGCGTCGGTTGCGCGATGTCGATGTCACCGAAAACAGCCTCGCATTGTTGGCCAGCGACGCGATGAAGCAGCAG
Source organism: Pseudooceanicola algae (assembly GCF_003590145.2). Taxonomy (NCBI): domain Bacteria; kingdom Pseudomonadati; phylum Pseudomonadota; class Alphaproteobacteria; order Rhodobacterales; family Paracoccaceae; genus Pseudooceanicola; species Pseudooceanicola algae. The sequence continues at coordinate 1,961,401 of NZ_CP060436.1, read as the reverse complement.
CGCCTTTTGGTCAATAATCCCGTTGAAGTGTCGCAGGAGGATGCGCTCGCGCTATATCGGGAAGCTTACTAAGCGCGGCTGAACACGCAGGTATGCGAACTGCAAGTACCCTCACCATACGTCTTCGATCTGGTCAAAAAGAGCGGCAATGACTGGCTCATCTTTTCTGTCGTCAAGCGTTTGGAATACGAGGCAGGCCGGGATGCGTAGGCTTTCGCAGATGGCGAGCCCAAAGGTCTGTCGCTGGTGCAGGGCAATCGACTCTCGACATAGGCTAAGGCCCACGCCTGAACGCACCATTTCAAGCATCGAAGCCTCTTGATCGACCAGCGCGACCGATTGCTGAGCGCACCCATGTTGGGCAAAAATCCTGGTCAGCAGACGGTTGTGCATTGAATTCGGTGGGGTGCTTATCCAGGGCAGGGCGGCCAGCTCCGCCCAATTCGCCGTTGCGACGCGGGCCTCCCATCCGACGGGGGCGATGATACGGTAGGTGAACTCTGCCAGCTTGCGCGTGTGCAGTGCCCGCTCTGAGCAATTTCGGCCCACTTCGTCTGGTCCCGTCAGATAGAACCCGGCGTCGATCTGTTGACGGTTGAGCTTGTCGAGAATTTCGCCGCTCACCCCGTGTATAAGTTCGGTGTTGATTTTCGGATGCGCCGCGCCAAGACGGCTGAGCAGACGACCCAATCGGATAAACTCTGGATCGACAATGGTGCCTATCTTGAGCGTGCCGGAGACCTGGCCGCACTGGGTGCTCGCGCTGCGTTGAAAGGTTTCCATGGCCCTGAGCACGTGATCGGCCTTCGGCAGCAGGGCCGCCCCATCCGGCGTCAGGTTCAGCCCGTGCGGTGAGCGGTTGAACAACGTGACACCGATGTCGTTGCTTAAGCGTTTGATCTGATGGCTGACTGCGGGCTGCGTAAGATTGAGCACCCTGGCCGCACGCGACACGCTGCCTTCGCGTGCCACCGTCACGAAGGCCAACAGGCTATTCACGTTTGAAAATCTTGTCATATTACGAAGTTTAATATCGCCGCGAAAAATTTGTCATTAGGAAAAGCAGCGGGCCCTTTCTAGGCTGGCTTCAGTTGTTGCGCTGGGAGGAGCGTCTCACGCTCGAAGATGCGCTTCTGACAGCGGGTCTCTCTCGTGCTCAGTCTTCTTCCGGCGTGGGAGGGCGAGCGGAGAGGGACAGCAGCATGCGCAACACAGACACGGATTTTGATTTCATCGTTATCGGGGCGGGCTCGGCGGGCTGTCTTTTGGCCAATCGCCTGAGCTCGGACCCTGCCAATCGGGTTTTGCTGTTGGAGGCGGGCAAGGCTGATAACTATGCGTGGATCCATATTCCGGTCGGCTATCTCTACTGCATCGGGAATCCGCGCACGGACTGGATGTATACCACCGAGCCCGACCAAGGGTTGAACGGGCGCACTCAGCGCTATCCTCGGGGTAAAACCCTGGGCGGCTGCTCTTCGATCAACGGTATGATTTACATGCGCGGACAGGCGCGCGACTACGACAATTGGGCCCGGCTCAGCGGAGAGGACGCTTGGGATTGGGACCACTCGCTGCGCGATTTCATGGCGCATGAGGACCATTACAAGCTTGATGGGGGGGCGAACCCCAAAACCGGTGACAACGTCAGATTTTCCGACATGCATGGCCACGGCGGGGATTGGCGCGTCGAAAAGCAACGACTGCGGTGGGATGTTCTTGACAGTTTCGCGGATGCTGCAGAGCAAGCGGGCATCGAAAAGACTGAGGACTTCAATTGCGGCGACAATGCAGGCGTGGGGTATTTCGACGTCAATCAGCGATCAGGCTGGCGCTGGAGTTCTTCGAAAGCCTTCCTTAGACCGGCCCAAAAGCGCGGCAACCTTACCATCTGGACCGAGGCGCAGGTCGAAAAGCTGATTGTCGAAACCGGGCCCGATGGCAGGCCGCACTGCTCTGGCGCGCAGGTCAGCCGCAAGGGCGAGAGCGTGAGGGTGCGTGCGAGGCGAGAGACGGTCTTGTCGGCCGGAGCGATCAATTCACCACAGATTCTACAGCTGTCGGGCATTGGCCCTGCAAAGCTTTTGCAGGCCCATGGTATCAAGGTTTTGCGTGATGCGCCGGTGGGCGAAAACCTACAGGATCATCTGCAAATTCGTGCTGTATACAAGGTGAAAGGCACGCGGACGCTCAACGCCTTGGCCGGGAGCTTGTGGGGCAAAGCAAAGATTGGCGGAGAGTATTTTTTGAAGCGTTCCGGCCCTATGAGCATGGCGCCCAGCCAGTTGGGCGCTTTCACACGCTCCGACCCCAGCCGAAGCCATGCGAACCTTGAATACCATGTTCAGCCGCTCAGCCTTGAAGCGTTTGGTGAGGATTTACATGATTTTCCGGCCATGACCGTCAGCGTCTGTAACCTCAACCCAACAAGCCGGGGCCACGTCCAGATCCGCTCGGCCAATTTTTGCGACGCGCCCAGGATCTTGCCCAATTACTTGTCCACCCAAGAAGACCGACAAGTTGCGGCTGACAGCCTGCGGCAAGTTCGCAAAATTATGTCGCAGCCCGCGATGAAATCTTATGAACCCGAGGAATATAAACCCGGGCCGCAGTATCAAAGCGACGATGATCTCACGAAACTCGCAGGCGACATCGCCAGTACCATTTTTCACCCGGCGGGCACCGTGAAGATGGGTCAGGAAGAGGATCCAAGCGCCGTTCTGGATCCCCATCTCAGACTGAAAGGGGTGACAGGGCTGCGTGTCGTTGATGCGAGTGTCATGCCCGAGATTACCAGCGGCAACACCAATTCCCCCACGTTGATGATTGCCGAAAAAGCCGCGCGCTGGATCCTTTCGGGCGCCTGATGCTGCAGCTGTGTGGGGCCGGTAGCGGGGGTCGACAGGATAGGGACGCCGTTTCTCATCAAGGCAAGGCAAGGCAAGGCAAGGCGCGGCATGACGCGGTAGATGAGCCTTCACGGTGCTCGCCTTGAAACCGCCCGCTTCGTCTGTCTGAGCCCTTCCCCTTCTCAGGCAGGATCTGGCGTAATTCATGCTTCTCGCCGCACCTGCCGGTCGGGACATGAAACCCACAATTCCCGACTAAAAGTCGCCGCCTGAAATGAACCCCATGCTATAGCTTGGCCCGGCGGAAATCTGGTCGAAGCTTCAGGACCACCTTCTGACCAACCGATTATATGAAGGAAAAGTAATGGGTATTAAAAATGTAACTCTACTCGGCACAGGGGTTTTGGGCGCGCAGATCGCCTTTCAGACAGCCTATTGCGGATTTAATGTCACCTCCTATGACATCGACGATGAAAAAATATCCATGGCTCGCCAAACGATGGAAGGAATTGGCCAAGCGTATTTGAAGGATCTTCCTGACGCCACGCCGCAGAAGATTGCGGAAACGGTGGCCCGTATCGGCTTCGCCACTGACCTTGGCGAGGCGGTGAAGCATGCTGATCTGGTCATCGAAGCTATTCCGGAAATCCTTGATCTCAAGAACAAAGTCTATGCGGAGCTTGGCAAAGTTGCCCCGGCAAAGACAATTTTCGCCACCAATTCGTCTACGCTTCTGCCCTCGGACATGGCCGCCGCGACAGGGCGTCCCAAACAGTTCTTGGCCTTGCATTTCGCCAATTATATCTGGTTGCACAACACGGCCGAGATCATGGGGCACCCCGATACCGATCCAGCCGTTTTCAGTGAAATCGTCAACTTTGCCAAAGACATTGGTATGGTTCCGATTGAAGTGAAGAAAGAGCAGCCGGGATATGTGTTGAACTCATTGCTGGTGCCATTCCTGAGGGCCGCAGCAGACCTTCTGATCAATGATGTGGCGAGTGTCGAAGATATTGACCGAACCTGGAAAATCGCGACAGGTTCTCCGGCTGGCCCATTTGAAGTTTACGACGCGGTCGGGCTGAACACTGCGTACAACATCTCCAAACACGGTGACGAAGGAAGCCGGAAATTCGCGGACTACATCAAAGAGAACTACATCGATAAAGGCAAGATGGGTGTCGCCAGTGGTGAGGGGTTTTACAAATACCCTTGATGGCACGAACTGTGCCGAATAAGAATGCAGGCTTATTGGGCCGCCGCTTTTATGCGGCGGCTCAGTCTGTTCAAGGGTCGCCAGCTGCGTGGCGACTTCTACAACAGAATGTCCTCTACCAATTGCGAGACAAGCTGGCTCTTACCCGTGACCCCGGCCTTTTTGTATATTGCCGCGCACTGCGCTTTGACCGTGCCAATGCGTGTTTGCCTCAGGTCTGCGATTTCGGCCAGGGAAATGCCTTTCACGATGAACCATGCAACTTCGGTTTCCGCGCCGGTCAGGCCGAGATCGGCAAAGTAGGTATCCACGACAGAGGTAAACTCGCCTGATGTGATCTGGCGGGCGTTCTCGGCGCGGTGGGTGGCGTGTTGTGCGACGAAGGCCAGTCTTACACCCAGAAATGCGCCGAGGATGAGGCCGATGCTTGCCCCCGCTTCAACCAATTCACGCACGTTCCAGCGCAGGGGAACAGAGGGCAGGCCGAGTATGGCTGCGAGGATTTCCCACAGGAAGTAAGCGCCGCACAGGCATTGGACGATGACAAGGCACCAGACGACCCAAGGGCGGTTCAGCATGTCAGCGTCTTGATGCGCGGCGGCATGAAAGGCAAATCGGTCCCCAAGTCAGGTCAATCACCGTTCCCGCCGGGCCCATCCGGACCGCCCTGCCTGCCGTGGTCATCGCCCGAGGGGGCGGGCTGGGCACCCGGAACGTTTTCGACCGGGAACCTCTGATCGCGCAGAACCTCGCCTGACGTGCGGTTCAAAACTACCTCGCGCAGGTCTTTGATGCTGTTGGCGGTGATCACGATGCGGCCAAACCAGGACCGAGCCACATCGATTATAGTGTACCCATCGGCCTCGATCTGCTCGATGACATCGTCGGCAACATCGTTGCCACCTGAAACCTGCGCATGGGCAGGTGATTGCAGCAGCAAAAACGCCATCAAACTGGCTGTGATCAATGTTTTGCGCATGGTGAGGGTATCCTGCGATCTTGCCTGAGGGGTTAAGACCTGTCCGCGCACCGTGTCAACCGGTGCGCGGGAGGTTTCGGATCAGTCGCGTGGGCCGTCATGGCCACCACGCCCCGCACCAATGCCTTGGTCGGCCAGTTGATCGCCGATGAAGGTGCGCTCCTCTGGCGTGAGCGCGTCGATGTCGATGTCCGATATCGTGACCGTTTCGCCCGTGATGGGGTGAACCACTTGCGGTTCATCCGAAAACACAGGTGCGAAAGCGGCGAAGCCAATCAGGGTGACGAGGAGGAAGGGGCTGTAGGGGAGGAAGGGTCCACGCATTGTTAGTCTCTCTGATGGGGTGTTTTCCTGCGGCTGTATTTGCCGTTCTGCTGGGAGGATGCCGGTCTGTGCCGGCGCGCCATATTGGACGGAGGGCTTGTTTTGCGGGACATAAACCAAAGACATATGCGCCTGCGCCGAAGGTATGGAAGGGTGTGACGTGGGTGCCCGTTTCATGCGCCGTTCCCTGGGGCCAGGCTTGCGCCGCCCGAGGGAACCGGCGCCCTTTCGACCGCTTCAAGGTTGGTCATGGCCAAGGCAATCGGCGACGCGGCGCTTGCCTGCCGGACAGGGACAGCACCGACTTCGTACGGAAGTTCGCCGCGGATGTCCTGCTGCGACAGGTCGAGGCGAACGCTCGATTTCGGACCGGTGCTGCGGCTATCCGCAAGAGAGATGGATCCGGCAAGGAGGAGTGCGGTCAGCTTGGTGAAGATATTCACATGCTTTCCTTTCTTGGTGGTGCTCGAATTGGAGAGGTATGCGCGTCTGGTCGCCCTCTGGGCGCGGCGCGCGGATCAACGGATTCATGGCTTCAGGTTATTCCCGTTGCCGTCTGGCCGTCGGGATCGGAAAACACCGCGCGCCTGGCGACGCGCGCTGCCTTCCGAGCGCAGTCAATGCTTGCGAGCGAGGGCGCCTACAAAGACGAAGAACAGGGCAAGTGGGATCAGGAATTCCAGGCCCGTACCGCTGCGGGCGGGCGCGGCGGCGGGTGGGCCTGGCGGTGCCAGCGCGGGACTTTGCTGAGCATTCAACGAGATCGGAGCGAGGAGCATGGCAATGGCCACCACGATTGCTAGGTACCTACGAAACATGGTGATTTTCCTTTTTATCTGAACACTGCCGGCTGGTTTGGTTGCGGAGCGTATTCGGCAAATTGTTTATCTTCTTCGGCGTGAACCCGTTTTGACGGGGCTCTAGAGGAGGGAAGGTGAACGCATCCTTGTTTCTCTGATGTTGAGTTTTCCGGGCGGCTGGTCTCGCCATCCTGCTGGGGGAATGCAGGGTTTCCCCGGTGCGCGATATTGGCCGGAGGGCTTGTTTTGAGCGGCATAAACCAAAGGCATATGCGCCTGCACCGACGGTGGTGCGACATGAACCGGCCTTTGATGCGCCCAGACACCTTCTGCTCTGACCGGCCGCCGTCACCCGGAAGGTCATCAAAGACCGCGTGCTCACCGGCCTGCGCGACAGTCTGCTTCTGGGGTGGATTGCAACGTTTGCGGCAGTGGAATTTGACAGGTACCTGCCTCTCTACAAGGCACCCGGCCGTGCTGGCCGCGATTGCGGAGCGGCCGAGGTCTGCGGACGAACAGCTCATCCATTGCCCGGCAGGTGCATGCAAAGCATGCTGCCGAAAGCGGGCATTCCGGGAGCGCATGAAGCGGCACTTGCGCGTGTCGGGTGAATGGGTGCCAGGCAAGGTGCAGAGCTGCCCCACCATTGCAGCGCACTCCCATTGAAATAAGTTGAACGCGGAATGCATCCATGGTTGCATGGTCAATAGAGAATTAACTGTTCATTATTGATCGGATTCTGAAATGTTTCATCCGCCCGACGCCCGGCAAGTGAGCAGAACGCCCGCCGATCTTTCCCCTGTGCCGCTCTATCGCCCGACGACCGTCGACGAAGCGGTCGCGGCGCTGCAGGAGAGCGGCGCCGCGGTCTATGCGGGGGGGACTGACTTCTTTGCCGCAGTGCGTCAGGGCCTCGCGCCGCAGGCCCTTGTCTGGATTGCCGGGATCGCCGAGATGAAGGGCGCTTCGGTCGCGGATGACGTGCTTCGCATCGGGGCGCTGAGCACCCATGACGAAAGCGTGGAAGCTCCGGAACTGGATGCGGTGCCCGGGCTCGCCCGCGCCTGGGCCAGTATCGCGACGGTGCGTATTCGCAATCAGGCCACGCTTGGTGGCAACCTGATGGCGCGTCGTGAACGCTATGAGCTTTCGATCCTGTTGACGGCCGTGGGCGCCACGGCCCGCATGGCGGGTCCGGAGGGATACCGGGACATGCCGGTGCAGGATTTGTGGCAGGCGGATCTGACGTCCACGCCATTGCTGGTCTCGGTTGGGGTGCCGCTTCGGGGTGCGCCGAAGCTGGATTATGAACGCTCGATGCGCCCGACCTTCACGCAGGCGCTTTGTCGGCGCGGGGAGAGCCTTCGCCTTGTCATGGCGACCGAGTGGCTGCAGCCCTGGTTCACCGATGCGGCCCTTGGAACGGAACCGGCCGAGATGCTTGCAGACCTGCCCGAGGATTTCAGCGACCCGGCCGTCGGCCGGGAGCATCTTGTCCGTGCCGGCGGGGCCTTCCTGAAACGACAGACCGCACGACTGGAGGCAATCGCATGAGCCTGGTTTCCCAAGACGGCAATCTGAAGGTCAGCTTCACCCTGAACGGACGTGCCACAACGGTCCAGACGACCTCGACAAGGGTGGTTTCGGATCTGCTGCGCGACGACATGAACATGAAGGGCACGCGGGTCTCGTGTGGTCGCACCGTTTGCGGCGCCTGCAGCGTACTGGTGGATGGTTTTCCCCGCGCGGCCTGTTCGACCTTCACCTTCGAGCTTGAAGGGCGCGATGTGCAGACCATCGAAGGTGTCGAAGGCAGCGATGGCTCGCTTGATCCGGTGCAGACGGCATTTGCCCGAAAAAGCGCGTTTCAATGCGGCTTTTGTACCAGCGGCATGATCCTGTTGGCGAAATCTCTGCTGGCGGCGCACCCGGACCCCGACCGCGAGACGATCATTGCCTGGATCAGTTCGAACATCTGCCGGTGCACGGGGTACGAATTGATCATCGAGGCGGTTCAGGACGCGGCGAAGGCGATCAAGGCGGAGGCAGGCGCATGAGCGAACAGAAACCGCTGCGGGTTGTCGGTCAACCCATCGAGCGCGCGGATGCCCATGCCAAGGTGACCGGGCGCGCGCGCTACACGGTGGACCTGGCCAAACCGGGCATGCTGCACGCCAAGGTCCTGCGCTCGCCACATGCGCATGCGCGGGTCGTGTCGATCGACACGACGAGGGCCGACACGATGCCGGGCGTGCGCGCAGTCGCCACCGGGCCCAAACTGGCCGAATGGGTCGCGATGCCGGTCTATGGTTACTTCATCAAGGATCAGCCGATCCTGGCAATGGACCGCGTGCGCTACGAGGGCGACATGGTGGCCGCCGTCGCTGCCGATACCGAAGCGCAGGCGAATGATGCCCTGGCGGCAATCCGCGTGGTCTACGAAGAGCTTCCGGCTCTGCCCGGCATCGACGCAGCCCTTGACGAAGAGGCACCGGAACTGTTCCCGGAGCCGCCCCGTGGCGTCGTGCCGCCCTATGGCGAGGGCGCAAGCGCCAAGCTTTGGCCGCGCAAGAATGTCTGCTACGCCTTCCGATACACGACCGGCGAGGCGGATGTCTTTGACGGCTGCGATCATGTCTTCGAGGATGAGTTCCGCTTTTCCAGGATGCATCACATGCACCTCGAGCCGTTTGTCTGTCTTGCCGAATGGCTTGAGGGTGACGAGATCGAGGTGGCCACGAGCTGTCAGAACCCTTTCCCCCTGCGCAAGGAGATCGCGCGGATCTTCCGCGTCCCCGAGAACCGGATCTCGGTCAAGGTGCCCTTCGTCGGCGGGGGCTTCGGGGCCAAGAACAATTGCAAGACCGAACCTCTGGCGCTGGTCCTGTCGAAGATGACCGGACGGCCGGTCCGGTTCTGCATGACGATGGAAGAGGCCTTCCTGACCAATACCCAGCACGCGGCGGTGCTGAAGCTGAAGACCGGCGTGATGGCGGATGGGACGCTGGTCGCACGGCAAAGCCATATCCTGCTGGACAGCGGCGCCTATAGCGACGCAAGCCCGCTGGTGGCCGAAAAGGCGGGATACAGGATCACGGGACCTTATCGGTACAAGCATGTGGACTCGGTGTGTGAATGCGTCCTGACGACGACGACACCTTCTGGCCCCTATCGTGGCTTCGGCGGGACGCAGGCGACCTGGGCCAGCGAAAGCCAGATCGACATGATCGCGCGCCGGTTGGGGATCGACCCGATGGAGATGCGGCTGAAGAACCTCGTCGCCCTGCACGAACCCTGGATGCCCGGAGAAAGCGGTGTCGACAGTGACATGGCCGAAGGCCTGGCGCTGGTGGCAGAGGCAATCGGCTACGGCGCGCACAAGAAGGCCGAACCGGGCTGGACGCGCGGGCATGGGCTGGCCATCGGGTTCAAGGATGGCGGTGGCGTCAACAAGCCGGCGCAGGCACGGGTGAAGGTCTCGACCGGGGGCGACATCCACCTGATGTGCGGCACCGTCGAGATCGGGCAGGGCGCCCGCACTGCGTTGTCGCAAGTGGTGGCCGAGATCCTTGGCGCCCCGCTGAAGCGCGTTGAATACCTGCCGCTCGACACGCGGTATACGCCCTTCGATCAGGGCACCAACGCCAGTTCGGCCATCACTGTGATGGGTCAGGCAGTGCAACGCGCCGCTGTGTCGGTGCGCGATCAGGTCCTGCAGATGGCAGCCGAACATCTGGGAACGGATGTGGCGGCGCTGGAGCTTGAGGACTGGACCATCCGTCATGGCAACGAGGCTCATCCGCTGGCTCCGATTATCATGCATGTCTACGGCGGCACCGGCTTTGAATTCACCGGCGACGGCTTTCACAAGCAGGCCAATGACCACCACGCCCCGCTGGAGACGAAATCGGTGTTCTGGGAAATCGGCTGGGCGGGCGTGGACCTGTCGGTCGACCGCGAGACCGGACAGGTCAAGATCCACGCGCTGGCCGTCAGCGGCGATGCAGGCCGGGCGATCCACAGGTTGATCTGCCGGGGCCAGGACGAAGGTGCCGCGCTGATGGGGCTGGGGCAGGCGATGTTCGAACAGATGATCTATGACGGCAGCCGTCTGATCAATGGCGAGGCGCTGATGTACCGGGTTCCCCTTGCCGAAGACCTGCCCGAGCAGTTCACCTCGATCCTTCAGGAACAGGAGCACGGTCCGGGTCCCTTCGGCGCAAAGGGGATGGGTGAGGGCACGATGCTGCCCGTGCCCCCCGCGATTGCCAATGCCATTCAGGATGCCGTCGGGGTGCGTATCACCGATCTTCCGCTGACGCCGGAGCGGGTGCTTGCCGCGATTATCGCCGCCGAAAGCTGACGCGAAACGACAGGATTGAATGCAGACCGCCCGCAGATTGCTCTGCGGGCGGTTTTTTCTTGTCGGGGCGACGCCGGTCAGGCTGCGGTAGGTTCTTCCTGCGCCCCGGTGCGCAGGACGAACGCCAGACCGACAAGGATAAGGGCCATGCAGACAAGGCTGATCGTGACACTTGGCAGAAAGGCACCGATGCCGACGGCGAGGAAGGCAAAGCGCATCGGCAGGCCGACCGCGCCGCGCGCGAAGCCGACCAGCGAGATCGAGACCGCGCCCAGCCCAAGCAGCGCCGAGGCGATGTTCAGGGCGATACCACCGAGAGGCCCCATAAGCAGAAGGCCCGGATCGAGGACAAACACGAAGGGAACGATATAGGCCACGATGGCCAGTTTCATCGCCTGCCATGCGGTGTCCATCGGATCGGAATTCGCGATTGTCGCCGCGACGAAGACCGCCACGCAGACCGGCGGCGTCAGGAACGACAGGGCGGCGAAGTAGAAGACGAACAGATGGGCCGACAGTTCAGGGATACCGGCCTGCGTCAGGGCCGGGGCCGCAAGCACCGCCAGGATCACATAGGAGGCGGTTACCGGCATCGACATGCCCAGCACGATCGAGCAGAGCGCGGTCAGCACCAGCATGATCATCAGGTTCCCACCGGCCAGCGCCAGAACCTGTTGCGATATCAACAGGCCGATGCCGGTCAGGTTGATGATGCCCAGGATCAGCCCCGCAATCGCGGCAACCAGCCCCAGTTCGACCATGGCGGTGCCGGAGGTGATCAGAGTGTCCTTGAACTTGCGCCAGGTCATTGGCTGCGGTCCGATGTAGGAAACAAGGATGACCACTGCCGTCGTGATCAGCGCCGACTTTGTCGGGGTCAGGTACAGCACGAACAGGCAATACAGCAGCGCCGCAAGGGGAACCAGATAGCTCCAGCCGCGCAGAAGGGTACCGAGCAGTTTCGGCAGTTCGGAGCGTTTGAGGCCGCGCAGGCCAAGGCGGCCCGCCTCCAGGTCCACCTGAAGGAACAGGGCAATGTAGTACAGCAGGGCGGGCACCAGCGCGGCGCGGACGATCTCGTGATAGGGAAGTTGCAGGAATTCGGCCATGACGAAGGCCGTGGCCCCCATGATGGGCGGCAGAAGAGACCCGCCGGTCGAGGCGACGGCTTCTACCGCACCAGCGGTCGCGGGGCGAAAGCCGTTGCGGATCATCATCGGGATGGTGATCGTGCCGGTGACCACCACATTGCCCGAGGCCGAACCCGAAAGCGACCCGAAGAGGCCGGAGGCAAAGACCGCAACCTTTGCCGGGCCGCCGCGGCGGTGCCCCATCAGGGACATGGAAATCTCTGTAAAGAAGTTGCCGCCGCCGGTCAGGAACAGCGCCCGGCCGAACAGCAGGAAGGCAAAGACCATGCCGAAGACGACCCCCGGCACCATTCCCAGCAGTGCCGAGGTGTCGGTGATCATGTAGTTGGACAGACGCGCCCAGGACGTCGCCCGCCCGCCCATGGGGCCGGGGATATGGTTCTTGAACAGGGCGTAAGCCATGAAGGCGGCCGTCAGCAGGACCAGCGACCAGCCGAAGGCGCGCCGGGTCAGTTCGAAGATCAGCGCCAGCGCGATGGAACAGACGATCGTGCGCTCCGTCAGGAGCAACCCGGCCGTGCGGACGATCTGGGGAAAGGTGACGCCAAGATAGGTCCCGACGGCCAGCCCGACCAGGGCCAGAGCAAGGTCGAGCCAGGTCTGGCCGGTCTTCGCGCGGCTTTTCGTCATTGGAAGCATCAGGAAGCCGCCAGCGAAGATCAAACCGTAAAGGACGGCGTAGAATTGTTCGCTGAACAGGAAGACGTTGATGTAGATGAAGACATCGAGCGTGTAGATCAGCGCGACAAGGGTAATGGCCAGCCCGACGACCGGCGTCAGGGTCTTGGCAATCCTGCCCGGCAGGGTGGTCGGCTCGATATCGGGAATGAACTCTTCATCTGGAACTTCAATCTGGGCGAGTTCTTTGTTGGTCATCTCAGCATCCGGTTCTTCGCAGGGACAGGGCCGTCCGGCAGAAGCACCGGACGGCGGGAATCATCGGATCATTCAGCCAGAAGGGCGTCTTGCTGGGCCTGCATGGCGTCGGTCCACACTCCGGCTTCCTTGAAATAGCGGACTGCACCGTCGTGGTAGGGGATGACGACATCGGCCGAGGCGAACTTGGCCTTGTCCCAGCCGCCGAGGCTCTTGTTGATGGCGCGGAAGCTGTCGTTCTTTTCGAACATCGCCTTGGTCACCGCATAGACGGTATCGTCCGACACCTTGGCAGAGGCGACGACGTAGGTGGCGAGGTAGGCCAGCGACATGGGCTCGCGGATGCCGGGAGGGCCTGCGGGGACTTCGCTGATCAGGGCGGGATAGACTTCGCGCATCTTGGCGAGCGCCTCTGGCGAGGTGTCGAGCCCAAGGAACCGCATGCCCACGGTCGAGTCGATTTCGCCCGTGATGCCGGAGCCGACGGAGGCGTAGAAGACATCAAGGCGCCCTTCGGCCACATCTTCGCGCAGCGAGGCATAAAGCGAGGCGCGCGGAACCGCCTGTACATCGTCCCAGCCATATCCGGCATTGGCGATTTCACCGAGCGCATAGTCACCGACGGCCGGTGAGCCTGAGAACTCTGCTGCCATGCGCAGGCCAGCCACGTCCGCGCGGCTTTCGACGGGGGAATCGTTGAGAACGAACAGGCCGACGTTGATGCCACCGCCGACGACGACGGCACGGATATCATGGGCGCTGTTGAAGGCGCCCTGGCCTTTGGAGCCCAGCCAGCCTTCGTAATGCGAGGTGACGCCAAGGTCGACTTCGCCGTAATCCATCATCGGCATCCAGACCCCGGCACCGGAAGCGGTCAGCACCTTTCCGGTCATTCCGGAATCTTCCGAGATGGTCGCGGCGACGGCCGCCCCGACGACATAATCGTTGGAGCCGGATTCACGCGCACCGATGATGACTTCGGTCTGGGCAAATGCGGACAGCGGCAGGATGGCGGCAAAAGCCGCGGCGCTGAGGCCGGGCAAGGCGTTGACGAGATGTTTCATGAGATTTCCCTGTTGTTGATCGGTCGATTTGGCTTTGTGCCTTTTGGGGTGCGAAGGGACCGCTTACGCGGCCGCTTCAGCCTTGGTATCGAGATCGGCACGGGGCCGGTCGGTGCCCTCGATCTGGACGCGGTAGCCGGAGCGTACATGCGGCCAGTAGTCGAAGATGGCGCGGTGATGAGCGCAGCGATTGTCCCAGAACGCGATGGAATGGGCCTGCCAGCGGAACCGGATCTGGAACTCCGGCAGGGCGCAATGTTCGAAAAGGAAGGCGAGAAGGTGCTTGCTCTCGACCTCGGACAGGCCGACCACGCGGGTGGTGAAGGCCACGTTGACGAACAGCAGCTTGCGGCCCGATTCCGGGTGGGTGACTACGATCGGGTGTTCCGAGGCCGGCGTGCCTTCGCCGAAGATCGGCGCGCCGTCGTGGATGGCGGTAAGCCCTTCCAGATAGGTCTTCATCCGGTCCGAAAGCGCGTCATAGGCGGCATACATGGAGGCGAACATCGTGTCGCCGCCGCTCATCGGGGGAATTGTGTGGATGTAAAGCATCGACGCCATGGGTGGAATGGCCGCGCAGCTTTGATCCGAATGCCAGACGTCGCCCGAAACCTTTTTGGAGGTTTCGTCGGCGTGAAAACGGCGCACAGCCGGATGATCGGTTGGTTTCGAAATCGTCTTCTTGCCGACATGCGTCCCAAGGGGGCCGAATAATTCGGCAATCCGCGCGTGATCGTCGAAAGAGATCTTCTGATCGCGGAAAAACAGAACCTGATAGTCAAGGAAGGCCTGCTTCAGTTCGGTCTCGCATTCCGGTAAAAGCGGTCTCGTCAGGTCGATGTCGAGGATCTCGGCCCCGAGCTTGGGCCCATAGGGCACGGCCGTAAATGTCTTGTAGTTCATCGGGTCCATCTCCATTTTCGTTCCTGCGGGCCGGGGCCATCGCGTGACCGGACGGGCCTTTGCGGAAAGGGCGGCAGGGCCTTGGGCAAGTGGTCGTGGCTCAAGATGTTGTTCACATACGAACGCATGGGCCATAATTGAATGCTCAGCATGACGGCGCTCTGTGTCAAGTTCATTGTTATTTTTGCTGTCGCACAGGTCGCCATGGCTTGACACATTCCCAAATGCGCCTTGAATGTGAACGCATTGTTCATTTGTGAAACAGAAAGCCGGGGTCGAATTGGGACGGAAACCGGAACTGGACCCGGCATCGGGCCAGATTCAGCATGATTATGTCGTGGTGGGTGGCGGTGCCGCGGGCTGTGTCCTGGCGAACCGACTAAGCGCTTCCGGGCGTCACAAGGTATTGTTGATAGAAGCGGGAAGCGACACGCGGGGCCCCTGGTTCGAATTGCCTGCGGGCATCTATTACCTGCTCAGCAATCCTAAATACCTCTGGCTTTACCGTGCGCTGGCGACCGAAGCTTACGGTGGGCGGGCAACGATGATGATGCAGGGTCGGGGCCTGGGAGGCGGCAGCGCGATCAACGGCATGTTGTACATGCGCGGTCAGCGCGAGGATTACGACCTTTGGGCCAGCCTCGGCTGCCCGGGCTGGGACTGGGCCGGCGTCTTGCCCTATTTCATCAGATCCGAATGCCTGGAAGCCGGCGGCAAGGACGAGGCGCATGGCCGGGACGGGCCGTTACGGCTGAGCTGGATCAAGGACCTGCACAGCCTGTCCTGGGATTTCCTGCAGGCCGCGCAGGATTTCGGATTGCCGTTCAATACGGACGTGAACAGCGGAGATCAGGAGGGCGTCGGCCACCTTCTGGCAACCATCTGGAAGGGGCGCCGCCAATCGAGCGCCAAGGCCTTTCTGCGCCCTGCCATGGGGCGATCCAATCTGCGGGTGATGACCGGCACCGAAGCATTGTCGCTGACCTTCGACGGGCGCCGTGTGACCGGGCTGCGGCTGCGCGACGCCGCAGGGCAGGACCACCTTGTGCACGCGGGGCGTGAGGTGATCTTGTCTGCCGGAGCATTGGGAAGTGCCGCGCTGCTTCAACGCTCGGGCATCGGGGCGCCGGAACACCTGACATCCCTCGGCATTGCGCCGGTCGTGGCCGCGCCGGAGGTGGGCGAGAATATCCAGGACCATCTCTTCGCGCATCTGAAATTTGCCACCAATCGCGCCAGGGACAGTCACAACCGGGTGTTGTCGAGCCTGCCGCGCATGGGCTTCGAGGCCGTTCGTTGGTTGCTGACGCGCAAGGGGGCGCTGAACATGCCCACCTCGCAGGTGACGGGATTCTTCAGGTCGTCGCCGGCTGCGGGGCGGGCCGATCTGCAATTGTCGATGCGCCCGCTGTCATTTCATCTGGCGCCGACAGGGCTGGCGATCGACGATTTTCCGGCGATCACGGTCTCGGCAATCCAGACACGGCCGTTCAGTCGAGGACGCTATCGCATCACCGGCCCGGAGGCCGTGAAAGGAGAGCTCGACATGGGGTATCTCAGCGACCCGCGGGACGCCGAGGTGCTGGCCCGGGGCGTGACGCGGATCCGCGAGATCATGGGCCAGCCCGCCATTGCAAGGCATATCCGCGAAGAAGTTGAGCCCGGCCCTGATGTCGCCACCCTGGACGCCTTGCAGCACTATCTGAGGGGCGCGGCCAGCACGGTCTATCACCCGGTGGGAACCTGCCGGATGGGAGGCGATGACGGCGCCGTTGTCGACCCGTCCCTGCGCGTGCGGGGTCTCGGGGGCCTGCGTGTCGCAGATTCGTCGATCATGCCAGTGATCCCGTCGGGCAATACCAATGCCCCCTCGATCATGATCGGAGAAAAAGGAGCAGATCTCATTCTTGCGGGCGTTTGACCGCTTCCATCTTCCGGCCAGTTCCCTAGCCAATGTAGTGTCGCTGTCGAAGTGGACTGACAGCAGGCGAGCCGCAGCCATCTTCGGGATCTTAATATTCGTCAAAATCCGGCACATTGCCAAGCCTTACAAGGAAGCTTGGCGCGCCAACTTCTCCGCTGCTCGGGTCCTCGCTGACCATGTAGGCGTCGGCACCCGCGCAGTCCTCGGACAAAGCTTCCCGTTCGGCTCTGTTCTGTGCCTCGGACGCCGTGGAATATTCAAACTGCTTGGCAATTTTCAGTTCCACCTGCCCGCCGCGACCGGTCTTTCTTTCAAGATACGTCTGGCAGATATAGTGAACTTTTTCTCTGCTTTGCTCTGAATCCGTCATGGATTTATCCTTGGAAGAAGCCGTGGCCGAGTGGGCAATTTGGGAATGACCTGCGGCGATTCTCGTGCGAGTAGACTGATTTTGGCAAATCCCGGTGCTACAAGCACGACAAAACCGTCGTTGGTTTTCCGCGCCTTGCAAGGACCTGGGGTCAACGAGGCTTGCGCGCGCCTTTGGTCGTGGTCTTTGGTGCTGTACTCGCTTCTCTTTCGAGACGAGCCTTGCGTAATCGCGAGGTTTTGGCGTTTCGTTTTTCCGCGTCTTCCTCGACCATCTTTTTGACAACCCGCGTCGTCTTTTCCATCGCGGTTTCCGGTTTGGAATCGTACGCTTTGAACAGGTTGTTTTTCGTGAGCGTCGCCATTCTTGGCTCTCCTTTATCGTCTTTGCACATTGCGGACAGGTGCATCTGCACGCGCCGCAATTCCACCGACACGCAGGGCCTGTGTAGAAATGTCACCACTGATGAGGTCGTGCGCGATGATATCGGCAACCTTCCCAAACATCAGATCCCGACAACAGGACGCGACGGCTGAATTTTCATGGTGGAGGATCGTGGCCCGTTTTGACAGACAGCTGCGCCTATGCCGCAGAGAGCCACAATTTTTGTAATTCTTACTTAGTCTCTTGGCGTCAGAAATACAATGCTGGTGACGCCGGCTCCACTTCTGAGATCACGCTGGCTCCGGGGGTGGTCACGCTTTCATCCCGCTCTGCGTGCCTCCAAATACCTTGGCAGGGGCCTCTGGCAAGCATGGCTCAGCCGTGCCCGCGACGAGATATGAGGAGGATCATAAAACGATCCTGGGAATCGTTGTCCCGTCGCTTGGATGCAATACCCGGAACTGCTCAGCGCGCGGCTCATGGCACGGAACGTCGCCCATAAGGTTGCGAAGCTCAAGGCCCGCATCGCCGTCTTGAACGGCTACACCGCGCTCGGCATGCCTTTCACGCAAGCTGTGGGGCCAGCCCGTCCGGGAAAAGGGGAGCCCCGGCCGTCACGCGCTGTGTGCAACAGTGCCGGGTGCCATGGCTAAACCAGATCTCACTGCAGTTGGCTTGCCATGGCCCGCTTGAAACAAGAGGCCAGTTGCAGGTCTGAAGCGCCGCCCATCCCTAAACATGTCTCGACGATCCGGGCTCGGGCGTGAGCCGGCTGAGATCCATCGCGCCCGGTCACACTTCAAATTGACCACAGGATGCAATCTGCACGAGGGTGACATGATCGGAACGCCGGCGTCATGGGCGGCGCAGGTCCGGGGTCAGGCGCGCTTGGGTCTGGCGGTCGCGATCGCGTCCTCTTTTTCGCTCATGTACGCGCCGGCGAGGATGCTGGGGTGAAGCGGGTCTGCACCTTTGGCGACAGTACCCGGAATGGCTGAGACTTCGGTGTCGAAATTGGGGTGCAGGAAATAGGCCAGCGATTGGCGCGGTCCGACATGGGCGACGGCTTCCGGCGGGTTGACCACCCGATGGGAGTTCGACTTCCAGCGCTGGTTGGTCCATCGCTGCATCATGTCGCCGATGTTGATGACGAAGGCGCCCGGCATGTAGGGCACCGATACCCATTCGCCGCTCAGGTCCTTCACCTCAAGCCCGCCGGGGGCGTTGCTGGGTGCAAGGATGGTCAGGGCGCCATAATCGGTATGCGCGCCCGCACGCAGCTGGCCCGGTTTCGGGGCCTCGAGCTGAGCGGGGTAGTAGATGGAACTGAGGATGCCGAAATGGCGGTCGATCTTGTCGTCGAAGAAGGTCTCCTCGACGTCCAGGGCGCGGGCAAACAGCTGCATCAAGCGCTGTCCAAGGGTCTCGACGGCGGTGTAATAGGCTTCGATCTTGGTGCGGAACGCATCCATTCCATCGGGGAAGCGGTTCGGTCGGTAGTATTTCGAGGCATCCCCCTCGTGGAAGTAGGGGGCCGACACATCCAGGCGCCCGGTCATGAAGTACTCGCGCAGATCGGGCGGGGCCTCGTTGCCTTCCTTCGCAGCCAGACCGGACAGGCCAAGGCCATGGTAGCCCTGTTGCTCGCCGGCCGGTGCCATCACCGCCTGCTTCGTTTCGCCGGGGCCTTCGAAGAATGTCCTGGAAACAGCAAAGACATCGTCGATCATCTCCTGCGGAATGCCGTGTCCGGTGATCAACAGAAAGCCGACCTCGCGATTGGTCTTGTCGACAAGACGCGCGACATCGTTCTTCTCGGCCTCGGTGCCGTTCAGGAAACTGTCGATGTCGACAGCCGGGATAATCTCCAGGGCTTTAGTGGTTTCCATTGTGCTCTCCTGCTGATTCGAATAAGTTGTTAACAATATTATTCACAAAAGGCAGGGAAGCAATGGAAACGTATCGTGGCATGGATCGGGACGCGTTGTCCGAAGCGTACAACAACCGCGCAGTGGTCCCGGACTGGGAAGCCATGATGGGGGACTGGCAGCAGCGCAGTGCTGCGCTGTATCAACGGCCCGGATGGCAGCGGGATCTGTCCTATGACCCGGGCAATCCGCGCCGCCGCTTCGATCTGTTCGCGGGCAGCCGTCCCGATCTGCCGACGCTGCTTTATCTGCACGGTGGTTACTGGCAGTGGAACGACAAGGAAGGGCAGGCCTTCGTGGCCGAGGGCCTCACGGCCGAGGGCTTCCCCGTCGCCATCGGCGAACACAGCCTGGCGCCGGAGATCACGATGACCGGACTTGCCGAGGAAATGCGCCTGCTGGTCCGCGGCGTGTCCCGGCAGGCGCGGGTCGCAGGGCGAAACCCCGGTGTGGTTCTGCTGGGCATGTCGTCGGGGTCGCACCTGCTGGCGCTGACGCTGTCCTTGCCCGAAGTCCTGGGCGCGTTGCTGATCAGCGGCGCCTACGACCTCGAGCCGGTGCGGATCTCTCCGCTCAACGATGCCATCGGCATGAGCTTCGAAGAAGCCCGCGCCCACTCGCCCCTGCATCAGCCGCAAGCCGTTTCAAAGCCGGTCGTGATCTCCTTCGGCGCAGATGAACGCCCGGAGATCTGTCGCCAAGGCGCTGATTTCCATGCCGCACTTGTCGCTCAGGGCTATCCAGCGCGGCTGGACCCCATTCCCGACACCAATCACTTCACGGTGCTGGAGACCCTCGCAGCGCAGAACGGGGCGCTCTGCCGGACGGCCACAGCGCTTGCGCTATCCCTTGCAGCCCGCGAGAATTGAACCGATAGAACCTTTAGGGCAGGGGGCTCTCTGCGCTCCCTCTCCTTTTCAAACTGAAATCAAGGATGTGAGGCAAAGGTGAGCGGTCTATCGGATCAGGAACGTCAGGTCTTCGACTATCTCGTGAATGCGATTGCCGAGCGCCGTCTTGCGCCGGGAATGCGGCTGGTCGAAGCCGATCTGGCACAGGAGTTCGATATCAGCCGGGGGCAGGTGCGCAAGATCCTGCTGGCTCTGGGCGAGACGCAGGGCGTGCGTCATGCGCCCAACCGGGGCGCCCAGGTGGCACGCCCCAGCCTGGAGGAGGCGCGCAATGTCATGACGACGCGCCTGCTGATCGAACCGCAGGTCGCGGCCTCTCTGTCCGAGCAGCCGGAACCGCAGCGCCGGGAGGCCGTCGAAAAGTTGCGGGCGCACATGGAGCTTGAAGCCTCGGCGCACAGCCGGCGCGCCCGCGGCGAAGAGATCCGGCTGTCCGGTCGCTTCCATGTCCTGCTGTGCGAGGCGCTCGGCAACCAGATCCTGGCGGAGTTCGTCGAACGTCTGGTGCTCCTGGCTTCGCTCGCGCTGGCGACCCATGCCCCCGAAATCGCCGATGATTGCGGTCTTGATGAGCATGTCGACCTTGTCGATGCGATCGAGCGGGGCGACCCGGCCGCAGCCCGCGACCAGATGCGCCGGCATCTGTCCCATGTCTCTACGGGCTACGAACGCTCGTCCGAGGACAAGAGCGGCGCCGGATCCGGGAAGTCGGGAACGATCAGCGCCTGACCTTGCGCTTGCGGTCCCGATTCGGCCGGACGCTCCAGGGTCCTTTCCTCTGATGCGTGTTTTCTGGGCGAAGTGATGAATTTTTAGTTAATTAAATTGTTAACGATATATTTAATAATCCAGATTGCCGCCATTCCCGACATTTCAGTGTCCCGACAGCAGGGCGCGTGCCACGGATTGCTCAACTCAGGGCCCACCCTGAAGGCCTGAAATGGGAGATCGCTATGCGCATGACATCTGTACCGGTAATCGACATCGCGCCGTTCCTGGGCGGCACGCCCGAAGGCAAGCGCGACGTGGCCGATCAGGTGCGCCGGGCCTGCGAGGAGATCGGGTTCTTCCTGATCAAGGGGCATGGCGTGGATCAGCAAATGATCGACGCGACCTATCAGTCGGCGGCAGACTTCTTTCAGTTGCCGCTCGAGGAGAAGCTGAAGATCCGCCAGCCCTCGACCGAGATCGCGCGCGGCTACACGCCTTTCAAGGGGGAAAACCTGTCCAGCGGCATGGGTGCTGCGGGTGGCGCCGACCTGAAGGAGATCCTCGATTTCGGCCCGATGACCGTCCCCCAGGACGATTATCACAAGGGCGGGGAGGCCGGGGGCTTCTTTCATGATAACATCTTCCCCGAGCGCCCCGAGACCTTCCGCGCCGACATGACCGCCTACTACAAACGGATGAACGCGTTGGCAGATGACCTGATGCGCATCTTCGCCAATGCGCTGGACCTGCCCGAAGATTTCTTTACCGACAAACTGGACCGCAACATCAGCGCCCTGCGTGTCATCTGCTACCCCGAACAGCACGAGACGCCGGAACCCGGCCAGTTGCGCGGCGGGGCGCATACGGATTACGGCACCCTGACGATCCTGATGTCGGACCGCTCTGCCGGCGGCCTTCAGGCGCGCCACCGCGACGGCTACTGGGTCGACGTGACGATCGAGCCGGGCACCTATGTCATCAACCTTGGTGACCTGATGCAGATCTGGACGAACGACCGCTGGGTCTCGACCCTGCACCGGGTCGTGAACCCGCCGGCCGAACTGGCCGAGACCTCGCGCCGCCATTCCGTCGTCTTCTTCCACCAGCCGAACTATGACGCCGTCATCACAGCGCTCCCGAACCGAGGGCAGGAGGACGCTACGCCGAACTACGCGCCCGTGACCTACAAGGATCACTGGACCGGCAAATGGAACGCTTCGCGCGGGAAGATGTAGGATGACGGTGCAATCCCCGATCAGCATCGTCCTGTGCGGCGACACCCTGCCCGTGCGCCCCGTGACCGGTCTGCCGGCCTCGGCGCAGGAGGTCTTTGCCATCGCGGCCGGGGCGGATCTGTCCATCGGCAACTTCGAGATACCGCTGACCGATCGCGGTCAGCCGGTCGAGAAACTGCTGAACATCCGCACCTCGCCGGATGTCGCGGACAGCACCCCGGCGCTTGGCCTGAAGGTCGTGACGATCGCGAACAACCACGCGGTGGATTACGGCCGCGAGGGGCTTGAGGATACCGAGCGCCTGTTGCGTCAGGCCGGTCTGGATGTGATCGGGGCCGGGACGGATCGTGCCAGAGCGGCACGGTTGACGGTCCACAGGGTGGGCGGTGTTCGCGTCGGCATCATCGCCTTTTCCACCCTCACGCCCACCGGGATGGCGGCCTCGGACCTGCGCGGCGGTATCTCGGGTCTGCATGTCGAGACGGGGTATGAAATCGACCCGTGGTATCAACAGGAAGAGCCAGGTGATCCATCGGTGGTGAAGATCCGTACCCGCATCCGGGCCGAGGATCTGACCTGGGCACAGGACCGCGTCCGTGCCGCCCGCGCCGATTGCGATGTGCTGATCGTCACCCTGCACTGGGGCTTCGGTTCGGGCGAGGATCTGGCCGAATACCAGCGCCCGCTGGCGGAGGCGATGATCGACGCGGGGGCGGACGTGATCCACGGCCATCACCCTCATGCGATCCATGCCATCGGTTTCCACGCAGGCAAGCCCATCCTCTTCAGCGCCGGAACCTACCTTGGTCAGCAGGTGCTGCTGCCGGCCTCGGATGCGGTCAGGACCCTCTGGGCAGGGATGTCGCCGGACGGCTTCGTCACCCGGCTTGACGTCGATCCAGTCACCCGACGGCTCGCGCAGATAGAAATCATCGCCACCACGCTTGACGCCGACCAGCTGCCAAGGCGCACCACCGCGCCCGAGGAAGCCGCGATCCTGTCCCGCATCGAACGCCTGTCCAGACCCCATGGCGCGCAGTTGAAACAGGACGCAGGCCGCGTCTTCGTCCTGCCGCTTGCCTGAATTCCCCCACCCGAAGGGGGCGTAGAAGCCGGATGTGAAAAGCCGGTGCAAATCCAAAGTCGCTTCACCCCAACACAAGAGGTTCCCACCTATGTCGATCCTGAACTCCTTCCTCAATCGCCGTGCCATCCTGCGCCGCGCCGGCGCGCTGGCGATTGCCGGTGCCGCACTTGCCAGCACCTCGCTTACCCCGGCGACCAGCCTGGCCGACGAGGCCCGCAAGATCGCCGTCAGCTTCCCCAATGCTTCCGTCATCGGGGCGGTCATCACCTCGCTCGACGCGGCCAAGGAAAAGGGCGCGGAAATGGGTTACTCGGTCTTCGTCGATGATCCGGGCACCGACCTCAACAAGCAGATCAACACCATCAAGACCTGGATCCAGCAGAAGGTCGACGTGATCGTCGTGAACGCGCTGCAGCCCGATGCCTTCGAATCCGTCGCCAAACAGGCCCGCGAGGCCGGCATCGTCTGGATCACCTACGGCCAGAAGATCGAGAACCAGGACGCGACCGTCGGCTACGCGCAATACCCCGATGGCCGCCAGCTTGGCGAATACGCCGGCCAATGGGTCACCGACACGCTTGACGGCAAGGCCAAGGTCATCATCCTCGGCTACGAAAAGGGCGTCTGGGGGCAGCAACGGGGTGCCGGCATCAAGGACGGTCTTCTCGACAAGGCGCCGAACGTCGAAATCGTGGCCGAGCAGGACGCGATCAGCCCGACCGACGGGCTGAACGTCACACGGTCGCTGTTGCAGGCACACCCGGACGCGAACGTCATCCTCGGGGTCGAGGATCCGGCCACCGAAGGCGCCTACAAGGCCTGGATCGCGGCGGGCAAGGATCCGGCGGATCCCACCGGCTTCATCGGCGGCATGGACGGCACGGTTCCGGCCCTGAAACTTCTGAAAAAGGGCGGCAACGTCTATCGCGCCTCCATGGCCATCCCGCTGGTCGAGGTCGGTTATGCCATCGTCACCACGGCGGATTCGATCCTCAACGGTGAAGAAACCGGCGATGTCATCGTGCCGCTGGAACTGGTGACCGAAATGTCGCCCAAGGCCGATGAATACCTGGCCCAGCAAGGCGCCGACTGAGCCAATATACCGCGCGGGGGGCCATCCGGCCCCCCGCTTCGCCGTCCCGACAACCGGAGCCCCGCCCATGCCCTTTGCCGTTCATGCCCTGCGCAAGTCCTATGCCGGAGTGGAAGTCCTCAAGGGCGTCGACCTCAAGGTCGCCGACGGAGAGATCCACGCCCTGCTCGGGGCGAACGGCGCGGGCAAGTCGACGCTGATCAAGTGCCTGTCCGGCGCGATTCAGCCCGATCCCGGCGGCGTCATGATCGTCGGCAAGGAGAAATTCACCGAATTGACCCCCCGCACGGCCCGCGATGCCGGTGTCGCGGTGATCTACCAGGATCCCGCGCTGGCCATGACGCTGGACGTCTCCGACAACATCTTTCTGGGCCGCGAAAAACGCTTTGGGCCCTTCCTGCGCAAGCAGGCACAGCGGCGTGAGACCGCCGAATGGTTCGAGCGCCTCGGCATCGACTTCAAGCCGACCGAGACGCTGTCCCGGCTGGGCAACGCCGAACACCAGACCATCGAGATCGTCCGTGCCCTCAGCATGGGCCCCAAGTTCCTGATCCTGGACGAGCCGACGGCGGCCCTGTCCGAACGCGAGGCCGAGATCCTCGGCCAGCGCCTGCTGGAGTTGAAGAAACAGAACCTGCCGATGCTCTACGTGACCCACCGCATGGCCGAGGTCTATGCCCTGGCGGATCGCGTCACGGTGCTGCGCGGCGGCAAGGTGGTGCTGTCCGGCCCGGTGAAGGATTTCGCACATCAGGAACTGGTCGATGCCATTGCCGGGCAGACCGTGACGCGCGGACGCGCGAAGCCCTCGACCGCGAAGGCAGAGCCTGCGCTGGAAGTCCGCGACCTTGTGGCGCCGGGCATCGGACCGATCAGCTTCGACGTGAACAAGGGCGAGGTTCTGGGTATCTTCGGCCTGGTCGGATCGGGCCGGACGGAACTGCTCGAAAGCCTGTTCGGCGCGCGGGCGCGCTTCGGCGGCAAGATCAGCCTCGATGGCACCGAATTGCGGCACAAGGATCCCGGCGGCGCGGTGGCGGCCGGGCTGGCGCTGGTTCCCTCGGACCGGCTGCGCAAAAGCGTGATCGGGTCGCTGTCTTCGGGCGACAACGCGCTTCTGCCAAGTTACCTGCAACTGTCCTTCTTCGGCGCCCGGCGGCGCAAGGCCGAAGGCAAGGCCTTCGATCAGGCGGTCGGCGCGCTGAACCTGCAACCGCATCGCAGCGATCTGGAGGCGCGGCGTTTTTCGGGTGGCAACCAGCAGAAGCTGGTGATCGCACGATGGCTGAACGACATGCGCAATTGTAAGCTGCTGATGCTGGATGAACCCACTCAGGGCGTCGATGTCGGTGCGCGCAGCGACATCTACAACGTGCTGCGGGCCAATGCCGCCAGCGGGGCCAGCCTGATCGTCACCTCCTCGGAGCCCGAAGAGCTGATGCAACTGGCAGACCGGATCATCGTGCTCTCGCACGGTGGAATCGTCACCACGCTGGCCCATGACGAGATCAGCGAAAGCCGCCTGTTGGCGCTGGCCCATGGCCTGGAACACAAGGCCGAAGCGGAAGACGAGCCCGCCCCCGAAATGCAGGCAAGCAGCCTCTGACACAGTTCGCGTTTGCGACCCATCTTAAATCAGGGCCGAGGCGCCCGACCCGACAGAGGCAGGAGACCCCCTCATGGCAACCCCCCCAAAGACGAGTACTCCGGCCAAAAAGCGTGGCTTGCCGGTCGAACTGGTGCTGAACAACATCCTGCTGCTCGCCCTGATCGTCCTGATCGCCTATTTCGCAGCGAACAGCAGCGCCTTTCTGACCGTGCCGAATTTCAAGGTTCTGCTGACCAACTACGCCGCCATCGGTGTCGTGGCCGCCGTTATGGCGCTTCTGATGATCGCAGGGCATGCAGATTTCTCGGTCGGTTCCAACATCGGCTTTTCCGGCATGATGACTGCGCTCGCGATGGCGGAATGGGGGGCGTCACCGATAAGCGGCGTGCTGGTGGGCATCCTGTCCGGTGCCTTCGTGGGCCTGATAAACGGCATCCTCTGTGCCTACCTGCGTTTCAGTGCGATCATCGTGACCCTTGGCATGCTGAGCGTCCTGCGTGGCGTCACGCTGCTGATCAAGCCGGTCGAGGTCGTGGGGCTGGGGGATGTTTTCTTCTACATCGGCAACGGGTCCTTCATGGGGCTGCCGATCCTGCTCTGGGTGGTGGGGGCTGTGTTCCTGTTGGCCTCCGTCTTCCTGTCCACGACGGTCTGGGGCCGCTACGTCCTGGCGATCGGGATCAACCAGCAAGCCGCGTTCCTTGCCGCCCTGCCGGTCCGTCCGTTGCTTTTGGGGCTGCACGTGGCAACCGGCGCCGCTGCGGGCCTTGCGGGAATGCTTCTGGCCAGCCGTCTTGATGGCGCGTCACCCGGATCGCTCGGCCTGCAGATGGAGCTTCAGGCCGTGACGATCGTCCTGCTGGGTGGAGTGGCCTTCGCTGGCGGCCGAGGGCGCATCTTCGGCGTGCTGACCGCCTGGGTGTTTCTTGCGGTGCTGGACAACGGTCTGACCCTGATGAACGTGCCGCCTTTCGTGCAGCTGGTCGCCAGCGGGATGGCCCTTGTCTTTGCAGCCAGCCTCGACGCCCTGGGCAACAATCTCGGGCCGAAACTTGAACAACGCCGCCGCGTGCAGGAACAGTTGCGCCAGTCCCAGGCGTAATGGGGCCAACCTCCGCAGGGAAAATTGCCGGGCCTCCGTCAGTCTCCGAACTGGGGGAGGGCCCGTGCCGTTCAGCGGTCCAGAATGCCCGTCAAATCATGTGGCCCCGGTTCAGCTGGAAGCCCTTTCCGACACCCGGCACAGGTGTTGCCCGACCATCGCGGGCAAGGCTTTCGGCCTTTCGCAGTGGCCGCGGTCGGGCTGGCATAGTTGGTATCCGCCACGACAGATGGGTATGTCGTTTCCATATTCAGGCCGGGAAAAGCTGAGGTCGCTATTGTGCATCACCGAATGTGCGCAATGGCGCTGTCCGGTGCCGGGATTTCCGAGAAGTGCGAGGGATGCGCAGGGGGGGCTGCCGGACATGCACCTGTCAGCGGGGTTTTGTGCTGGTGCTCACCCGATGACCTTGCGCCGCGCGGGATGCCGGGCTTTCGAGCCCAGGTTCCGTCATCGTTTCCCCCGGATACGGAAACCGCGTAAACCCGGGACGTCAGCAGGATAGGTCGAGCATATGCGGATTCACGCCCCAGCCCTTCTCTACTTCGATGCCGTACGCCGCGCCGGATCGATCCGGGAAGGGGCACGCCAGTTGAATGTCGCCTCTTCCGCCGTGAACAGGCAGATCCTCAAACTCGAGGACGAGATTGGCACGCCCCTGTTCGACAGGCGGCCGGAAGGTGTCGTCCTGACCACAGCCGGTGAAATGCTGGCCCGGCACGTCATCGTCGTGATGCAAGACCTCGAGCGGGCGAAATCGGATATTGCCGCGCTGCGTGGGGTGCGTGTCGGCCATGTGTCCGTGGCGGCCGTCGAAGGCGTCTGCGCATCGCTTCTGCCGTCCGTGATAAGACGGTTGAGAGAGATCGCGCCGCGGATCAGGCTGACGACGCGCACGATGGGCTCACGTGTGATCCCGGCCGCATTGGAGGATGGCAGCGCAGATGTCGGAATAGCCTTTTCGTTGCTGCACAGCCCCCGGATCCGCCAATCCCATATGGCCAGGTTCAAGCTCGGGGCCATCATGGCCCCCACGCATCCGCTGGCGGGGCAGCAGACCGTCGGCATATCGGCCTGCTGTGACTATCCGTTGATCTGGCCCGGCGCCGACCTTTCCGTCGCGACGGTTCTCGAGCCGCAGTTCCAGAACCTCGGCCGCACGGTCGAGCCCGCCGTGATCTCGGATTCGATCGACCTGACCCGCCAACTGGCGATGAGGCCGCCGATGATCGGGTTTCAGACAGCGATCGGGCTGGAAGCGATGTTGTCCGAAGGCAAGCTGGTTCACCGGCCGATCGAGACGGCACGTGGTCCGATATGGTCGGAACTGGGCGTCTACGTGCGTGCGGGTCGATCCTTGCCAGGCGCGTTGGACCTGTTCCTGCAAGTGCTGATCAGCGAGTTGCAGGGGCAGGAAGAGCTCTGATCGAAACCGGCAGCCTGAGGGGCGCCATCAGCAAGAATTCCTTTTCGAACAGACCACCTGATGCCGAAACGGCATCGGCATGATCGATATTCTCTTCTTTTTAGGTCGATGGTTGCGGGCGTATGCCTGTCTTCAACGAAACCTGGAGAGAGCAAATGACACCTCAGTCCCTGACCGCCAAGAGCGTTGAAACCGCCAGCCTGCCCGTCATCGATGTATCCGCCCTGTCGTCTGCCGATCCGGCAAAACGCGCGGCTGTCGGTGCCGCACTGCGCGCAGCCTGCCTCGACAAGGGCTTCTTCTACTGCAGCGGACACGGCATTCCGCAGGGCCTGATCGACGCCGCCTTCGCCGAAACGCGCGCCCTGTTCGATCTGCCGGATGCCGAGAAGGACAGCCTCGACAAGTCGACCTCGAAGGCCAATCGCGGCTACGAGACCCTTGGTGGCCAAACCCTTGAAGCCGGCGCGATGCCCGACCGCAAGGAAGGCTACTACATCGGTGTCGAGCTGCCCGAAAGCGACCCGCGCGTCCAGGAGGGGCGGTTCAACCGTGGCCCGAACATCTGGCCCTCGGACCTGGCGGGTTTTCAGCCGACGATGCGCGCCTATTTCGCCGCCCTCACCGTTCTGGGCGAGACCTTGATGCGGGGCATCGCCCTGTCGCTGGATCTGCCCGAGGACACGTTCAAGGACTATTGCCAGGATCCGCTGGCGACCTTGCGCCTGCTGCACTACCCGCCTGCGAACCCCGATGCGCCCGAAGAACGCGGCGCCGGCGCCCATACCGATTTCGGCGGCCTGACCATCCTGATGCAGGACGACAACGGCGGGCTGCAGGTCTTCGACCAGGCTTCGGAAAGCTGGGTCCATGCCAATCCGATCTCGGGCACCTTCGTGTGCAACCTCGGCGACATGATCGCGCGCTGGACCAACGACAGCTACCGCTCGACCCTGCACCGGGTGATGAATACCTCGGGGCGCGAACGTTACTCGATCCCGTTCTTCTACGTCGGAAACCCCGACTACGAAGTGAAGTGCATCCCCACATGCCTGAAGCCCGGCGAAACGCCGAAATACGACCCCATCACGGTCGAAGAGCACCTGACCTCGATGTATCGGAAAACCTATGTCATCAAGTGATCCTGTCGTCCTGATCCACGGCGGTCGCGGCGGTCGCGCCGATCATCGTCGTCACCCTGGGCGCGGGGGATCTGCCGCGCGTGGTGATCACATTCCTGATCGCGTTCGTCCCGATCGTCGTCTCGACCACGACTGGACTGATGGCGACGCCTGAATAACTGATCGAGTTGTCACGCTCGCTGAAGGCTGGCAAGGCGCGTGAGGTCACGCAGATCCGGCTGCCCTACGCGCTGCCCTATCTGTTCTCGGTGCTCAAGATATCCGTCACGCTGGCGATCATCGGGGCCGTGGTTGCGGAATTCGTCGCGGCGCAGTCGGGACTTGGCTACTTCATCGGCCTCTCGACGTCCTTCTTCAAGATCCCGCAGGCCTTTGCAGGCCTGATCGTGCTGGTCCTGCTGAGCCTCGCGATGTTCCGCAGCGTCGTGTGGGTGCAGGCCCGTCTTGCACCATGCTCGCTTCCGAAATCCGAACGGTAGGCACCGGTAAAAGCCAGATGCGTATCAACGCATCAGATGCTCCGGAGAGCGGCTTTCAGAAGGCCCGACCGTAGTGTCGGGTTGCCCGCAAGGTTTCGTTGCGGCCCCGCGCAGCTGAGCACACTTCCTTCCAAGGCCGACCGTTCCTGCGGATCGGAAGGACCGGGACGGCGCCCCGCCCGATGCGGTGACAACGCATTTTACGTCGATGGATGCCCGATTGCGAAAATACAGGGTCGCCGGACGGGATTTCCAATCCTCGAATCTGCGATCAGGCATGGCTGAACTGTCTTTCTATTCGTTGCCGGGAACGCCGTAAGACGGAGCTTCTCGCGGGTCCAAAGCCCGCTGGATGTAGGCATCAAGCTGGGGTTTGTAGACCTCCCAGGCTGTCGCGATGTTTTCGATCGGGCACCCCTCGGTCCAATCGCACCGCAAGTCGGCAACTGGCCAGCTGACGTTGTCGACGATCTTCATGCCTGCGGAATGGACCGGACCGGCCTCACCACCTGCCGCCAGACCTGCACGCATTGCGGCAACCAGACGGTCGCCGATATGGCCCTTGGCCGCGACAAACCCGTCAACGATGGCTTGTGGGATCGTGTCATTGGCAAGCAAGTTGCCCCCCGAGGCCACGTCCAGACCGCTGGCTTGCGTCCAGATGCCCAGCGAATTGGGACCAGAGTGGATTGCAGTCGCTCCGTTCTTGTCGATGGCGATCAATTGGCGATATTCGGTGAAGTTGCTGACACGCATGACTTCATCGACAGCGGCCTGTGCCGACATATCACCTTGCATGAGGTCCAGCGTCGCAGGACCCAGAGACGGATCCGTCACGTTCTGAGACGCAACTGCCCCCACCCCGGCGCGTGCAAAGGAACAGCGCGCCGCGACAGCGGGAGAAGACGACGAGATTGCCAAGCCGAACATTCCGGTTTCTGCACAACGCGCGACCAGTGAAAATGTCATGGGCTCAATCCGGAATAACGGCCGTGCCGTCAATCTCGACAAGCCAATCAGGACGCGCCAAAGCCTGCACCACCAGCCCTGTCGACACTGGATGCACCCCTTTGATGTATTGCCCCATGGTGCGATACACGGCCTCGCGGTGGCGCACGTCGGTGATATAGACCACGACCTTGACCAGATGCTCCATCTGTCCGCCTGCCTCTTCGATCAGCTGTTTGATGTTCTGCATCACCTTGTGCGTCTGCTCGACCGGATCATGGCTTTCGATGTTCTTTGCATCATCAAGGTGCTGCGGACACTGGCCACGCAGATAGACGGTGCTGCCCCCGCGCGTCACCACGGCCTGACAGAGGTCATTGTCGAGGTTCTGCTCAGGATAGGTATCGGATGTGTTGAATTTGCGGATGCGGGTATGGGCCATTTTATTGCTGTCCGATCTTTAGCGGTGAATTCAGTACGGCGGCGGCCGCCCGTGGCGTCACGTCTTGCGGGATTGCTTTTCAAGCATGATGTTGTGGTAATCTAGATATTTTCGCTGGGTATGGATGTGATCCGCAAGGTGTTTCGCGTCATGCCAAACGCCCCAGATGAAAGATGATCCACGGCGCGACTGCCATGGCAGCCCCAGAAAGAACACGCCGGGCTCGACCGAAACGCCGCGCTGATGCTCGGGCACGCCGTGTTCGTCGAATGCATCGACCTTGAGCCAGCTATAATCGCGTGCAAATCCTGTCGCCCAGATGACTGTCGTGATACCGGCGACGGCCAGATCCAGCTTTTTCAGCGGGTTGAGCATGCAGTCGGGATCATTCCTGAAAACCCGCGCCTCTGGCTCAGGCGGCAGGTCAATGCCGGTGCGTTCGACATAGGCGTCCGCCGCATCCAGCATCCCAAGGTAATTCGCGTCCCCATTCGCGATATTCCCGACAAGATCTGGCGCGAATTTCACCACGCCGTCTGCAAAGCTCTCTGTCCGCCCCACAAGCGTCATGCCACCCGCTGCAAGTTTGCGGAAATCAACCGTTTCGCCGCCTTTGGCACCGCTTACGGAAATTGTCACGTGCTCGGCCCCCGGTGCCATGGCAGACACGTCCCACAGGCCCAGAACGCCCAACCACCAACAAAAATCACGCCCCCGATAGGACCGTGGCGGGCGGTCATGCGGACCTACAGACAGATACACTTTGCGCCCGGCTTCCATCAACTCGCGCGCAATTTGTCCACCCGATGAGCCCGCACCCACAACCATCACCGCCCCTTGGTCCAACTGGCCGGGATTGCGGTAATCGTAGGAATGCATCTGAACCACATCAGCATCCTTGGGAATGACGGGCGGGATAACCGGTTTTTGAAAAGCGCCTGTCGCACAGACAATATTCTGGACTTCGATCGCCCCTTCAGATGTCTCGACGCGAAATCCGCCTGCTCCGGCTATGCGTTCCGCTTTGGTAACCTCGACGCCCGTGCGCAGTGGTGCCTTTATCATCTTGGCGTAATCGACCAGATAGTCTGCAACCGCCTCCTTGGACGGGAAGCCGTCAGGGTCTACATTCTTGAATTCCATCCCCGGAAACCGGTCATGCCAGGCCGGGCCATTGGCGACAAGGTTATCCCAACGCCCCGTGCGCCACTGCTCCGCGATGCGGTTTTTCTCAAGCACAAGATGGGGAATGTCGGCTTTGCTCAGGTGCTCGCTCATCGCGATGCCAGCCTGTCCACCACCGACAACAAGAGTATTCACGTTTCCGATCGGCATGGCCGCATCCTTTCCCAAGGGTCTGGCAGACGCGGAGAGCGCTTTGGATGGCGGGATAACCACGGCGACAAGGCCGCGTGACCGCTCCGAAAGCAAACTCGATGGTCCAGCGCATCAATTTACCTGAACGTTTCATCTTTCCAGCCGATTGGAAACAAATGTATATCTCACCGAGGGTTCGGCATTGCCCAATCTATCAGAAACACCATGGGATGCCGCAAAGATCAGGGATGTTTTCCTGCTCCCCGCAGCGCTGTTGCACAAATCGCATGTGGGATCTTGTGACTCCAGCTTAAGAGCCGGGATGCACAAGCAGACCGACTGCCCCGACCAGCAAGACCCGAAACTTGCCCGCCTGCAACGAGGCCGCCCTGAACAATTCGATCAGGCGGCACCAACTCGGTTCCCGTGGGTGTGGCCGGCTGCAGACGCACTGAGAATGGCGCGGATCAAGAGAAGAGAGCCAAAAGGACCCTGAGGTCGGCGATCCTTCGATGCTTCGACTTTGCAACGGCTTGGGCGAGGGTAGGGCCGTCACAGGGGCTGGTGACCGGCCTTGCTTCCGACCGGGGATCAAGCAGCCGGGTGCGAAATGATCCGCGACGGCGTATTTGCCGCTCTTGCGAGAAAAAACATATTCGACCGGCGGAAGCTGATTTCCGGACCGTATGACGTCTAGTGCCTGTGTAGAGCGCAGGCCGCCAAATGGACGCTATGGGAATATATACATGCCATATTTACGGAACGCCGGGCTCATCGTCGCGCTCATGGTATTGCCTTTGCCGGCATTCGCCCACCACGGAAGCAGCGGCCAGTTCGACACCAGCACCACGGTCGAGCTTTCCGGCACGATAACCCGCATCCGCCTCGTGAACCCGCATGCCTATGTCTATTTCGATTCTACGGACGAGAACGGCGAAGTCGTGAATCTGCGGTGCGAACTGCAATCCGGCTCGCTGCTCAAGCGCAATGGCTGGACAACGGATATGTTCGAGATCGGCAGCGAGATCTCGATCACCGGCGCCCCGGACCGCACAGATCCGACCACCTGCTACATGAGCCAGATCACCTTTGAAAACGGCGTGGTCGCCTCGCGCCACAGCACCTTTGACGACAGCGGGACAATTGAACCCGAACAGCGCCAGACAGAGCGCGACGATGGCACCCCCAATATCGACGGCAACTGGGCCATGGTGCGCGAAGAAGGGGCCCCTCCGGGAAGTGGCGGTCGCTCCGAAGTGCTGCTGACAGAGGCAGGGACCGCGGCCGTGGAGGGCGCAACAGCCGATGACAACCCGCGCTATCAGTGCGAAGCCACGAACATCGTGATGGATTGGTGGTTCGACCAGATGGTGAATACCATCGAGCAGGGTGACGATCAGATCACGATGACCTACGGCTTCATGGATCTGGAGCGCACGATCTACCTTGATGGCACAGAGATGCCGGCGGATTACGCGCCCAGCCGTGCCGGGTTTGCGACCGGCGAATGGGATGACGATACCCTCGTTGTGACCACGACCGATTTTGACGAAGGCTGGATCAACGCCCCGATGGGCGGTCCCGAAGGGGCCGGCGTGCGCCCCCCTCGTGGCGATGAAGACGCCGGCGACCGCCCCGCCAGACCCGAAGGCGCGCGCGGCGGCCCGCCGTCCCCGGCAAAGAACAGCCCCGAACTGGTGGTTACAGAGCGCTTTACGTTGAATGACGATGGCACGGTTCTGACACGGGAATACACCTTCGAGGACCCGGCCTACCTTCAAGCGCCGATCAGCGGATCTGACAAGGTGACGCTGACCAGCGATGCCTATGAACCCTACGACTGTGATGACCTGACAGAGGAACGCTCCGAATAAGCTGAAGGGGTCGCTCTCTGCGCGGCCCCGCCCGCTCCCACTCAACAAAAGGTTGGATCACCGCAGTCGGCGCGCGCCGCTGCGATGGGTCCCCCTGACAGGAAGGTATCCCGTGGAGACGCTATTCTGGTTGGAAGACTCGATCGTCGGAATGACGGTTTCCAGCACCCAATGGGGTTACCCCATCGTCCTTTCCCTGCACGCTATCGGCATGGGCACCCTCGTGGGTGTTGCCTTGATGCTGACGATCCGCGTTTTGGGCTTCGCCCCGGCTATCCCCGTGACCTCCATGGCGCCCTACTGGCGCGTGGCCCTCGGCGGCTTTTTTCTAAACCTTCTGTCGGGCAGCGCGCTGTTTTGCGGCAACGCCTCCGAGCTGTTTTTCAACTGGGCCTTCCGCATCAAGATCGTGCTGGTCCTTGTTGGTCTGGCCCTGACGTGGTGGCTGGTCCAGATCTGCGTCAAACGCAGCGATCAGATCTCGCCGGCCCATCGCATCCTTGCAGCGCTCGCAATGGTCACCTGGCTCAGTGCCATCATCTTCGGCCGCCTCATCGGCTACTGGTCCTAAGGAGAGCATGGCATGAACACATTGCTGCATTGGGTCATCGACATCCTCAATTCGACGGCGTTGAGCGGTTTCATCATGACCAACGCCTACCTGTTTCCGTTTCTCGAAATGGCCCATTTCGTCGGGCTGTGCCTTCTGTTCGGCGCATTGATCGTCGTCGATCTGCGGGTCATAGGCCTTGCCGGATCGGTACCGATCCAGCGCGTCGATCTTTTCGTGCGCTTTGCCCTGATCGGCTTTGCGATCAATCTGATGTCCGGCGCCCTGTTCGTGATCGGGGATTCCGACCGATACCTCGTCAACATCGCTTTCTGGGGGAAGATGGGGCTGATCGCCCTGGCGGGCCTGAACACCGCCTATTTCGTCCGCCGGATCAAGCCGCAGATGGATGCAGGCGTGGACACGGCCGCCCTTACAGGTGACGCTCGGGTCGTTGCCTGGCTGTCACTGACGCTATGGACCTGCGTTATCATCCTGGGGCGGCTTATCCCCTATGTGGAGGATCTGTAGGAAACGCGCCTTCCCACGGCTGATGCTGGTACTCGTCGGGACTTGACCGTTGCAGTGAGCCGTTGCTTCGGCGCCCTCCCGCCGACGCCACAACATTCGGACCGACCGGCGGAACTTTAATGACCCTTCCGCGCTTGATCTGCAGGAGCCGCATTTTGCCGTTCCCATGGGGTCACACATGCTACATCACCGCATGAGGGCCACGGGCAGCGCCGATCACGACATGATCCGCCGCGAGACCGGAGCCGAACTCGGATTCTTACATGCCGGGAAGACGTTGTCACGCGAGGTGCCGGTCGCCCTGATCGGCTTTACCGGCGTCGCCTATCCCGATCGATTGCTGCAGAACCGGGCCGCGGTCCTGGCGAACTACACCCGCATCGTGGCGGCGGTGCGCGACGCGGAACTGATCAGCCCGGCGGCCGAGTGGCTTCTGGACAACCACTATGTGGTCGAGGAAAGCTTTCGCCACCTGAAGCGCGATCTCGTGCCCCGCTACTACAGGAAATTGCCGACGGTCGCGACGCAGGACCATGGCGACACCCCCGCCGTGCTGGCCTTCGCCTGGCGCTATGTCTCGCTGACCAACTCGGAGTTCCGCGCGGCCACGCTGACCGAGATGGTCGATGGCTACCAGACCGAACGGGCCTTCACGATCGGCGAACTCTGGGCCATCCCGGCGATGCTGCGGCTTGTACTGCTGGAAAACCTGCGCCGTATCTCGGACCAGGTGATGGATGCGCGCACCGCCCGGGCGGCGGCCAATGCGCTGGCCGACCGGCTGATGCTGGGTGAAGACAGCGCGTCTGCGGCGCTGGAGGGCGACAGCCTGTCCGACGCTTTCGCGGCGCAGTTGCTTTATCGTCTGCGGGACGGGTCGCGGGCGGCGGATCTGGCGCTGGCGCACCTGGAACAGGCGCTGGCCCGGCAAGACACCGACAGCGCCCAGGTGCTGGCACGCGAAAACGCGCGGCAGTCGGCGTCGAATGTCGCGGTCGGCAACGTGATCCGCAGCATGCGGCGGCTGGATGACACCAACTGGATCAAGTGGGTCGAAAGGGTCAGCCGGGTCGATGCGGTGCTGGCGGCAGCGCCTGACTTCCACCAATTGGATCAAGCGACGCGAAACGAATACCGCCATGCGATCGAACGGATTGCCCGCCGCACCGAGATGACAGAAATCGAGGTCGCCGAACGCGCTGTCGAGATGGCCGGCCAGGGCGCTGCAGGGCACCTGCTGGTCGGCCACCAACGCGAGGCCTTCGAGCGCGCATGCGCCTATGCTCCGACGCTGGCCGAGCGCATCCTGTCGAGGGCCCGTCGGGCCGGCTGGCTGGCCATCTTCCTGCCGATGATCCTGCTGACCCTTCTGATCGCCATCGCCCTGACGGCGGTGCTGCCCGCCATGCCGGCAGGAGTCACGGTGCTGTTCTTTGTCCTGACGCTGATAACGGGGTCCGAAGCGGCTGTGGGGGTGGTCAACCTACTGGGCGCGCGGCTGATCCCGGTCAGCCGGCTGCCGGCCTACGACTATGACACCGGTGTGCCCGAGGACGCCCGCACGCTTGTCGCCGTGCCCTGCCTGATCGGCGACCTCGACACCGTGGACGAACTTGTGCTGCTGCTGGAGCTGCACTACCTCGCCAACCCGGATGGCGCGATCGACTTTGCCCTGATCACCGACTGGCCGGATTCCGATGAGGAGGTCAGCGATACCGATCGCCGTGTCCTTGAATATGCCTGCAACGAGATCGCCGCGCTCTGCGCGCGCTATGCCCATGTCGGACAGCGGTTCTACCTGCTGCATCGCGCCCGGGTCTGGAACGCCGTCGACCGGCGCTGGATGGGCTGGGAACGCAAGCGCGGCAAGCTGGCAGAGCTGAACAGCCTTTTGCTGGGGCAGGGCGAAACGACCTTCATGGACGTCAGCCCGCGCCCCCCGGTCGATGTCCGCTTTGTCGTCACGCTGGACAGCGACACGCGCCTGCCGCGCGGTACCGTCGCCGCACTGGTCGGCAAGATGATGCACCCGGTGAACACGCCCGTCACGGACCCCGAAACCGGGCTTGTCACCTCGGGCCACGCGCTGATGCAGCCGCGCGTCACGCCGTCGCTGTCGACGGGCGCGGATTCTTCGGTGTTCCAGAACGTCTTTTCCGCCGGTCGCGGGATGGACCCCTACGTCTTCACGGTCTCGGATCTCTACCAGGACTTGCTGGACCAAGGGTCGTTCACCGGCAAGGGCATCTACGACATCAAGGCCTTCGACGCCGCGATGGCAGGGCGGTTCCCCGAAAACGCGGTGCTCAGCCATGACCTGTTCGAAGGCAGCCTGGCCCGCGCCGCGCTGGTGACGGACGTCCAGGTGGTCGAGGATTTCCCGATCCGCTATGACGTCGACGTGTCGCGCCAGCACCGCTGGATCCGGGGCGACTGGCAGTTGCTGCCCTTCATCTTTGATCGCAGGAACGGGCTGGGCGGCCTTGCGCGGATGAAGATGGCGGACAACCTGCGGCGCTCGCTTGTCGCCCCGGCCTGGGTGCTTTCGATCATCCTGGGCTGGCTGGTGCTGCCTGCAACCTATGGCTGGCTCTGGGGGCTGGCGCTTGTCGTCTCGTTGTTCTTCATGCCGCTGATGAACTTCCAGCTTGGTCTGCTGCCCGCACAACGCGATGCCGCCCGCGGCCGACACCTGGTGCGCATCGCCCAGGACCTCGGCGCGCATCTGAGCGAGATCGGCTTGCGGCTGGTCTTCATCGCGCACCAGGCCTGCAGCGCCGCCGATGCCATCGGCCGGACGCTATGGCGTCTGACGGTAAGCCGCCGCCGCATGCTGGAATGGCGGACCGCGCAACAGGTCCAGAACGTCGGCCGCCGCAGCCACCGCGACTGGTGGGGGGCGATGATCGGGTCGCCCGTGATCGGCGCGCTGGCGCTGACCCTGACGCTGCTGCTGAATCCCGCGGCCTGGCCCGCCGCCACGCTGTTGTGTCTCTTCTGGATCGCAGCACCCGGCATCGCCGCCGCCGTGTCGCGGTCGCTGAAGATCGAGGACAGCCTTCAGGTCGCCCCCGGGGACGAGGCCGACCTGCGCCGCGTGGCACGCACCACCTGGCGCTATTTCGAGACCTTCGTCACCGCAGAGACCCACGACCTGCCGCCCGACAACTTCCAGGACACGCCGGCGCCGAAGCTGGCCGAGCGGACCTCGCCCACCAATATCGGGCTTTACCTGCTTTCGGTGCTTTCGGCCCGCGATCTGGGCTGGATCGGCCAGGCCGAGACCATCGGGCGGATCGCGCGCACGGTCTCGACGCTGGAAGGAATGGAGCGGTATCGCGGTCATTTCTACAACTGGTACGACACCCGTGACCTGTCGGTGATGCAGCCGCGCTATGTGTCCTCGGTGGACAGCGGCAACCTTGCGGGGCACCTGATCGCGGTGTCCTCTGCGCTGACCGACTGGTCGAAGAACCCCACCGTCCACAGCCACGGCAACCTGACGGGGATCGGTGACACCCTTGCCGTCCTGGTGGAACGTCTGGCGCAGGTGCCCGACGACCGCCGCACACTGCGCGCGATGCGGCGCCGCCTGGAAGAGCTGATCGAAGGGTTCGGGCGCAGCCACGCGGCCTATATCGCCGAACCGCAGCTGGCGACCCTGCGGGCGCTGAACCTGAGGCTGATCGCGGCAGACATCGTCCGCCATGCAACCGATTTCGACGCGGAATCCGAACGCGCGGCAACCTCCGAGGTGCTTTGGTGGGCGCAGGCGCTGCGTGCGAACTGCGACGCCATCGTCGGTCAGGCCGACGAAAGTG
This sequence comes from Pseudooceanicola algae, assembly GCF_003590145.2. Lineage (NCBI taxonomy): Bacteria > Pseudomonadati > Pseudomonadota > Alphaproteobacteria > Rhodobacterales > Paracoccaceae > Pseudooceanicola > Pseudooceanicola algae. Next base: position 1,921,992 of record NZ_CP060436.1, on the reverse strand, counting down.
CTCCGTCCCGCGGCGCGCAGGCGCAGACCCTGGAAGACCTGGCGCAACGCCTGCGCAAGCTCGCCTTCGAGATGGATTTTGCCCTGTTGCTGAACCCCGAAAAGCGGCTTCTGTCGATCGGATACCGCCCCGACAGCGACGAACAGGACGACAGCTGCTACGACCTTCTGGCCTCCGAGGCCCGGCTTGCCAGTCTTTTCGCCATCGCCAAGGGCGACGTGCCGACGACGCATTGGATGCGGTTGGGGCGGCCCGTGACCTCGATCGGGACGCGGGGGGCGCTGCTGTCCTGGTCCGGCTCGATGTTCGAATACCTCATGCCGCCGCTGGTCATGCACGAACGCGTCGGTGGTGTGCTGCATGCAGCCAGTGTCATGGCCGTGCGCGCGCAGATGCAGCACGGTCATCGGCTGAACCTGCCCTGGGGCGTGTCCGAAAGCGCCTTCTCGGCGCGCGACCGCGAGATGAACTACCAGTATTATGCCTTCGGCGTGCCCATGCTTGCCCTGAAGCGGATGCAGACCACGGACCACGTCATCGCGCCCTATGCCACGCTGATGGCCGCACAATTCTTCCCCCGGGCCGCGGTGCGCAACCTGCAGCGCCTGAACGGGCTGGGCGCCTTCGGGCCCTACGGCTATTTCGATGCGGTGGATTTCACTGCCTCACGGATGCCGGAAGGACAGGAACATGTCGTCGTGCGCACCGTCATGGCGCACCATCACGGCATGTCCATCGTCGCCATCGCGAACGTGGTCCTGGACGGCATCCACCGCGATCGTTTCCACGCCGACCCGGTGATCAAGGCGGCCGAGCTGCTGTTGCAGGAGAAAACCCACCGCGACGTGGTCCCCCTGACCCGCGCCGCCCCCTTCGAGCCGCGTGAAGGCGACGGCGAAGACGAGGATCCGGCGATCACCCGGTCCGACGACCCCGCATCCGATACCCCCATGCTGGCGCTGCTTTCGAACGGGCGGCTTTCCTCGCTGGTCTCGGGCACCGGGGCGGGGCCGCTCTGGCTCGACCATGTTGCCGTGACCCGCTGGCGGCCCGATCCGACGCTCGACACCGGGGGGATCTTCCTGTTCCTGAGCGATCAGGACAGCGGCGACTGGTGGTCCGCCACCACCACACCGCGGGCCGCAAAGGGCGAAACCGCCCAGGCCGTCTTCTGCGACCACAAGGCCGAGTTCTTCAAGACCGCGCATGGCATCGAAAGCTGCATGGAGGTCATCGTCGCCAGCGAGGCCATGGGCGAAGGCCGCCGCCTGACCCTGCGCAATGCCTCGTCTCGCAAGCGGACAATCGAGGTGACGAGCTATGGCGAAATCGTGCTGGACCGTGCGGATGCCGACATCGCGCATCCGGCCTATTCCAAGATGTTCGTCAAGACGGCGATCCGCGACGACGGCCGCACCATCACGGCCTTCCGCAACCGCAGAAAGCCCGACGACCGGGTCCTGCACATGGCGCATATCCTGGCCGGGGCCTCCGACATCCGCCCTGCCGAGGCCGAAACCGACCGACGCGCCTTCATCGGCCGGGGCCGGGACCTGGGGCATGCGGCGGCCTTCGACAAGGGCGCGCGGCTGGGCGGGGCGGACGGGTTCACGCTGGACCCGATCTTCGCGATCCGCAGGCGTGTCACGATCCCTGCGGGCAAATCGGTCAGCCTGACCTTCTGGACGCTGGTGGCCGACAGTGCCGAGGCGCTGGAGGAGGTCATCCGCCATCACCGCCAGGACGATACCTTTGCCCATGAAGATCGCATGGCCTGGAGCATGAGCCAGGTGCAACTGCGCCACGCGGCGATCTCTCTGCCCGAAGCGGCCCTGTTCCGGCAGGTGGCCGCGGGCCTCATCTGGCCCGACCCGCGCCTGGCGATCCAGGACGAGACCCTGCACGACAGCGTTGGCCGGCAAAGCGCGCTCTGGCCGATGGGGATCTCGGGCGACCATCCGATCCTGCTGCTGCGCACCGATGACGAGACCGACCTCGAGATCGTGCGCAAGGCGATCCGGATGGCCGATTACTTCCGCATGCACGGCTTGCAGGCCGATCTGGTCATCCTGAACGAACGCCAGTCGTCCTATACGCAGGACCTGCAATCGGCGATCCAGAACATGTGCGACATGGCGGCCCGCGCCGGTCACCTCGACCCGTCGCAGCGCAACGTCTTTGCCGTGCGGCGCGACCAGATGTCCGACGAAAGCTTCGCGACCCTGCTGGCCACCGCGCGGATCGTGCTGCACACCCGCAACGGCAAGATCAGCGACCAGATGGCGCGCCTGCTCAGCCAGGCCGAGCCGGCGCAGGACGCGGAAAGCCCGCGCCCCACGCTGCTGCCTGTCCGGCAGCGCGGAACCGCCACCTTCCCGCAGGAGGATTTCCAGGCATGGAACGGCACCGGGGGCTTTTCGGCCGACGGCAAGGAGTACGTCATACGCATGCGCCATGGCGAACGTACGCCGCACCCCTGGATCAACGTCATCGCGCAGGACGACTTCGGCTTCCACGTCTCGGCCGGGGGGGCGGCCTTCAACTGGGCCGTGAACTCGCGCGATTACCAGATCAGCCCGTGGAGCAACGACCCTGTGATCAACCGCCCCGGCGAGGCAATCCTGATCCGCAACGCGACGACCGGGCAGGTGATTTCCCCCTTCGCCGCGCTTTCGGACGACCCGGTGGCCCTGCACGAGGCGCGGCATGGGTTGGGCCGCTCGACCTTCCGCGTCTGGACCGACTGGGTCGAGGCCGAGGCTGTGATGACCCTGCTGCCGGGCGCGCCCGCGCGCCTGACGGGGCTGACCCTGCGACACAAGGGGGCCGGGGATCTGAAGGTCGAGGTCACCGCCTATGTCGAACTGGTGCTGGGCAACAACCGCGACCGGACCTCGGCCGTGATCCGGGCCGGGCATGATACCGACCTTGACGCCGTGCTGGGGCGCAACGACTTCGGCACCGGTGTGACGGGGCGCGTCACGGCGCTGGCCGCCAGCCTGCCCTTGCAGGATGTCACGGTCTCGCGCGGTGCCTTCCTGGGGCGCAACGGGGCGCTTGGGCGTCCCGAGGCGCTGCACGACTGGCCCGAGGTCGACGGCACCGAAGGCGATCCATGCCTTGCCGCCCGCGTCGGCCTGACCGTGTCGAAGGGGCAGGAACGGTCGGTGACCTTCATCCTGGCCGATGCCGAGAAAGGTGCGATGGCAGACGTCCTGGCGCAGGCCCGCGTCGAAGACGCCCTGTCGCAGGCCTTGAAGAAGACCGCGGCGACATGGGAGGCCTTCCTCGGCCAGCTTCAGATCGACACGCCGGACCCCCAGATGAACCTTCTGGTGAACACCTGGCTGCCCTACCAGGCGCTGACCTGCCGCCTGAAGGCCCGCAGCGCCTTCTACCAGGCCTCGGGGGCCTATGGGTTCCGCGACCAGCTTCAGGACAGCTCTGCGCTGATCCTGCAGGACCGGAGCCTTGCGCGGCGCCAGATCCTGAATGCCGCCGGCCGCCAGTTCCCGGAAGGCGACGTGCAGCACTGGTGGCTGCCGAACTCGGGCGCCGGCGTGCGGACGATGATTTCGGATGACGTGGTCTGGCTGGGCCACATCACGGCGCGCTATGTGACCATGACCGGCGACCAGGCGATCCTGGACGAGGAACTGCCCTTCCTGGAAGGCCCTGCGCTGGAACCCGGTGCCCATGACGCCTTCTTCACGCCCGAGCGGTCCGAACGCTCGGTCCCGGTCTACGAGCATTGCGCGCTGGCGCTTGACCTTGCCATCGCGCGGATGGGGCCGCAGGGGCTGCCCCTGATGCTGGGCGGCGACTGGAACGACGGGATGAACCGCGTCGGCGAAGGCGGGCAGGGCGAAAGCGTCTGGCTGGGCTGGTTCCTGATGACGACGCTGGACGCCTTCCTGCCGATCGCCGAGGCGCGCGGAGACACCGAGCGGGTCACGGCCTGGACCGCGCATCGCGTGGCCCTGTTGGAGGCGCTCGAAACCGCCGGTTGGGACGGCGGATGGTATCGGCGCGCGACCTATGACGACGGCACGCCGCTTGGGTCCACCGAAAGCGAGGATTGCCAGATCGACTCCATCGCGCAGTCCTGGGCGAACCTGTCCGGCGCGGGCGATCCGGATCGCGCCCGCATGGCCCTCGATGCCGTGATGCGCGAACTGGCCGACCGTGACGACGGCGTGCTGCGCCTTCTGAAACCGCCCTTCGAAACAGGCGACAAGGAGCCGGGCTATATCAAGGGCTATCCGCCGGGCGTGCGCGAAAACGGCGGCCAGTACACCCACGCGGCGACATGGGTCGTGCATGCCCTTGGTCGCGCGGGGCGCGGCACCGAGGCGATGGAGATGTTCGACCTGATCAACCCCATCGCCCACGCCCTGACCCCCGAAGAAGTCGAGCGCTACCGCGTGGAACCCTATGTCGTCGCCGCCGATGTCTATGGCGTCGGGGACCTCACCGGGCGGGGCGGCTGGACCTGGTACACCGGCTCGGCAAGCTGGCTGTACCGTGCGGCGGTCGAAGGCATCCTGGGCATCCAGCTCGACAACGGCGACCGCCTGCGGGTGGAGCCGTCATTGCCGGAAAGCTGGCCGGGGTTCTCGGCGCGGGTCAGGATCGGCGGGCACGAACAGCGGATCGTCGTCAGCCGCGAAGCGGGCGGGATCAAGGTGACCTGCGACAAGGAGGTTGTGGATCCGGCCTGAAACCCCTTGGGCGACCGGCACGTGGGCCGGCGGCTGACGGCGCGCGACCTTGACCGCCAAGTCGCCGAGGTTCAGGTGCGCGACAGGTCCCTGACCGGCGACACCGCCCTTGGCAGCCCGATCACGACAACCTGCTGATGCTCTGGGAAGAGGGGATTGTCCGTCAGCGATTTCGCGCAGCAACGGCCGTTTGACCACAGGACGGCGAAATCCGCAGCTTCAAGCGCGGGATGAATTTCGCCTACTTGATCGCTCCCTCAGAGCCGCCTTGCAGGTTGCGAAAGCTGACCACTGGCCGAGGCCCTCCCCGAGGCCCTCGATGTGTGCTCCATGCAACAAATGGATCGAGCCCCGGTAAATCGTGACATTGGCAGGTGCAAAAATCTGAAAGGACGTCTTTAAATGATCCTTTTGAGGATTTTGAAATGGCTGTTTTCAGATCAGTGCATCTTGCAGGGTTCCTGATTGTTCTGTCCGTTTCTCCGGTGATGGCGCAATACCTTGGCGCCGTGATTGATCCGGACGCCTTTTCCGCGACACCCAAGGCGCCCCCGCTGTCACGGGGCGATTATGCGAACCTGCCGCTGCGGGCCTCCTTGAAAGCCTTCGCGCCACCGCCCGGAGACCAGGGGCAGCAGGGGTCCTGCGTCGGTTGGGCCACGGCCTATGCGGCCCGCACGATCCTTGCGACCTCGACCGGTTCAGTCACGGGAGGTGGCCAGTCATTCTCGCCCTCATATGTCTATAACCAGATCCGTGTCGAAGGCTGCGATGGCGGCAGCCGGCTGAGCGATGCGATGCGCCTGATGTCGGGGGACGGCGTCGCGCCGCTGACCGATTTCCCCTATGACGATGGCAATTGCAGCCTGGTTCCCAGCCCCTCGCAAAGGCAGCTTGCCAGCGCCTATCGGATCGGTGAATGGCGCAGGCTGTTCGATGTCTCGTCGGTCAACAAGCATATCCCGGTGCGCCGTGCCCTGGCGGCAGGCCACCCGGTTCCGATTTCGATGCGGCTGCCCATGAGCTTCATGGAGTATGATGGCGGCGTCTTCAATGCGACGACGGCGGAACGGGCGGCGGCCGTTTCCGGGTCACGCGATGCCGTGGCCCGCCATATTGCGGGCGGGCACGCGATGACCGCCATCGGATATGACGACGAAGGACAATGGATCGAGATCATCAATTCCTGGAGCCAGGACTGGGGAGAGCGCGGTTATGCGCGGGTCTCCTGGGATGATTTCAATACCTTCGTCATGGAAGCCTACGAGGTGATGCCCCTGTCCGCACCCGCCCCCGCCCCGGTTCCCGAACCGGCGCCAGCACCAGCACCAGCGCCAGCGCCCGAACCTGAACCTGAGCCCGAACCTGAGCCGGGGCCCGCCCCGAAACCTGAGCCGAAACCGAAACCCGAGCCCAAACCCCGGCCAGAGCCGAGGCCCGAGCCGAAACCAGAACCAGAACCCGAACCGGCACCCAAGCCCGCTCCCTCCGTCCGGGACATGAGTGCTGCCTTGCGGTTCCTCGACCTTCAAGGGACAGAGATCCCGGCCCGCATCGATGCCACCGGCTGGACGCTGACGCGCCCCCTGGCCTCCGGCACCAGTTTCCGGGTCGAAGCCACGCCGGGTGCCTCCGCCAACCTCTATGTGCTGGGGGCGGGATCCGACGGACGCTACGTCGAGCTGTTCCCGCGCTCGCAACTGATCTCGACCCGTGTCGGCGCCGAGGACACCCTGCTTCTGCCCGGCCCGACCGACGGGCATTTTACCCAGCTCGACCAGTCTGCGGGGCAGGACACCTACCTTGTCCTTGTCGCGGGGCTGAGCCTCGAGCTTGCGCCGGTCTTGTCGGCGCTGAATGAAACGACGGGTCAACCGTTGCCGGACCGGCTGCGCGCCGCCCTTGGGTCGCGGCTGGTCGATCCGGGCGAAATGGTGCCCGCCAGCGCGGGTATCGGGTTCGAGGTCGCCGTGCAGACCGGCGATGTTGCGGCCATGCCCGTGAAGATCGATCATGTTGCCGCCGCCCCGGATGCGGGGGACAGCGCGGCCCCCCTGATCGTGCTGACCCACCCGATGCGCGACGCCTTCGATGCCGCGACGGATGCGCCCTTCATGGTAGCGTCCCGCGAGGTGACCATCGAAGGCCGCGCACAGGACGACAGCCGGATCGCGTCGCTTGCGATCCCCGGCGCGCAGTCGATGCGGCAGTCCGACCGGGGCCCTTTCCGGGCGCAGGTCACCTTGCCGCCCGGCGACGGACCGCATGAAATCACCATCGAGGCGACCGATGTCGCCGGCAATTCCGCCACCAGAACGCTTTGGTTCCAGATGCGAAACTGACCTGACCAGACCTGACCTGAAATACGAAAGGCCACGCCATGATCACCCGCCATTTTCTGGGGCTTGCCCTGTTCGGCATGACCTCTGCGAGCGCGCTTTTCGCGCCGCAGACCGCCTTTGCCGTCGACTGCCGCATCTGCGAGACATATGACGACCCGACCGCGCTGTTCGAACTGTCGTCCACGCTCAATTCCAGCGCCCTGCGCCACCAGATCCGCGGCTGGGTCGCCGAACATCGACCCGACACCGCCGGAGGGCTGGCCGGGCAGGCGTGGATGGCCAGTGCGGCGGGGGACGAGGACGCGGCGGTGCGCCTTTACCAGCAGGCCCTGGCGATCGATCCGGCGCTTTTCGTCGCGGCCAATAACCTTTCCATTCGGGTCGAGGACACCAGCGGCGTTGACGCGGGCAATGCGATCATGTTGCCGCTGGTGGGCAATCCCGATGCGGGTTTGACGCCGATGTGGAACGTGTTCTTCAATCTCTACAACGGTGACCGTCAGGACGAGGCCTTCCGCTATCTTGAAACATGGGAAAGCGACGGGACGCAGCCGCGCTGGGTCCCCGCCGCAATCCGTGGGCAGCTGGCCGTATCCGACAATGACCGGGCGGCCGCCGATGCGCATTTCCTTGACGCCATGCAGAACAGCGATGTCGTCAGCTACGTTGTCTTCGACCGTTGGCTTGGCAATCGTCGCCGGATCGAGTCCGGCCAAAGGGCAAGCAAGAACCAACGCCAGCGCACCTATGACCTGGCGATGGAGTTTGCCGCGCGGGCCGAGACGCCGATGGCCTATGAAAAGATCGGCCTGTTTGCCAGGGAACACATGAACGACATCTCCAAGGCCTTCTTCGCGCGGCGCGAAGGGATCGCCGCCATGGCGCTGCCGGAACTGGTGGCCGGAGCCTTCTTTGATGTTGCCAACTATTACCCCGATTATGCCTTCGACATGCTGGAACGCGGGTTGGAGGACTTTCCCTATAACTACGACATCGCGATAACCGAGCTTTCGGCCTATTCGATGTTCCGCATCGACCGCGCCCGCGCCGATGCCGCCGCCACGCGTGGTCTTGCGAACACGACGACAGGTCATACGGTCGCGCAGGTCGGGAGCCATGTCCTTGCGAACCGTGCGCGGCTGGGGGACTACGACAGCGCCCCCCAGTTGATGGACCGGCTGCTGCCGCAACTTTCCGGTGGGGATCGCCGCAGCCTGGTGTGCAGCTATCTCGACAACCGGATCGATGCCAAGGATCTCACGCGGGCGCGTCAGGCCTTGGCCGATTGCGAGGCGGCAGGCGCCTCCTCCGTCTGGGTTGCGAAACGCGCCGACCAGATCGCCTATTTCAGCGGGCTTGTTGATGACCGCGATCAGTGGCTGGCCTCGCAGCCCTTCCTGCGCGACTGGGAAGCCCGCTTTGGCGAAAGTCTGCGCGCCGCGATCCAGTTCGAAACCGGTCAGGCCACCATCCTGCCGGAGTCTTTCGACGTGATCGAGACCGCTGCCGATGCGTTGAACGCGCCGGGGGGCGAGGATTACGTTTTCCAGATCGAGGGCCATACCGACAACCGCGGCTCGGATGCGGTGAATTTCCCGCTGAGCGCGGCCCGTGCCGCCGCCGTGAAGGATGCGCTGGTCGGCCAGCTCGGGCTTGATGCGGCGCGGATCCAGACCCGGGGTTTCGGCCCCGGCAACCCCGTCGCCCCCAATGCGACAGAGGCAGGACGGCAGGAAAATCGCCGGGTCGAGATCCGCCCCATGGGCAATGTGAACGACCCCCAGGTCGCCACGCCGGGAGCCTATGACTTCACATGGCTCGACATCAGCAAGGACGGCCGCATCGCGGTGATGGGAAATTCCCCGACCCAGGTCTGGGACCTGGAACGCAATGTCATCCTGCACGAGATATCCGCCGGGCTGGATCACAAGATTTCTCCCAACGGGCGCTATCTTGCCTCAGCGTCGTCCTTCGAACGTCCGGGCGGCGCGGTGAGCCACACGCTTTACCTCTACGATCTGCGCAGTGGCAAGTTGGTGGATCTGGTCGCGTTGGAAGGGGAAATCGGATCCTACAGCTGGAGCCCGTTCAGCGACAGGATCGCCTTTTCCGCGAGCGAGGGGTATATCCGTGTATATGACATGGCCGCCCGTGCCGTGACCGGGGTTTCCCGCCTGACGACGGCCAGGATTCCCGCCGAGCTTGCCTGGACAAACGATGGCGCCACCCTGGTGGCAAAGGTCGGCGCCAACCAAGGCGACATGTACCTGCTGGATCCCGACGGCCTGGGTGAAACCCGTGTGATCCCGCAATCGGGCTGGTTCCACGCCATGGGCCAGGACCGGAGCGGCCGCTATCTGATCGCCAGCCGGAACAATTCTTCCTTCACGGTCTGGGACCGGCAGAACGACTGGGCCGAGGTCGCCTCGGGGCGCCTGCCGATGATCGCGCGCAAGATCTACACCCATCCCACCGAACCCTGGGTTCTTATGTACGCGAAGTTCGATGCCGATACGAATGTCCTGCTGATGGACCTGACCGACGGATCCATCCTTGCCCGGTCGCCGCTGAAGATCGAAGGCGGTGGGTTCACCCCTGACGGTGACCGTTTCATCACCGGGTCGGGGGACGAACTGCTGGAACTGGACACCCGCACGCTTGAGGTCGTCGCGCGCCGTGAAAGCGCTTCGTCCATCGGGCGGGATGTGCATGTCTTCGATGACAGCGGGTTGGTTCTGTCCTCTGACGCCTCCGGCAGCGCGGTCTGGAGCCTGCAGACCGGGCGGCGCGTCCACGTCTTTGACGCCGTGCCCGATGGAAGCTGGCTGGCGGTTCCGAACCGCGCGGCCGAGGTCATGGCGATCCGCGACGACAAGCGTGCCCTGATCATCTTCGACAGCGCGGAATTCACCGCCGACACGATCTGGCAGACTGAAGACGAAATCGCCGATCTGACCATGGACGGCACCCGGCTCGTGGTCGCGACGGTGCCGGCGGGCAGCGCCCGCCGTGGCGCGGCCGATCCGCAGATCACCCTGCATGTCATCGACCTTGCGACCATGGAGACCCTGCGCCGGATCACCACCGATATCGTCACCGGGCCGATGCGCTACGACGCGGCCTACAATTATCGTGCCAGGGTCGACCTTGAGGGCGACTCGCTTGGGCTGGTTACCTCCTATTCAGACGGCCTGGGGCATTCGATCGACAGCAGCGCGCTGCTTCAGCTCTTTGATGTGCAGACCGGCGCGGCCCTGCCCTCGGTCGCCCGAAACGCGCCCATCGAGGGCTTCAGCGTGATGGCAGAGGGGGCAGAGGTCAGGGTGCGCGGCACCGGGAATTACAGCGTCTACGATGTCGCCACCGCGCGCAGTATCGATACCGCCCCCTACGATCCGATCTTTTCCCTGACACTTGAGGACGGCCGCAAGATCCGCTGGTTCTGGGACCGGGTCACGCTGGACGACAAGGTGCTGACTTTCCCGATGAGCCTGCGCAGCCTGTCCCTGAGCGAGCGCAACAACGTCCTTGTCGGCCAGACCCACACCAGCAAGATCCATTTCATCGACCTGTCGCGGTTGGAAACCGCGCTGACGATCATGCCCTTCACGAACGGCGAATGGATCGCCTATACGCCGGCGGGTAATTACACCGCCTCGCTGCAGGGGACCGAAGGGGTCTATTGGACGCTGGGGGACAATTACCTGCCCTTCGATGCGCTGGCGAACCAGTTCTCCAGGCCATCGCTGGTGCAGGACCTGTTGCGCAAACTGACCGCAGGGGCCCTGACCGATGAGGATGTGCGCGACCCGAAGGTCGAACCCGATACCTTCGATGCGCCCTATCAGGTCGAACAGGTCACTCCGGCCCGCCTGACAACCGAAGAAGACAGCATGATGATCGAGTTGAAGGTCACCAAGGACAGCCCGGATCTGCCGGACCCCGAGTTCCGCTATGTCCTGAACGGGCGTCAGGTTGTCCGGTCGCGCGGCTTCGAAGAGGAATCCTTCTTCGAGGACAGCGAAACGGTCACCTTGTCACGTCGCTTCGATCTGCGCCCCGGTGCCAACACGATTGAGGCCAGCCTGATCTGGAACGGCGCCGAGGTGTCGACCTTCCGCGTCGAGGCGCAGCGCGAGATGGCGCAGACGGATGTGCAATCCGGCAAGGGGGCGCTCTGGTTCTTCGGGGTCGGCGTGTCGGAATACGAGAACCCCGCGCAGAACCTTGAATTCGCGGCCAAGGATGCGACGGCCCTTGCCGAGCTTTTGCAAACCCAGAGCCGCGACATGTTCTCGCAAGTGCACACCAAGGTGCTGACCGACGCCGAGGCCACCGAACGCGATGTCCGGATCGAGATGAACGAGTTCCTCGCCCAGTCGGCCCCCGATGACGTGGTCATCGTCTTCATCGCCGGGCATGGCGTGACGGACGAGGAACAGAACCTCTATTTCGTCACCCATGATGCGGACCTCGCGCGGCCCTACACCGGGATGGAGGTCGAACGCTTTCGTTCGGTCCTGGAAAACCGCCCGTTGAATCAAAGCGCCCTTCTGCTGATCGACATCTGCCATTCGGGCGCCGCCGGACGCGTGGTATCCGAGGATGCCGTGCAGAAGCTGGCAGAGGGGACCGGTGCGATCGTCTTCTCGTCCTCCTCGGGGTCCGGGCTGGCCTATGAGGATTCCAGTTTCGGTGGTGGCCACGGTGCCTTCACGGCTGCCTTGCTCGAGGCGCTTCGGGGAATGGCGGACGCCGACACCGGTAATCGAGATGGCCAGAATTCGCTGCAGGAGATGGTGATCTATACCTCCTCCGAAGTGCCGCGCCTGACCCAGGGCCTGCAACGGCCGACCATTCCGATGATGGCCCAGGGCATCGACTATGGTATTTCCATGGCAGACTGACGGAACCAGGCTGCGGGAGGCGCTTGCGGGCTGCGCGTCCCGCTCCTGTCCGGTCTGTTGCGAAAGATTTCCGGCAGGACCGGGCCGTCATGGGGGCGCGGCCGCTCTGGGTGAAGTGACCTTCGGTCCGGGGCACGCAGCCCTGTTGGACAGAGGGGCATCGGTCGATCTGCGCCCGCGTCAGGCCATGGTCGGGGATCGCATCGCGCTTGCCGATCCGAACAACAGCCTCGTGCGGCGGATCGACACTGAGACCCACGAGGCAACGGGGTCCATGCCGGTCGAGGGGCCACCTTGCGATATCCTCGTCATCGGCTGCAGCGGCCTGATCCACGGCTCCGGGGCCTTGAGCGTTTCGCCTGGGATGTCCCCTGCGCCGACGACGATGCCGAGCCTTTTTCGGTTTTTTTGACGTTTTTGTATTTTCAGTTTTTGAGTTGTTTTGTCATGCGACCCTGACGGGTTTATCCGGGATGATGTTTCGCAGGTATGCGCGTGCGATGTCTTCCCGGTTTGTGCGGATCGAGATTGAGAGCATGGATTCGAGGGTGAAGTAGGCGCGCAGGATGCGGAAGAGGAGGTAGTGTGGCAGGTTGAGGATTGCCTTTGGCATGCCGTTGAAGAGGGCGGCGACGACGGCCATCATGGCGGGGGCGCCGATCATGACGGCGACGACGGCCTGCCAGGCAAGCGGGCTTCCGGGGTTGAAGCCGCCGGCGTATTCGATGACGCCGAACAGGATCAGCGGCACCAGCATGGCCCGGCGGCCGGAATTGACCAGCATGAAGGGCAGCAGCACCTTGCCGCGCAGGGTGGGCCAGTCGGAATAGATCAGGTCGCGGCAACGCGAGCTGACGTGGTAGACCGAGCGGAACCAGCGCATCCGCTGTTCGCGCATATGGCCATAGGTTGCCGGCACTTCCGAGACATAGCGGATCTTGGGATCGACCACGGAATGAAAGCCGAGCTCTCCGATCCGCAGCGAGATGTCGGTGTCCTCGCCGTTCATGCCCTCGACGAAGCCGCCGAGGTAGCGCGGGTGTTCGGTGCGGTAGACGACGAACATGCCGGGGATGCCGACGACGCTTTCGACGGCGCTGAAGGCGACGGAGTAGAAGCCGTGCTTGACCAGCACTTCCAGCAGGCGGGGGCGGTCGAACAGGGCGCCGCCCGGGGGGATCGGCACGCCGCCGACGGTGCCGACCGCGGGGTCGGCAAAGTGCTGCATGGCGCGGGTCAGGTTGTCTTGGCCCAGCACGGTATCGGCATCGACGCGGACCAGGAATTCGGTCTCGGCCGCGTCCAGCCCGGCGTTCAGCGCATTGGATTTGCCCGGTGTGGGCACCGGGATGACCCGGCCTGTCGCGCTTTCGCAGGCGGCCAGGGCCCGGGCGGCGATGGCGGCGGTGTCGTCGGTGGAGTTGTTCTCCATGATCAGGATATGGACCTGACCGGCATAGTTCGCGGCGGCCCGGTCGAGGCCCTGGATGGTGCGCTCGATGATGTATTCTTCGTTGTGGGCGGGCACGATGACGCTGATGTCGGGGGCAAAGACCCGGTGCCGCTGGCGCCAGTCGTCCCACAGGGCAAACCCGTAGAGGGTGAAGAAACAGACCGGCAGGAACAGGAAGACGCCGGGACCGATGCCGCCCAGAAGCGTGACTTCGCGCATCCATTTCACGATTTCCAGGTCCATGCCGCCGACCCAGATCGACAGGCCGCCCGCCAGGATCAGCGCAAAGCCGAGCCTCAGGAAGGCGCGGCGCATCTGCTTGGGGCGGTGTTCGACGGGAATGCGCGAGGGCATATGGCCGCGTTCCATCAGCTTGAAGGAATAGACGGCAAAGCCGGTGATGCCGCTGACGATTTCCACGAAGTGCAGCGAATAGGTCAGATCGAGGCTCCAGGCCGCCAGGGCGCCGGTCATGTCGAAGGCCGCGCAGAGCACCGCATAGGTCAGCAGCAGGTCCAGCGCAAAGAGCACCCGGCCCAGCAGGGAGGCGGCCGCGAAGGCCGAGAAGGCGATGTAGAAGGAGATCACGAAGATCCGCACGGCGATCGAATGGTTACCCGCGAACTGGGTGACCACGAGGTCGTGATGGGGGAAGATGCTGTTGGTCAGGTAGGCGGACTTGAGCCAGAGCAGCAGGGTCGAGACCAGGCAGAACAGGCCGAGGACCGCGAGGCCCTTCCATTGCGGCACGAAGACGGCAAAGCGCTTGGGGGCGCTGTCGACCGAATGAAAGGCGATCTGGTCGCGGTTGTCCGCGGCGTCGGCGCTTTCCGATCCGGTCGTGCCTTCGGACCCGGCGCCTTCGGGGGCGGCAATGGCCTCAGGGGCGGCGGTCTCCGGGGTGGCGGTGTCCTTTGGGCTGGCGGTGTCGGCCATTATTGCGTGCTCCGCAGATCACCCGCAGCCAGGCTGCGCACCGGCAGGGTGACGAACAGGGTGACGGGACGGGCGGGCAGGTCGGTCAGGTCCCCGGCGTCGCGCAGGGCGCGGGCATAGGTGACACCGCTGACCGGTTCGCTCCAGAGCAGCCAATGGCTTTCGTCGTCCCGGTCAAGCGCGGCCGTCAGCATCTCGGCGGGCGGCAGGCCGGCATGGGCCAGGGCCTGAGGGTGGGCCTGAGGCTGGTTGTCATCGGCCCCCGCCACCAGGGCCAGACCCTGCGGGGCAAGGGCGGTCAGCATCCGGGCCGCGCGCATCGCTTCGGGCGCGGTCAGGGCCGAGCCGAGCGCGACGTCCAGCTGGCTTTCGGTCTGCGCCAGGGTCATGCGAAGGACCTCGAGGTCATCCTGTGCGGCGCCTGCGCCCTGCAGCAGGGTCGTGGGGCGCATCTCGGCCAGCAGTTCGGGGCCGTCGTTGCAGATGCCTTCGATCTCGTAATCCGAGCTTGCGGTGATCTCCAGGCTGGCCGCTTCGCGCGGGGCGATGGTCGGCAGGGTGATGCGGCGCTGGTAATCGTGTTCGCCACCGGTCACCCGGTCGGCCTGCACGAGGCGGCCGTTCATCTGCACGGTCACGGTCCAATGGGCTTGGGCAGGCAGCGGGCCGAGGTAGAGACCAAGGTCCAGGCGGCCGGGGACTTCGCTAGCGGGCATGTCCTCGGCTTCGATCCGGGCGCGCCAGGTGGTGCTGCGGGTAAAGCGGCGCAGCCCGTCATTGGCCGCCTGATCGGTCAGGGCCATGGGGAAGCCGACGGGGACGCCGAGGCGGGTTCTGGTGTCGGTGGCCACGCCGGGCAGGGCGGACCCATTGGCCGCCAGGGTGGTGGCCAGGGCGCGCAGCTCGTCCGTGCTCAGGGCTTCGGCGTCGGGGCCGTCCCAGAACTGGACGGGCTGACCGTCGCGCAGCAGGTCGGCCGCCAGCGCCAGCCGCTTGGGCTGTTCGGAGGCGACCAGCCAGCGCGGCCAGCCGACGCGGGCGACGGAGCCCCAGGAAATGGCCCGGTCGGTCACGCTGTCCAGCGGTTCGTCGACGATCAGTTCGATGCGGGTGGTGGGCTCGATCTCGACCACGGCGCCGATGCCGGGGGCAGAGCAGGGGCCTTCGGCGCCCCGGCCCTGCAGGCTGAAGGAGACCGGCAGCAGGCCGCCGGACAGTTCCATCGCCGTCAGCGGGATCTGGAAGCTGCGGCGCGTGTCACCGGGGGCCAGCAGCACTTCGGCGCGGCGCATGTTGTCGATCGAGATCCGCAGCATGGCGTCGGCGCCGTCGCTGACCTGGGCGGTGGCATCGACATGCAGGATCCCGCCCAGGGGGCGGGCGTCCCGGGGCAGGGCAAAGCGCGCGCCCTGGTAGGCGGGCAGGCCCGACATCACCATGGCCTGACGCGGCCAGGCGCGCAGGATGGTCGCCTCTTCGCCCTCGGGGGCGTCCTGGGCGACGGTTTCCTCGAAGACCAGGCCGGTCGGGCGCAGCAGGGCTTCCGCCCGCGCGCCCAGATCGCGGACACCGATCATGGACAGGGCCACGGCGGCTCCGGCGAAGATGAAGACGACAAGGGCGAGACCGATCATACGCATGGCAAGAAGAACCTTTTACCGGAGCAGACCCGGAGGATGTGCAGAGTCTCCGCACGGCAGGTGGGCGCCGGGGGAGCAGAATGGAGAGGCCAGAAGGAGAGGCCAGAAGGAGAGGCCAGATGGAGAGGGACCAGAGGGCCGGGAGGAGACCGGCAGGGCAGGCATGTGGCCAGACCCCGGAGCCGGGATCTGGCATCTGCATTTCAGGCGGTGCGCGCGCGGGATCTTGCGGTCAGGCCCGGATGCGGGCCCGATCCTGTGGCGATCCCATGGCGACCCGAGGACGCTCAGGCGGCGTTGTGGATGGCCTCTTCGGCGGTGACGACACCGGGACGCTGGTTCTGGGTCCAGGTCGACAGGCAGGGGATCATGTCCATACGGCAGCGATCCGCGTATTTCCGCGAGATCTCCAGCGTTTCGCCCAGCAGGCCCTGCTCCAGGGTGATCGGGTCGAGGCCGAGGTCGATGAAGGAGCGGTTCGAGACGCGCAGGTCGTTCTCTGCGGCTTCGTTGCGCGGGTTGTCGACCATGGCGACGGTGGCACCGGTGACGCGGGCCACCATGTGGGCCAGATCACGGACGCGGTGGGTCTCGGTCATCTGGTTGCGGATCTCGACGCGCGAGCCGGCTTCGGGCGGGTTGGCCACGGCCAGGGCGACGCATTGCACGGTGTCCTGGATGTTGATGAAGGCGCGGGTCTGGCCGCCGGTGCCATGCACCGTCAGCGGGTGACCGACAGCGGCCTGCATCAGGAAGCGGTTCAGCACGGTGCCGTAGTCGCCGTCATAGTCGAAGCGGTTCACCAGACGCTCGTCCATCCGGGTCTCTTCGGTCTGGGTGCCCCAGACGATGCCCTGGTGCAGGTCGGTGATGCGCAGCTTGTCGTTCTTGGCGTAGAACTGGAACAGCAGCTGATCCATCGACTTGGTCATGTGGTAGACGCTGCCCGGGTTGGTCGGGTAGAGGATCGAGCGCTTGAAGATCTCGCGGTTGTCGCCGGGCACATAGACGTCGAGATAGCCTTCCGGGATCTCCAGGCCGTCGCCGTCATAGCCGTAGACGCCCATGGTGCCGAGGTGGACGATATGCGCGTCCAGGCCCAGCTCGGTGGTGGCGACCAGCAGGTTGTGGGTGGCGTTGATGTTGTTGTTGACGGTGTAGATCTTGCCGGCGGCGTCCTTCATGGAATAGGGCGCGGCGCGTTGTTCGGCGAACTGGATGATGGTGTCGGGACGCAGCTCGGCCAGCAGGGCGTGCAGGGCGTCGAAGTCGGATACGTCGACCTTGTGGAAGGCGATGTCCTTGCCGGAGACCTCTTTCCAGGCTGCGACGCGCTCTTCTGCCGAGGCGATCGGGGTCAGGCTGTCGGCGCCAAGCGCGACGTCGATGTCCCGGCGCGACAGGTTGTCGGCGATGGTGACGCGATGGCCCTGGGCCGAGAGGTGCAGAGCCGTCGGCCAACCGCAGAAACCGTCGCCGCCGAGTACGAGGATGTTGTTCATGTTCGTATCCTTTGGGCCGGGACAGGTCCGACCATCAAACCAAGTTACCTTAAGCCTGATCGGGGGAGGCGCGGCGGATGTCGCTGCGCTGTCCGGGTCCCTCAGGCAATTGCGTCCAGCTTTGGTTGGTTAACAACCTGTATACTGGTGTTGGCGGTTTAGCGCCAAGTCGGACCGGCTGTCAAACCCCTACAAACATGGTTACTCCTTTGCTCCAAAGCCTATCCGAAGGGGTAGGTCGGCCCTTTGGACGGATAGTCGGGGGGCAGTGGGCTTGTCCGGAAATCAGGTCGCCTGTATACCGCTATACGCGAAACATGGGAGATCGGCATATGCCCTTAGAGACCGCCACACATCAATCCATCCTGGATGCGCTGCGCATGCGGATCTGCCTGACGCCGCCCACGGAGAGCTTTGCGCTGTTCGAAAGCAAGCTGGCGCAGGAGTTCGGATTGTCGCGGACTCCGGTCCGTCAGGTCGTCCAGCAGCTGGTCCGCGAAGGGCTGGTGGAAGTGAAGCCCAGCATCGGGGCGGAGGTTGTGCGCCTTGCCGAGGATTCGCGTCAAAGCTGCCTGGCGCTCTACCGGGACTTCATGCTGATCGCGGCGCGGCACTGCGACGGCATCCCCCTGCAAGCCAGAACCCGGATCGAGCTGAGCGGCGTCGTGGCCGTTCTGAACGGCGCCGGAGACAAGACGGCGGACGACTACGTCAGGTTGACTACCGGCGTTCACATGGCGATCGTCGAGGACGTCCCCGACCAGGTCATCCGCGCCGCCGGAACGGCCGCCTTCTGGCGCGTGATGCGCTGGCGCGCGCATGATATCCGCACGGATCCCCAAGCCCACTGGGCCCTGTTCACCTCCAGCATGCAGGCCCTGAGCATCGCCGCCGAAGGACAGGCCCTCTCAACCCTCATCGAACGCATCGCAGGCCTCACCGACAGACACATCTGGAGCGGGAACAAGGCCGCCTGAAAAGACGCCCCCCGACAACGGGAAGGACGGGGGGCAAAAACGGCCGTCGGCGGATCTGTCCAAGGTTTCGAAACGCCAGTTGTGCAATGCCCTGGGAGAACCCGCGCTGTTCGCCGACGGAAATCGCAACGGCGCGCCGGCCTGTCTGGTCGAGCAGGCGGTCAACGCGGCGCTGGACCAAAGCTTTGGCGAGGCCGGGGCCCTGTTGCTGGCGCGTTTCGGAGAAATCACGCTGTCAGACAGACCTCGCCACGGATGTCGTCGCGCGCCACGCTGCGCGGTCCAACCGGAAAGAGCCCTGAATGATTTTAGATGTCTTCGTCATCGCGGGAAGCTGCGCGGGCATGGTGGCCGCCCTGCAACTTTAGCGTGTACGAAGGTCCGTTCCAGTTTCTTATGCGAGGGGCGTGCATGCCTGTGGTGACCTGGCCTTGGCGGGTCGGAAACCTCACCGCTCTCTTGTCGGCCCGCAGATGCACCTGTGACAAAGGCAGGCACAAGCAAGCATGCCTTTCCTCAGGATACCGCCGGTTACGCGGCCCTGATGGTCTGCGAAGGGGTGCCTGCCGATCCTGTCGCCGCAAGAAGACCGGGCCCTTCCGGCAGAGGCCTGTTGTGCCGGCATCCAGCTTTTCCATGACGCGTTCACTTTCAGGGGGGGCGGCTATCGGCGGTGGGAAGCTTGCCGGGCAGCCTTGTCCATGCATGGCGATCTGCCCCTGCCCCTGCCCCTGCCAAGGTCCTCAGTCCGCTAGGTCGGCTGCGAGCATGTCGACGAAATGACGGACCTTTCCATCCAGCAATCGCTTGTGCGGATAAAGCGCCACGATCTCGACCGATCCCGCGTCGTGGTCAGGCAGGACGCGCCGTAACTGGCCTGCGTCAAGGTCACCATGAACGACACTGGTCGGCAACAGGGCCACACCCAGTCCGGACAGGGCGGCCTCCCGCAGGGCTTCGCCGGAATCCAGCCGCAGACGGGATCGCCCCGTGACA
This sequence comes from Pseudooceanicola algae, assembly GCF_003590145.2. Classification (NCBI taxonomy): domain Bacteria; kingdom Pseudomonadati; phylum Pseudomonadota; class Alphaproteobacteria; order Rhodobacterales; family Paracoccaceae; genus Pseudooceanicola; species Pseudooceanicola algae. The sequence goes on along the minus strand of NZ_CP060436.1, from coordinate 1,902,518 downwards.
CGCACCCAGGTGCCGTCGCTTTCCTGCACCTTCCAGGTCAGTCGCCTGGTCTGACTGGTGTGGATCAGCAGGTCGTGGCGGCTGAGGTGTTCGACACGGGTCGGGGCCTCGGTCCGGTCCAGATATTCAGGACTGGCGCATAGCACCAATGGTTCCTTTCGCAGCGTCCGGCAGATCAGCCCCGGGTTCGGGGTGCTGACCCTGATCCGGATGGCAAGGTCCGCCCCATCCGACACCATATCCGTGATCCGGTCCGACAGGCTCATCTCGACCTGCACCTGCGGCCATTGTTTCAGGAATCGGCCCACAATCGGCAATATCAACCGTCGCCCCAGGGCATCGGGCGCGCTGATGCGCAGCTCTCCGCGCGGATCACCGCCACCCGTCGTGATGTCGCTGCCGACAGCCTCGAGTGCCCCGCGCAAGGTCAGGGCGTGGGCGAGAACCCGGCGCCCGTCTTCCGTCAGGCTCAGGGTTCGGGTGGTGCGGTTCAACAGGCGGGCGCCGCAATGCGACTCGAGCCGCGCGATGGCCTTGCCGGCGGCCGAGCGCGACAGGCCGAGGCTACGGCCCGCCGCAACAAAGCTTCCGGCCTCGACCACGGCGAGGAAGGTCAGCATTTCATCAACCTGCGTTCCGGACAGGGCAGGGCGGTTCATTGGTGCCTGTGGGTCGTCATGGTGGTGAACTCCATTCGTCGAACACGTCCTTAGATAGGGGGCCTGAGGCGACATTCATCTCCAATCGCCCGTGTTCAGAAAAGGAAAACAAGAATGGACGTTCCCGTTACCCGTCAGAACCCGATCACACTGCCCGATGCCGGTCTTGTGGGCTATTCCCAGATTTCGGTGGTTTGCCCGGGGCGGTTGGCCTTTGTGTCCGGGCAGGTTGCCTGGCAGCGCGACGGCGGCGCGGTCTCTGCTGACCTGGCAGAGCAAACCCGGGTCGTCATCGAAAATCTGTCACATGCGCTGGATGCGCTGCAGGCCGGACCGGCGCAGATTGTGCAGATGCGTATCTACATGACCGATCTGCGCGCGGAAACGCAGGGGGTGGTCATGGCGCAACTTGGCGCATTCCTGGCCGGTGCGCAGCCCAGCCTGACCGGCATCGGCGTCAGTGCGCTGGCATCCCCGGACCTGCAGCTTGAGATCGAGATGGTCGTGAGCGTTCCGGGATGACAGATGTAGCCCCCCAAGGACCTCCCCGAGGGCAAGCGGGGCAAATCCGAAGCCTGTGCTTCAGGCGACCGGGAAATTCGGTCGGAAATGGACCTCCCAAGATGTGTGCAACAAAGCCGTTTGGACGACTGAAATGTGCGGAACAGGCGCCGCCGTCAGCGGTATTTCGTAGCGATCAGCATGCTTTTGCCGACTGCGAGATGGGAAATTGGCATTCCTATCCGTTACGGTCATCTTCCTCTGGAAAGAGAAACGCTGGAGATGTCTGGATGACGAAGACGCACCTGAACCGACGTGAAACGCTTGCCTCCGCTCTTGGGGCGGGCGCTTTCTTTCTGCTACCTGAAGTGGCCCGTGCGCAGCAGGCGGAACAATCCGGTGGCATTGATCTCGGTCAGCCTAAGCCGTTCTCCTTTGATCAGCTTCGAAATACCGCAAAGGGGCTTGCCGGCGAACCCTATACGCCGATGCGCGTCGCTGACCGGGAGGTGCTCGATCAAATCGATTATGACCGGCACAATCAGATTTCATTTCTGCAGGATCACGCGCTTTGGAATGAAGAAGGATCTTCCCCCGTCCAGTTTTTCTTTCCCGGAATGTATTTCCCGGAGCCCGTGCATATTTATGCATTGAACGATGGCATGGCGCGTGAAGTGCCTTTCTCGGTCGATTATTTCCAGATCCCTGAGGCAAACCCGGCCCGGGCGCTGGACCAAACCGAAGGGTTTGCCGGGTTTCGCGTGCAGGACAAGCCCGGCGGGGACGATTGGATGGCCTTCCTGGGCGCGTCATATTGGCGAACTTCCGGATATTCGGGGCAGTTCGGCCTGTCGGCGCGTGGTCTGGCGCTTGATACCGCGATTGCGGACGGGCCGGAGGAGTTTCCGCGCTTCACCCGGTTCTGGCTAGAGCAAGGCGAGGGCGGCGCGCTGACCGCCTATGCGCTTCTGGAAAGTCCGCGGGCCACCGGTGCATACAAGATCGCCTCGGTGCAGACCGAAAAGGGGGCGTCACAGGATGTCGAAGCCCATATCTTCCTGCGCGACAATGTCGAACGTCTAGGGGTTGCACCGCTCACCTCGATGTACTGGTTCGGGAAACCAGACGCCCATTCGGCGCCTGACTGGCGTCCTGAAGTCCACGATAGTGATGGGCTCGAAATCCACACGGCCAATGGCGAACGGATCTGGCGTCCACTCAATAATCCGCCGCGCCCCATGGCGAACAGTTTTCATGCACCGAGCCTCAAGGGTTTCGGCTTGATGCAGCGCGAACGCGATTTTGAAAACTACCAGGACGATGGCGTATTTTACGAAAAGCGCGCCTCCGCCTGGATTGAACCGATCGGTGATTGGGGCGATGGTTCTGTTTCCCTGATAGAACTGTCCACGAATGATGAAATCCATGACAACATTGTTGCAATGTGGACCCCGGCAGAGGCGGCCACGCAGGGCAACGCCTATACCTTCAACTATCGGCTGACGTGGTTCGAAGATGCGCCGGTGACACCCAATGCCGCGCGGTTTACCTCTACCCGTATCGGCGCGGGCGGCGTCCCTGGTCAGCCGCGCCCGGAAGGGGTTGTCAAGATCGTCTGCGACTTCGACAATCTTGGTTTCGAGGATCTGAAGCGTGATCCCACGATCAAACCCGTCGTGACAGCGTCGCGCGGAACAATCGCAAACCTCGCAGCCTATGACGTTGTGGACGAAACCTATTGGCGGGCCATGTTCGATCTGGATTTTTCCGACGTTGCCGAAGATGACGACACGCCGATTGATCTGCGCATGTATGTCGAAGCCAACGGCAAGGCGGGAACAGAGACCTGGATGATGCAGCTCTTTCCCTCCCAATTGCGTAGCTTGTTGGGTACCCAGTCGTAAGAAGCGCCCAGACGCGCCCTTGCTTGATACCCCGCGCCGTACCCCACGTTTGGGGATTTGAACCTCTCAAGATGCCTCGTGCCGCGGGCCGTCGCCGACGAGGGAAATCAGGCTTTCCTCAGCAAACCTCTGTGCATCTGCCTGGCATCCGGGAAGCGCCGCGAAAGCGGGCGGCGGAAATCTGCCGTTCACCAACAACGCACTTTGAATTTACCATGAAGTCTCCGATGGTCTGCTTGGGCCGCTCGGGACAGGGGCCTGTTTGCAACCTGGACTAGAGAGATCGAATGAGCGTGAAACACGCCCGTGCGACCTGGCTGAAACTGCCATTCGTCTGCGCACTCCTTCTGACCGCTGCGGCCTGTTCGCAAACGACCATGGATTCCCCTGACGGCCTTGATCCGGACCGTGCGGCATTCGCCTTTGCCCAGGTGCATGACCTCCAGGCTGCTGGTCGCCGGGTCTGGTGCGTGCCCTTCGCGCGAAATATCAGCGGTATCGATATCTACGGTGATGCCCGTACCTGGTGGTCGCAGGCCCGTGGTCGGTTCCCGCAATCCCAGACGCCGAAAGTCGGCGCAGTGATGGCCTTCAAGGCGACCAACAAGATGCCTCTGGGCCATGTCGCTGTCGTCTCCAGCATCAAGTCGAGCCGCGAAATCCGGGTCGATCATGCCAATTGGGAGCGCAACAAGATTTCGGTCGCCATGGATGTGATCGATGTGTCCGAAAAGAACGACTGGTCCAAGGTGCGTCTCGAAAGCACTCCGAACCAGTACGGCAGCGTCTATCCGGCGCAAGGTTTCATCCTGCCCAGCACCGGCAAGTAATCTGAGGGCCCTCGCGCAGTTGGCTCCAGGATGTGCCCTGTGGCCCGCGGGAACGTGGGGGTCGCCCGGTGACCCTTGCCGCAGTTGCCCTTTGTGCTTCCCCAACGGCTGCGAAGGTGGCGTCTGATTGGTGCGGTCGGCCGGCCGTGACGATGACATTGCCAAGGCCACCCCGTCATCAAAGCCACCCCAACGCATGCGCCGTCTTTATCGCCTCGGCGCGTTTGCTTGCGCCAAGCTTGGCATAGAGGCGCGACAGGTGAAACTTCACGGTCGGTTCCGCGATGTGCAGCATTTGCGCGATCCGCTTGTTGGGGTGTCCGCCGGCGATCAGGTGCAGCAACTGCGCCTCGCGTTCGGTCAGCCCGCCGGCGCGCGCCTTGGCATTGGGCGAGGAAATGGAGCCGGTATAGATCGTCAGCGTGGCCCGGATGTCCGGCCGTGTCTCCAGGTGATTGCGAATCCGGGCTTCGCGCAGCAGCGGCGCAAGAAAGATCCGCTGTTCCGACAGCACCCCAAAGCAGCCCAGCCGTGAAGCCGAGGTGAAGGCGGCCTGCAGGTGGGTGCGCGCCGCTGCCGTATCGCGGCGCTTTCGGGCCAGATGAGCCCGCCAGATCTTGAGGGCAATCGCCTCGCGCAGGGTGATCTTCGGGTTGCTTTCCAGCGCGTCGATCTGCCGGTCCACCAGCGGCCCGGGGGCGGGATGCTGCACGCTGCAGCGCAGGCGGGCCATGGCCAGACCGATGTCGTCGCGGTCCGCCAGGCGATACAGCCCGTCCGGCGTCATCTCCTCGGCCGGGGTGTTGCGGGCGGTGCCAAGGGCCTGAAGGGTGACCTCGGCCTCGCTGATCCGGCCTTCGTTCTGATAGGCGGTGGCGGTACGGATCTGGATCGTGGGCAGCAGGTTCATCCGTTCGGCCACATGCAGCCAGAGACCGTCGAGGAACCCGGGCCGTATGCTGGCCGGGTATTGGTCCATCACCACCTGAGAGGCATACCGGATGGCAAAGTGAAACAGGCTTGGCCAGATCTCGGCCCTTGCGAAGTCGTTGAATTCATCCTGCAGGAAGGTGACCAGGCGTTGCGGCTGGCCTTCTTCATAGGCCAGGGCGGCCTCGATGAGGCGCAGCATCCGGTATTCCTGCGCGACCGGATGGGTGACGCGCTCCAGCCCCGAGCGCGCATCCCGGGCCGCCGGACGGGCCAGACGGGCGTCGCCATTGGTCAGGTGCAGCACGGCAAGATGCAGGTGGATGAAGAATTCCAGCAGCGGGTGCCCGCCCATCTTGCGAAAGTAGATCAGCGCCCGGGCGGCGGCGGCTTCTGCGGCGCGAAAGTTGCGGCGCCGGACCTCGAATTCCAGCAGGGCGTTGTAGAAGGCGGCCCACTTCTGTTCGTCGCCCACAGGGTAATCGGCCATGAATTCGCCAAGGCGCTGCATCATGGCATCCGACGGCATCATGTCTTCGCTGATCATCATGTTCAGCCGAAACCGCCGCGCCGCAAAGCTGAAGCGCGCGCCACGTGACAGCACCTTGAGCGGGTCGAGGTAGTCCGAGCCGAGGTGCTTGACCACCAGATGCCGGACCCGCTGGAATTCTCCCTGCTTCATCAGCGTGCGGGTGATGGCAAACAGGACCGTCTCGTTGGTGGCGATGATCTCCTGTGAAAAGCGCAGCACGGCATGGCTGAACCCTTCGAGGTTGGTGTCGTAGATCAACTCCAGCCCGCGGGACCGCTCCAGCACCTGCGCGGCATGGGATTCATGCCCGTGATCCAGCAGCAGTTCCATGGCCGCCAAGGGGCGCTGCGCGGCCTCCAGCGCACGGGCGACCTCGGTCACCGCGCCGGAGTTGGTGAACCCCTCAAGCCGCGCCGCCACCGCACGGCGCAGGGCCGCGAACAGGTCGGACTGCGGATCCGGCGCCGCAAGGACAAAGGGGGGCAGGGCATCGCACCAGTCCTGGGCGGGGTCCTGACGCGGGTCGGGCTCCGGGGCCTCCAGCCAGAGCGACAGCCGGGTCGTCGGGCCGGGCGAAAGCTGGGCCAGGAAGGTTTCGCTGACGTAACTGGTGGCCAGGTCCGTGTCCGTGTCGGGGGTGGGGCCAGCGGTGGGGGCGCGCATGGCCGCAAGCGGCAGGAAGGCCGGCCAGCCCGCATACTCCCGGCACAGACGGCGGGTAACAGCGGCGGGCAGGCGCGTGCCGATCTCTGCGGCGCTCAGGCCAAGGGCATCGGCATCGACCGTCCCCGAGCCGCCGTGCAGGATGCGCCGCGCCAGCCCGGTGATCTTCTGCGCCGGGCGGTGGGCGATCACCAGATGCTCGACCGTCTCGGCGACCTGCGCGGACAGGCGCGCCGTGCGGGCCGATCCCGGCACGTCCCAGAACAGCCAGCCGTCCTGTACGTCGCTGAGGCGCGGGTGGTGCAGGTCGCAGACCGTGACTCCGGCCCGCTCTGCGGCCTGATGCATCAGCACCGACTTGCCGGCCCCGGCGGGCGCGCGCAGGAAGACCGTGCTGCCGGGCGCGGCGCGCAGGATCCGGTCAACCAGAAGGGGGCGCCCAAGGGGGCGAAGAAGCGCGGGGGGAGAAGTCATGAAAAAACCTATACCATTTTTCAAAAAACCTATCCCATACCCAAATTGTCGAGCCCCCGGGGATGCGGATTAATCTGTTGCAAAGCGACCAACCTCGAAGGGTTTCCAGCCAATGCAGCAAAATCCGTTTCTTGCAATCCTGACGCGGCTTGGCACGTTCCTGCTGGTCATGATCGTGCTGTCGATCATGATCTTCGTGCTGGCACGCGTGGTTCCGGGCGATCCGGCGCGTATGGCCCTGGGGCCGACTGCGACGCCGGAACAGGTGGGCGCCCTGCGCACCCAGATGGGCCTCGATCAGTCCCTGGGGGTGCAGTACCTGTCCTACATGAGCGGTGCCATCCGCGGCGACCTCGGCATGTCCCTGATGTCGCAGCGCCCGGTGACGGCGGACCTGGGCCAGACGGTCCCCGCCACGGTCGAGCTGGTGCTGGTGGCGGTGATCATCATGTTCGCCGTGGCCATCCCGCTGGGGGTCATGACGGCGCATTTCCGTGATGGCTGGGTCGATCACGTCGGGCGGCTGGTGTCGCTGATCGGCGTGACGATCCCCAGCTTCCTCTTTGCCATCTCGCTGCAACTGGTGGCCGCGCGTCACTTCGGCGACTGGCCGATCATCGGGCGGATGGACCACGCCTTGCAGTTTTCGGGCGGGCCGACGGGGCTGATGCTGGTGGATTCGCTGCTGGCCGGGCGGTTCGACGTCTTTGTCAGTGCGCTTCAGCACCTGGCGCTGCCTGCCATTGCTTTGGCGATGGCCGGGATCGGGCAGATCACCCGCATCACACGCTCTGCCATGCTGGAGAACCGCCGCAAGGACCACGTCCTGACCCTGCAAAGCTTCGGCGTGCCCGAACGGGTGATCATCTTCCGCTACCTGCTGAAGCTGTCGTCGATCGCGCCGCTGACGATCATGGGGCTCGAGTTCGCCTCGCTGATCGGCAATGCCTTCGTGATCGAGATGGTCTTTTCCTGGGGTGGGTTCGCCTCTTACGGGCTGAACGCGATCCTGCAGAAGGACCTGAACGCGGTCACGGCCGTGGTGCTGGTTTCCGGCCTGTTCTTCATCGCCGCCAACCTGGTGGTCGACATCCTGATCTCGATCCTTGATCCCCGCATGCGCCGAAAGGAGGCCAGCTGATGTCCGAGATTAACATGGCTCTGGACGGAGCCAACAAGGAGCTGAGCGCCGGCTACATGACCTGGTACCGCTTCAGCCGCAACCCGGCGGCGGTGATCGGCAGCCTGATCGTCCTGTCCGCGATCCTTTTCGCGATCCTTGCCCCCTTTGTCACCCCGCACCCGCAGGATGTCGGCGCCGTGGTCAACTTTCGCGCCCGCCACCTGCCGCCCGATGCGACCCATTGGTTCGGCACCGACAAGGTCGGCCGCGACATCTTTTCCCGGGCGGTCTTCGGGCTGCGGGTCTCTCTTTTGCTGGTCCTCGGGGTGCTGGGCATCTCGGTGCCCGTGGGGACGGTGCTGGGCCTGATCGCGGGCTATTTCGGCGGCTGGACCGAGCGGCTGATCACCGGGCTGACCAACGTGATGCTGGCCATGCCGCCGCTGGTCATGGCGCTGGCCGTCTCCAACCTGCTGGAGCCGACGCTGGCCAACGCGATGATCGCCATCACCCTGCTGTGGTGGACCTGGCACGCCCGGCTGATCTACGCGGTGTCGAAATCCATCGCCTCGGAAGACTACATCGAAGCGGCCCGCATCGCGGGCGCCGGACCGATGCACATCCTGTTCCGCGAGATCCTGCCCAATTGCGTTTCGGTGATTTCCGTCAAGACGACGCTGGACGCTGCCTTCGTGATCCTGTTCGGCGCGACGCTCAGCTTCCTTGGTTTCGGGGTCAAGCCGCCGACGCCGGACCTTGGTTCGATGGTGGCCGACGGGCGCCAGTTCATGCCGGATTTCTGGTGGGAGGTGCTCTGCCCCGGGGGCGTGATCTTCTACGTGACGCTTGGGTTCAACCTGCTGGGCGACGGTCTGCGCGACGTCTTCGATATGGAGGGCTGAGATGAATACTCCGCTTCTGAAAGTCGCAGGGCTGGATGTTCTGTTCACCGCTTACGGGCGCACCAACCAGGTGCTGCGCGACATCTCCTTCACGGTCGGTGCCGGCGAACGGGTCTCGCTGATCGGGGAAACCGGGTCGGGCAAGTCCGTCACCGCCAAGGCCATTCTGGGCACGCTGCCGCGCAATGCCACGGTCAGCGCCGGGCGGGTCGAGGTCGAGGGCCGCGATGTGCTGCAAATGTCGCGCGGAGCGCGCGACGCGCTGAAGGGCACGGCCTTTTCGCTGATCATGCAGGACCCCCTGTCGTCCTTCAATCCGGTGTTCAAGATCGGCACGCACCTTGACGACGTGCTGCGTTTCGCGGACCGCCGCAACGGTGTGAACGACAGCCGGTCGCGGCGCCACGACCGGATCGCCGCCGTGTTGCGGCGGGTCCAGCTGGCCGACCCCGAGCGGGTGATGAACGCCTATCCGTCCGAACTGTCGGGCGGCATGCGCCAGCGCGTGCTGATCGGCCTCGCGCTGCTGCACCAGCCCAAGCTGCTGATCGCGGACGAACCGGGCACCGCGCTGGACGTGACCACCCAGGACGAGATCCTGAACCTGATCAACACCCTTGTCGCGGAAGAGGGCATGGCGCTGCTGATGATCACCCATAACCTCGGGGTGGTGCGCAAGGTGTCGGACCGGGTGGTGGTGATGCGCCATGGCGATATCGTCGAAACCGGGCCCGTGGACACGATCCTGAAGGCGCCCGAGCACGCCTATACCAAGGGCCTGCTGGAGGCGGTGCCGCCGCTTTACGGCCCGCGCGTTCAGACGCAGCAGGTCAGCGCCGCGGCGCCCATCGTCACCGCCAGCGGGCTGGACAAGTCGTTCGGCCGCCGGGGCAAGCGCTTTGCCGCGGTGCGCGATGTCTCGATCACCCTGCGCGAGGGCGAGATCTTTGGCCTGGCGGGTGAATCCGGGTCCGGCAAGACCACCGTGGCGCGGATGATGATGGGGCTGTCGCAACCCACCGCCGGCACCGTCACGCAGGACGGGACCCCCATTGCCGGGCGGCCGCTGGCACAGATCGTCTACCAGAACCCGGGCACCTCGCTGAACCCCAAGCGGACGGTCAAGCAGACCCTGTCGCTGCCGCTGAAACACGCCGGGCTGACAGGTGACGCCCGCGCGGCGCGGATGGCAGAGCTGATGGGTCTGGTACGCCTGCCAGAATCCTACCTTGCGAAGTATCCGCACGAGCTTTCGGGCGGTCAGAAGCAGCGTGTCGCCATTGCCCGCGCGTTGGCCGCGGATCCGAAGGTGCTGATCCTGGACGAGCCGACGGCGGCGCTGGACGTCTCGGTGCAGAAGACGGTGATCGACCTTCTGCTGCAGCTGCGCCGCGACCTTGGCCTGACCTATTTCATGATCTCGCACGACCTGTCGCTGATGCGCAATTTCTGCTCGCGGCTGGCGATCATGCTGCGCGGCGAGATTGTCGAGGAAGGCGCCACGCCGGACGTCTTTGCCGATCCGCAACATCCCTATACCCGCGCGCTGATCTCGGCGATCCCGGTCGTTACCGACGACGAGGACCGCCTGAAGCCCGCAGTCAGCCAGGAAGAGCGCGCCGCTTTCCTGGTGCAAACAACCGATTGATGAAGGAGCCCCAGGTGTATCGCGTAGGAATTGACGTAGGCGGCACGAATACCGATGCCGTCGTGCTGCAGGGCAAAACCGTCCTGGCCGGGATCAAGGCTCCGACGACCGAGGACGTGACTTCGGGCGTGCTCGAGGCGCTGGAACAGGTGATCGGGGCCGCCGGTATCGACCGGGCCCGGATCGGCGCGGTGATGATCGGCACGACCCATTTCACCAATGCCGTGATCGAACGGCGCCACCTTGACCCGGTGGCCGCGATCCGGCTGGGCCTGCCGGCCGGGGCGGGCCTGCCGCCGATGGTCGACTGGCCCGAGGATATCCGCGCCATCGTCGGCGATCACGGCTACCAGGTGCGGGGCGGCTATGAATTCGACGGCCGCGTGCTGTCGCCGCTGGACGAGGACGAGATCCGCCGGATCGCCGGCGAGATCCGCGAAAAGGACATCCGCGCCGCCTCCGTCACCTGCATCTTCTCGGGCGTGAACGACGCGATGGAGCTGCGCGCGCGAGAGATCCTGCAAGAGGAATGCCCGGATCTGAGCGTGGTGCTGTCGCGCGACATCGGACGCCACGGGCTGCTGGCGCGGGAAAGTGCAGCGATCATGAACGCCTCGCTTCTGCGGCTGGCGGACAAGACGGTGCGGGCCTTCGGCCAGGCGCTGGAGCAGGCCGGGGTCGATGCGCCCTTCTTCATCACCCAGAACGACGGCACGCTGATGGCCGCCGACACGGTGCGCGCCTTCCCGGTGCTGACCTTTGCCTCGGGCCCAACGAATTCGATGCGCGGGGCGGCTTTCCTGACCGGGCTGAAAGAGGCGATCGTGGTCGACGTGGGCGGCACCACGTCGGACGTCGGCGCGCTGTCGCACGGGTTCCCGCGCCAGGCCTCGACCTCGGTCGATATCGGCGGGGTGCGCACGAACTTCCGCATGCCCGACGTCTTTTCCATCGGGCTGGGCGGCGGGTCGCGGGTCACGGGCTCTGCCGAAAACGTCGCGATCGGGCCGCAATCCGTGGGCTACCGCGTGCGCCAGGATGCGCGGGTCTTCGGGGGGCAGATCCTGACGGCCACCGATATCGCCGTCGCCTCCGGCAAGGCCGAGATCGGCGATGCGGGCCTGCTGGCCGATCTTGACCCCGCACTGGTCGCGGCGGCCGCCGCGCGGGTGACCGAGATGTTCGAGACCTGCGTCGAACGCGCCCGGATTTCCGCAGATCCTGTGCCGGTCATCGCGGTCGGCGGCGGGTCCGTCCTGATGCCCGACCGGATCGGGGACCTGCAGGTGACCCGCCCGGAAAACTTCGCCGTGGCCAATGCCGTGGGGGCCGCCATCGCGCAGATCTCGGGCGAGACGGACCGCATCTTCAGCCTGACCGACGGCGTGACCCGCGACAGCGCCCTGGCCGAAGCCGAGGCCGAGGCCCGCACCCAGGCCATCGCCGCCGGGGCGCTGGCCGAGACCCTCGAGGTCATCGAACGCGAGGACATGCCGCTCGCGTACCTGCCCGGAAACGCCACCCGCATCCACGTCAAGGTCGTGGGAGAGATGGGTGCCCTTGCAGAAATGGAAGCCGAAAATGTCTGAGACCCCGGAACTGACCTATGATCCCGCCGACCTGTGGGAGCTGACATTCGAGGATCTGGACGCGCTGGAAGTCGGCGCGGGGATCCTCGGGACGGGCGGCGGCGGCAATCCCTATCAGGGCAAGCTGCTGACGCGCGAGGCGATGAAGGCCGGACACAAGATGTCCATCCTGGCCACCGACAAGATCGCCGGGGACGCGCTTTGCATGTCCATCGGCGGCATCGGCGCGCCGGTGGTGGGCACCGAACGCATCCGCGAGGGCCGCGAGGGCCTGCGCTGCCTGCAGGGCATGGAGCAGCTGACCGGCCGCAAGATCGACGCGATCGTCTGCGAGGAGATCGGCGGCGCGAACGCGATGAACCCGCTGGTGACGGCGGCGCTTGGCGGATTGCCGGTGCTGGATTGCGACGGCATGGGCCGCGCGTTTCCGGAAATGCAGATGACGACCTTTTCGATCTACGGGCACAGCTCGACCCCGTCGGTGATGTGCGATTTGCATGGCAACAGCGTGGTCTTCCAGAACGCCGTGACCGAGGTCTTTCACGAGCGCATGGCGCGCGCCTGTGTCGTGTCACAGGGCGGCGCGGCAATGCTGGCCACGGCCCCGATGCAGGCCAGCTTCGTCCATGCCAACGCGATCCCGCGCAGCTACACCAAGGCGATCCGGCTGGGCCGGGCGGTTCTGGATGCGCGGCGCACCGGCGACGACCCGGTGGCGACGGTCTGCGCGCTGGAAGGCGGGCGGCATGTCTTCACCGGCAAGATCACCGACCTCAAGCGGCACCTCAAGGGCGGCTTTGCGGTGGGCGACCTGGAACTGGGCGGCTTTGATGCCTTCCAGGGCGAAACGGCTAGCATCGCGATCCAGAACGAGTTCCTGATCTTCCGCCGCGAAGGTGAGGTCGAGGTCACGGTGCCCGACCTGATCATCGTGCTGGACGTCGACACCGGCTACCCGATCACCACCGAAATGCTGCGCTACGGCCAGCGGGTTGCCGTGCTTGCGGTGCCCTGTCACGACCTGCTGCGCACCCGCAAGGCGCTGGAAGTCGTCGGCCCCGCTGCCTTCGGCTATCCCGAGATCCCCTTCGCGCCGCTTGCCGCACATACGCAGACGGCCTGAACCGATAAACGACCCAACAGGAGTAAAAAAATGACTGCAAAATTCAGCAAATCAGGGCTGTCCGCCCTTGCCCTTTCGGTGGCGCTTGGCCTTGGTGCCGCGCCGCTGGCGACTGCGCAGGAGCGTATCTCGACCGTGGTCAACACGATGCAGATCTTCAGCTCGCTCGATCCGGCGAAGATCTCGGATTACACCGGCTACATGGCGGCCGTGAACATGTACGACGGTCTGACCACGGTCACCCCCGCGGGCGAGATCGTGCCGCACCTGGCGAACTCCTGGGACATCTCCGAAGACGGTCTGACCTATACCTTCCACCTGCGCGACGACGTGACCTTCCAGGACGGCAGCGCGCTCGGCGCCTCTGACGCGGTCTGGTCCATCCAGCGCCTGCTGAAGATCAACAAGGGTCCGTCGAACCTGCTGATCGACCTGATCGACCCCGAAAACGTCACCGCCCCCGATGACACCACCGTCGAAATCACGCTGAACCGTCCGTTCTCGCCCTTCCTGGCTTCGTCCCCGGTGCTGCTGGTCCTGAACCAGTCGCTGATCGAGGCCAACGCGACCGACGAAGATCCCTATGGCGAAGCCTTCGTCGGCGACAACTCGGCAGGTTCGGGCCCCTATGCGCTGACCAGCTACAACCGCTCGGCCGACATGGTGATCGAACGCAACCCGGATTACTTCCTGGGCTGGGACAAGGGCACGCCCATCGACGAGGTCCGCTTCGTGCAGACGTCTGACGACGCGACGGTGCGCGCGCTGGCCGAACAGGGCCAGCTTGGCCTGTCCTCGCACGGGCTCGGCAACGACACCTTCGAGGCCATCGGCAGCATGTCGGGTTACAAGCTGCTCGAGTCCCGCACCGCCGGGGGCTTCCAGATCAAACTGAACACCCAGACTTACCCGACCGATGACGTTCACGTGCGCCGGGCCATCGCCTATGCGACGGATTACGAGACCATCCAGGAGATCATCTATCCCGGTGTGCCGATGCACGGCCCCCTGTCGGATCGTTTCGAGGAAGCCTTCAAGGGTGATCTCCCGGCCGGGGAATATGACCTCGACAAGGCGCGTGAAGAACTGGCCCTGTCGAAATACGCCGGGGAAGACATCACGCTGGTCAACAGCTACGTCGCCTCGCTGGCCTTCGAACAGGAAATCGCGCTGCTGATGCAGGCCAACCTTGCCCAGATCGGAATCACCCTCGATATCCGGCCCGAGCCCTGGAACCGCATCGTCGAACTGGCCTCCAGCCCGGAAACGACTCCGGCTTCGACCCAGGTCAACGTCAGCCCCAGCTACCCTTCGCCGGATTCGATGTTCTTCAACCAGTACCATTCCAAGGCCGCAGGCACCTGGTGGTCCATGGAATGGCTGCAGAACCCCGAGATCGACGCCCTGATCGACACGTCGCGTGACCAGACCGACCCGGCAGAGATCAACGCCACCTACAAGGAACTGCAGCAGGAGATCTACGACCTGCAGCCGGCCGTCTGGGCCGTGGCCCCGATGCGCCGCTACGCTGCCAACGCCTGCCTGCAGGGCTATGAGTTCCGCCCGATGCAAAGCTGGGGTCTGAACTTCTGGACCATGACCTGGGAATGCCCGGTCGACTGATCGGCCCGAGCAGACCCGATGGACAACGCCGGTCCCGCCTTTTGCGGGGCCGGCAGACACAAGGCCAAGGCAGACACATGCTCCAGGAATTTCCCGAAGAGAATATCGAATCCCTCGCCACCGGCGCGTGGATTCTGGGTACGGGTGGCGGCGGCAACCCCTATCTTTCGACGCTGAACCTGCGCCGCCTTTATGCCGATGGCGCGCGGGTGCAGGTGATCCAGCCCGAGGACCTGGCCGATGACGACATGGTCGCCGTGGTCTCGGGCATGGGCGCACCGCTGGTCGGGCAGGAGCGCCTGAAGGATCCGCGCCACATGGCCCGCGCGGTCGAGCTGATGGAGGATTACCTGGGCCGCCCTTTCCGCGCCATCATGGCGCTGGAAATCGGCGGGGCCAATGCGCTGTCGCCCTTCCTGGCGGCCGCGCTGCTGGGGCGTCCGGTGGTGAATGCCGATTGCATGGGCCGCGCCTATCCCGAGGCGCAGATGACCTCCTTCGCGATCGGCGGGCTGTCGATGTTCCCGCTGTCGATGGTGGACGTGCGCGACAACGAGGTGATCGTCGCCCGCGCCGAAAGCTGGAAATGGATGGAGAAGATCTCTCGTGCGGCCTGTACCGCCGTCGGCTCGACTGCCGCGACCTGCAAGGCCCCCCGCACGGGGCGCGAGGTGAAGGACTGGGGCATCCACCACACGATCACCCAGGCGACCGCGCTTGGCCGCGTGGTGCTGGACGCGCGCGCGCGCCACGATGACCCGGTGGCGGCCGTGCTTGACCATGCGCAGGGCAAGCAGGTGTTTCGCGGCAAGGTGGTCGATGTGGACCGCACGACCACGGGCGGCTTCCTGCGCGGCAAGACCGTGATCGAGGGGATTGACGCGGATCGCGGCGCGACGCTTGAACTGGCGTTCCAGAACGAATGGGCCGTGGCCATCCGCGACGGCGTGCCGGTGGCGATGACCCCGGATCTGCTGTGCCTGCTGGACAGCCTGTCGGGCGGCGCCATCGGCACCGAGGCCGTGCGCTATGGCCAGCGCGTCAGCGTGGTGGCCCTGCCGGCGCCCAAGATCCTGACGACGCCCGCGGGCGTGGCGGCTGTCGGTCCCCGTGCCTTCGGCTATGACATTGACTTTGAATCGGTATTCCAATGAAACGTATCGGCATTGATGTCGGCGGCACCAATACGGACGCCGTGCTGATCGACGGTGACAGCATCATCGCCTCGATCAAGGTTCCCACGACGCAGGATGTGATGTCCGGCGTCAAGGCCGCGCTGGCCCATGTGGCGGCGCATATCAACGACACGCCCCGCCCGCTGGACGCGGTGATGATCGGCACGACGCATTTCACCAATGCCGTGGTCGAAAGGTCCCGGCTGGAACGGGTGGCGGCCATCCGCGTCGCATTGCCCACCGGGGCCTCCCTGCCGCCGATGTGCGACTGGCCCGAGGACCTCTACCGCGCCGTCGATCCGATGATCTTCATGGTGCATGGCGGACATGAATACGACGGCAGCCCGCTGGTCCCGATGCGCGAGGACGAGGTGCGCGATGCGGCGCTGAAGATCCGCGATGCCGGGGTGACCTCGGTGGCGATTTCGGCGACCTTTTCGCCCCTGACCACCGAATGCGAGGACCGCGCTGCCGAGATCGTCCGCTCGGTCATCCCCGAGGCGCGCATCACCCTGTCCAACAGCCTGGGCCGGATCGGCCTGCTGGAGCGCGAAAACGTCGCGCTGCTGAATGCCGCCCTGCAGTCGCTTGGCAAGACCACGGTGCAGGCCTTCAAGACCGCGCTGGACGACATCGGGCTGCAGGCGCCCTTCTTCCTGACCCAGAACGACGGCACCGTGGCGCTGGCGGATGTGGCCGCGGCCAATCCGGTGTTCAGCTTTGCCTCCGGGCCGACGAATTCCATGCGTGGCGCGGCCTTCCTGACGGGGTTGAGCGACGCGATGGTGGTGGATGTCGGCGGGACCACCTCGGATATCGGCTGCCTTGTCGGGGGCTTCCCGCGCGAGGCGAACAACATCGTCCATATCGGCGGGGTGCGCACCCTGTTCCGCATGCCCGACCTGCTGCCGGTCGCGCTTGGCGGCGGCACGATCGTCGATCCCGAAACCGGCGCCATCGGGCCGAAATCGGTCGGCTACCGCATCCTGCAGGACGCCCGCGTCTTTGGCGGCGCGACGCTGACCACCTCGGACATCGCCGTGGCGGCGGGGTTGATCGAGATGGGCGACCCGGCGCTTGTGGCCGATCTGGACCCCGATTTCGTGCAGACCGCGCTGGCGCGGATCCGTGCCATGGTGGCCGAGAACTTCGACCAGATGAAGACCTCGGCCGAAGACGTTCCGCTGATCGCGGTGGGGGGCGGGGCCTTCCTGATCCCGGACGAGGTTCCGGGTGCCAGCGCCGTGATCCGGGTCGAGAATGCGGGGGTCGCCAATGCCCTGGGCGCGGCCATGGCGCAGGTGTCGGGCGAGGTCGACCAGGTCTTTTCCGACATGACCCGCGAACAGGCCCTGGCAGAGGCCGAGGCCGCTGCGCGCAGGGCCGCCATCGATGCCGGGGCAGATGAGGCCAGCCTGCAGGTCCTCGAGGTCGAGGACATCCCCATCGCCTACCTGCCCGGCGGCGCCCGGCGGGTGCGCGTGCGGGTCATCGGTGATATCAGCTTTGGCTGACCAACGGGCCGCCCGGCCCGGGCGGTCCCGCATCAGAACAGGACACGCGACATGACGACCACTGCACTTGCGATCCACGGAGGCTGCGGCGTGCTGCCGCTCGACAGCATGAGCGACGCGGACTGGGCCGAGGCGCGGCAGGATCTTGGCCGCGCCCTGTCCGCCGGCTGGTCGGTGCTGAAGGGCGGCGGCACCTCGGTGGAGGCGGTCGAAGCCGCGGTCGTGGTGATGGAGGACAGCCCCCATTTCAACGCCGGCCACGGCGCCGCGCTGAACGAGGACGGGATTCACGAGCTGGACGCCTCGATCATGGACGGGGCCACGCTGGAAGCCGGCGCGCTCAGCGCGGCGCGCGGCATCCGCAACCCGGTGCGGGCCGCCCGTGCCCTGATGAAGGACGGTCGCGCGGTCTTCCTGACCGGTGCTGCCGCGGATGATTTCGCGGCCCAAACGGGCCTGCAGGTGATGCCGCAGGACTACTTCACCACGCCGAAGCGGATCGAGGCGCTGGCCGCGATGAAGGCCCATGCCGCCGCCGGGACAGAGGCCAGCGAGAACGAGAAGCACGGCACGGTCGGCGCGGTCGCGCTGGACGCGGCCGGGCACCTGGCGGCCGCGACCTCGACCGGGGGCTATACCAACAAACCGGCGGGTCGGGTCGGGGATACCCCGGTGATCGGCGCGGGCACCTATGCAAGGGACGGCGTCTGCGCCGTTTCGGGCACCGGCAAGGGCGAATTCTTCATCCGCCACGTGGTGGGCCACGAGATCGCCGCGCGGGTCTCCTACCTGGGGGAAAGCCTGTCGCAGGCCGCCGAACACGTGGTCCACGTGGATCTGTCGGGCTCGTCGCAGACCACGGGGATCGTCGGCGCCGGGCTGGTGGCGCTGGACGGCAACGGCGCGGTCAGCGCCCCCTACAACACCGCCGGCATGTTCCGGGGCTGGGTCACCCCCGAGGGCCGCGCCTTCGTCGCCACCCATGACGAGATCCACGAGGTGCAGCCATGACCGCCCCAATCCCCGTCTTCGACGGTCACAACGACGTCTTGTCCAAGCTGCTGCGCGGCCCCGCAGGGGCCGAGACCCGGTTCCTGGAAGGCGCGCCCGACATGCAGGTGGATCTGCCGCGCGCCCAGGCATCGGGGTTTGCGGGCGGGCTTTGCGCCGTCTGGGTCAGCACGGATGACCAGACGCTGGACGCCAATGGCGACCTGCCCCCGGTGCCCCAGCCTGCCGCGCTGCAACAGACCCTCGCGCAGGCGGCGCTGCTGCACCGCATCACCCGCCAGTCCAACGGCGCAGTCACCCTGTGCCGCAGCGCCGCCGAGATCCGCGCCGCCATGGCCGCCGGCAGTTTCGCCGCCGTCTTCCATATCGAAGGGATCGAGGCCGCGACGCCGGACCTGGACCTGATCCACGTGCTGCATGCCGCCGGTCTGCGCACGCTTGGCCCGGTCTGGAGCCGCCCGAACATCTTTGCCCATGGCGTGCCCTTCGTGATGGGCCACGACCCGGACTTGGGCGGCGGGCTGAGCGCGGCAGGCAAGGACCTGATCCGGCTTTGCAACGAGCTGAAGATCATGGTCGACCTGTCGCACATGAACGATGCCGGGTTCCGGGACATCGCCGCGATCTCGGATGCGCCGCTGGTCGCCTCGCATTCCAACGCCTTCGCGATCTGCCCGCACAGCCGCAACGCCACCGACCGCCAGCTGGACGCGATCCGCGACACGGGCGGGCTGGTCGGGCTGAACTTCGGCGTGCGCTTCCTGCATCCGGAAGGCATCCGCGATCCCGAGATGGGTCTGGATGTCATGCTGCGCCATATCGACTACCTGGTCGAGCGGGTGGGCATCGACCACGTGGCGCTCGGCTCGGATTTCGACGGGACCTTCATGGCCCGCCAGATGCGCGACGTCTCGGACGTGCAGCACCTGCTTGGCGCCCTGGCGCGTGCGGGCTACTCCGATGAGGACATTGCCAAGATCGCGCATCGCAACTGGGTCGCGACGCTGGAGCGCACCTGGGGGCAGTAGGCCGCGCCGCCCTTGTGGCAGCCCGGCGATGGTCTGCACCTGCCGCCAATCTCTCGCTTGCCGGATGTCGGGGGGTGGGCTGCGACGGCTCCAGTCGTGGAAACGCGCACAGACGCCTCGGAAATCTGATGGGGTACCTTAGGGTTCGGGCTGGTGAAGTCCGTCAACTGATGGCAATAGGGCAGCGTTGCAGAAGGCGCCCCGGGCTGCTTTCTGGTGGATGAGGTAGGAAGAATTTGCGCAACCAGGCTCTTGCCGTTCGGCCGGGGCGGACAATGTTCCAGGGTCCGCCATGGCCGCCAAACGGCGAAATCGCTGCCCCCTGCAACCGGGAAAGCAGCGTCTGACATAGGGGCGGGGAGGTTTCCCACAGGCCGGGGCTTTCATCACGGAAGCCTGTTTTATTCGCAGTTTCATGGGCTTTCGGGACCTTTTCCCAGAGTTCCACGAGGGGGGGTTGCCCCTCGCCGGCGGTTCCGGTCTACCGCCGCCAACAGCAACAGCCGGAGGCACCCGAAGCGGAATGCAGACTGATACCACGACAGGAGCGGCCATTACCTTCGACGCGGTCGGGAAGACATTCCCCAAGAAGGGCGGTGGCAATGTCATGGCGCTGGAAGGCATCTCGCTGAGCGTCGAGCCGGGCACCATCACCGGCATCATCGGGCGATCGGGGGCGGGCAAGTCCACCTTGCTGCGCATGGTCAACGGTCTGGAAAAGCCGACCTCGGGCCAGGTCGTCGTTGCGGGCCGGGACGTCGGCGCCGCCGGCGCCGCAGGGCTGCGCGATATCCGCCGCGAAGTCGGCATGATCTTCCAGCACTTCAACCTGCTGTCATCGCGCACGGTGGCCGAAAACGTGGCCCTGCCGCTGGAAATCGCCGGCACGCCCACGCCAGAGATCAGGGCCCGTGTGGACGATCTGATCGCCCGCGTCGGACTGGAGGCGTTTCGCAACCGCTATCCTTCCGAATTGTCGGGCGGGCAGAAACAGCGCGTCGGCGTCGCGCGGGCGCTGGCCACGCGGCCCAAGGTGCTGTTGTCGGACGAAGCGACATCCGCGCTTGATCCCGAGACGACGCAGACGGTGCTGAAGCTGCTGGCGGACATCAACCGCGACCTCGGCCTGACGATCCTTCTGATCACCCACGAAATGGCCGTCGTGCGCGATATCGCCAGCCACGTGGCGGTGATCGAAGGCGGCCGGATCGTCGAAGAGGGTGCGACCTACGACGTCTTCACCGCGCCGCGCCACCCCACGACGAAAAGCTTCCTGTCCAGCGTGACCGGCGTGACGATGCCCAATTTCATCGCCCGCCAACTGGTTGAGACCCGGCCCGAAGGCCCCGCGCAGGAAGTGCTGCGCATCACCTTCGTCGGGGAAAAGGCCACCGAGCCGCTGCTGGCGCGGATGGGCACCGAAATGGGCATTCACGTCAATATCCTGGCCGGCGCCGTCGAAGAGATCGGTCCGCGCCCCTTCGGCAATCTGCTGATTTCGGTCGATGCGGACCGCGCCGACGCCGCCCGCGCCTTCCTTGGCCAGCACGAACAACGCACGGAGGTCCTTGGCTATGTCCGCTAACCTGATCAACATGCTGATGGAGGCAACCTGGCAGACCATCTACATGGTCGTCGTTTCCGCGATGCTGGGCACGCTTGGCGGGCTGCCGATCGGTGTCTTCCTGGCCTGTTCCCAGAAGGGCGAACTGCTCTCGGCGCCTTGGGTGAACAAGGTGCTGGGCATCATCGTGAACGCGACGCGGTCGGTGCCCTTCATCATCCTTGTCGTGGCGATCATCCCCTTCACGCGGATCGTCGCCGGCACGTCGATCGGCACCACGGCGGCCATCGTACCGCTGACCATCGCCGCGGTCCCCTTCATCGCGCGGCTGATCGAAAACGCGATCCGCGAGGTCGACAGCGGCCTGATCGAGGCCGCCCGGTCCATGGGCGCCACGCCGATGCAGATCATCCGCAAGGTGCTGATCCCCGAAGCGCTGTCGGGCATCACGCTGGGCCTGACGCTTGCCGTGGTCAGCCTGCTTGGCTATTCGGCCATGGTTGGGGCCGTGGGCGGCGAAGGCCTGGGCGATCTCGGTATCCGCTACGGCTATCAACGCTTCATGCCCGAGGTCATGGGCCTCGTGGTTCTTATTCTCATTGTCCTCGTGCAACTGGTGCAGACCATCGGTGAATGGATCGCCCGACGCGTGGACAAGCGGGCGCCCAGCAACCGCGGCGCCTGACCCGCCCCCTCAAGAAGGAGTACCCGATATGAAGAAACTGATGACGCTTGCCTCCGTGCTGGCCCTGACCGCCGGAGCCGCTGCAGCCCAGGACATCTCTGTCGGCGTGTCGCCCGGCCAGCATGGCGAGATCATGGAACAGGTCGCCAAGATCGCGGCCAAGGACGGGCTGAACATCGATATCGTCGAATTTTCCGACTATGTCGTGCCGAACCAGGCGCTGGCCGATGGCGACATCGAAGCCAACAGCTTTCAGCACCGCCCCTATCTGGAACGTCAGATGGAGGATCGCGGCTTTGACCTGGTCGAGGTGGGCACAACCATCAACACGCCGATGAGCCTGTATTCCGAAGACTTCGCCTCGCCCGAGGAGATCCCCGACGGCGCGACCATCGGCATTCCGAACGATCCCACCAATGGGGGGCGCGCGCTGCTGGTGCTGCAACAGAAGGGTCTTCTGACCCTGGCCGAAGGCGTGGGGCTTGTCCCCAGCGTTCTCGACATTGCCGAGAACCCGCGCGACATCCGCATCCAGGAGCTGGATGCCGCGCAACTGCCGCGTTCGCTTCAGGATCTGGACGCGGCGATGATAAACACCAACTACGCCATCGCCTCGGGTCTTGACCCGGTCAATGACGCCATCGCCACGGAAACCGACAGCCCCTATGTGAACATCATCGTGGTGCGCGCCGGTGACGAAAACGAACCCTGGGTGGAACCGCTGGTCAAGGCCTACCATTCGGACGAGGTGAAGGCCTTCATCGATGAAAAATACAAGGGCACCGTCCTGACCTCCTGGTAAGGGCCGCCCTGAAACAGATCCGACCCGGCGGGCATGCACCCGGCGGGTCGGATCACCGCTGAACAGCTGCCTCAGGCCGCGTCCGCATCCTGATGGGGCGACAGCGCATCGACGATACAGCAATTCGAAATCGTTCCGCCGCCCTGGCAAGAGGCGGAGATACTGCGCAACTGCTGCGCCAGTCGTGTCAGATCCGCGATCTTCTGCTCGATCCGGGCCAGGTGAGCAGCGGCCATCCGGTCGACATCGTCGCAGGGCTGCGCGCCCTCCGAAGACAGGTCCAGCAGGGCGCGGATCTGGTCCAGCGGAAAGCCGAGCGCCCGGCAGCGCCGGATGAAGTGCAACCGGTCCAGGTCGTCGCCCGTATAGGCACGGTAATTGCCCGCACTGCGCTGCGGCTCCGGCAGCAGGCCGATCTTCTCGTAATAGCGGATGGTAACGACCTTGGTCCCGGTTTTCCGGGCCAGATCGCCGATCTTCAATGCGTGGTCCGTCATGGCGCCCCCTTGACCCTATAGTGGCTATAGACCCCAACTTAAGATGCGTAAGTCAAAAAGCGAGTCCAGATCCCATGCCCTGCTGTTCCACCGATACATGTTCGTCCAACACCGCTGCGACCGGGCGCTACCGCGCGGTCCTGTGGATCGTGCTGGCGATCAATGCCACGATGTTCCTTGTCGAGATCGTGGCCGGGGTTGCCGCCGGATCGGCCGCGCTTCAGGCGGATGCGCTCGATTTCTTCGCGGACGCGGCGAATTACGGGATCAGTCTGTTCGTGTTGGGTCTGGGGCTGCACTGGCGCGCCCGCGCCGCCATGGTCAAGGGGGCCTCGATGGGGCTGTTCGGTCTTTGGGTGATCGGCACTGTCATCTGGCACGCGCTCGCCGGCACGGTGCCTGCCTGGGGCACCATGGGGGCCGTCGGCATTGCCGCCCTGATCGCGAACGCGGCCTGCCTGGCGCTGCTTTATGCCTGGCGTGACGGGGATGCGAACATGCGCTCGGTCTGGATTTGTTCGCGCAACGACGTGGTGGCGAACCTGGCGGTCATGGGGGCGGCGCTTGGTGTCTTCGGCACCGGCAGCGGGTGGCCCGACATCATCGTGGCCGGCATCATGGCGCTGCTGGCGCTTCAGGGGGCGGTGACGATCATCCGCCAGGCCCGCGCCGAGTTGCGGCAGCCTGTTTCGGGCGACGGGGTTCCAATCCTGCACTGACCGGGACGCGGCAGCGCAGGCTTACGGGTCGTCTTTCAGCCGTTCTTCGATCGCGGCGAGGCGGCGGATGACCTCGTCGCGGTAGGTATCCGTCGCGGCGTTGGTTTCCGCGGCATGGGCATCCTGCATCGAATTGACGATCAGGCCGACCAGCAGGTTCACGACCGCGAAGGTGGTGATCAGGATGAAGGGTACAAAGAACATCCAGGCGGCGGGATGGGCCTCCATCACCGGGCGGACGATGCCCATCGACCAGCTTTCCAGCGTCATCACCTGGAACAGCGTGTAAAGCGACCCGCCGAGGGAGCCGAACCAGTCGGGGAAGGTCGTGGCGAAAAGCTTGGTCGCGATCACGGCGGCGATGTAGAAGATCACCCCCATGAGCAGAAAGACCGAGGCCATCCCCGGCAGCGCCGAGATGAAGCCTTCGACCACGCGGCGCAGCGTCGGCGCGACCGAGATCACCCGCATCAGCCGCAGGATACGCAGCGCCCGAAGGACCGACAGCCCGCCGGCGGCCGGCACTAGGGCGATGCCGACCACGAGGAAATCGAAGATGTTCCAGGCATTGCGGAAAAAGCGCAGACCGCGTGCGTAGAGCTTTGCCAGAAGCTCTGCCACGAAGATCGCGAGGCAGGCGGTGTCCAGCGCGACGATCAGCCCGCCGGCCCTGTTCATGACCGTTCCCGAAGTTTCGAGGCCGAGAATGATCGCGTTGAACAGGATCACCCCCATGATCGTGTAACGCGTCGTGGGACGGTCGAGAAAATCTGAAAGGTACTGACGCATCTTCGGCCCGGCTCCTGGGAAATCCCGAGGTATCTAGGCAGTTTGCGCGCTATATACCAGACCTTGGGCGGGGCCGTCCGTATCACCGCCGACAGGATGGGTGATCAGGCGGCACTGCGCCGCCCGGTCCGGCCGCCGAAGCGCTTTCGGAGGCGTTCGCCGCGCCACTGCCACAGGTTCGGGCCGATGGGAGCGGGCAGGGCAGGCGGTGTCTGCCCTGCGCGCCTTGCCGAAAAGCGGCGCGCAGAGGCGGTGAAGCGACCGCTTTTCGGTATGATCCGCTTCACCCCCCCCGGCAAGCCGGGCGGGTCGCTTCAGTCCGGGATCTCGATCCCGATCTTGCCCATATGTGCCTTGCCAAGGAAGGCTTCCTGGGCCTCGCGCAGCGCTTCCAACGGGTAAGACGCGGCCACCACGGGCCGGATTTCCCCGCGCTCGATATAGCCCACGAGATCGGCAAAGACCTCCGGCGTCTGGCGAGTGCTGCCGATCAGGGTCAGGTCCCTGAGGTAGAGCGTGCGCAGGTCCAACTCGACGATCGGCCCGGCGATGGCCCCCGAGGTCACATAGCGGCCGCGAACCGCCAGCGCGTCCAGCAGTGCGGGCCAGCGGGGACCGCCGACAAGGTCCAGCACCACGTCAAACGCGCCCCCGGGCAGGGCGTCATCGCGGTTCAGGATCACGTCGACTCCAAGGGCCTTCAGGTCCCCGGCCTTGGCCGGGCTGGTCATCGCCGTGACATGGGCCCCGCGCCGCTTTGCAAGCTGCACTGCCGCCGAACCGACCCCACCCGAAGCACCGGTGATCAGCACCCGTTCCGCCCCGAGGCCGGACCGCTGGATCATGCCTTCGGCGGTCGAGAAGGCACAGGGAAAGGAGGCCAGTTCGAGGTCCGACAGGGGGCTATCGATGCGCAGGGCGTAGCGGCTTTCCATCGTGGTGAATTGCGCGAAACCGCCGTCACGTTCCGATCCGACGGTCACGAGGGTGTCTTCGTCCCCGCCGGCCGGGCGGTGCATTGGGCGCACAAGCACGCGCTCTCCGATCCGCGCCGCGTCGACCCCGTCGCCGACCCCAACGATCCGGCCGCAGCAATCGGCCCCCTGGATGCGCGGAAAGCTGAGCGCGCCGGACCAGCCGCCATCGGCATCCGAAGCACCGTCATAGCCCGTGGCGGCGGCGGCATTGGTATCGCCGCGCACCGCCTTGGAATACCAGCCGGTGCGGGTGTTCACGTCGGTATTGTTGACCGCCGCGGCGCCAACGCGGATCAGCACCTCGCCCGCCGCGGGCCGGGGCACGGGCACATCTTCGCGCCACTCGAGCTTGTCCAGCCCGCCATGGCCCGTCAGCACCATCGCCTTCATCGTTTCGGGATATGTCATGGTCCGCTCCTGCATGTAGAATGATTACTCTACTTGCGTAGGTAGAGGGATCTCTCTACATCGTCAAGCATGATGGATACCAGAACCAGAATTGCCGCCGGGCTTGAGCGCGCCTTTGCCGCCGGGGGCTTTGCCGATCCCAGCGTCGAGGACCTGCGCGACGCAGCGGGGGTCAGCCTGCGCACGCTTTACAAGTATATGCCTTCGCGCGCCGACATGGTGCTGGCGGCATTGGAAAGCCGCCATGCGCGCTACCTGGCGCATTTGTTTGACGGGTTGCCGGAGGCGCCCGAAGCGGCTCTGGAGACGCTGATTGATCGGGTCGGGGACTGGATGCGGACCGAAACCGCACATGGCTGCCTTTTCCACGGTGCCGTGGCCGCCGATCCGGGCAGCAGCCCGCTTCGCGAGATGCTGAGGCGACACAAGGAGGAGGTGGCACAACGGGCCGCCGTCGCGACCGGTCTTGCCGGGCAGGAGACCGAGCTGCTGATCATCTTGGAAGGCCTCACTCAGACCTGGTCCCTGCAAGGCGACGCGGTGCGGGGGGCGAAGCGGTTGGGGCATAGCCTGCGGACGCCCGAAGGTTCAGCATAGGCCGCGACAGCCCGCGCAGCCTGCTGCAAGCTGACCTCGCCTAGGTCTGCGGCTGACTGCGGCCTTGCCCCGCTGCGACCTCCAGCAGCCAGCTGCGCACATGGGTCGAGGCGCTGGAAGCACCCTGACGGGGCACAAGCAGAAAGAAGTCGAGACCACCATCAAGGGCGGTGCCGATCGGTTGCACAAGACGCCCGGCCTCGATGTCCCGCTGCACCAGAAACCGGCTCGCAAGGGCGACCCCCTGACCGGCAAGCGCAGCATCAAGGCTGAGCGTCGTCTGGTTGAACCGCAGTTCGCGGCGGCTTTCGACCACCTGCCCGAAGGCGGCTGCGCTGAACTTCGGCCACAGATCATGGGTATCGTTCAGCAATGTCCTGCGCGACAGGGCCGCGGCGTCGAGGGGGAGATCATCCTCTGCCACGAGGTTGGGGGAGCAGATCGCGATGACCTCCTGAGGGAACAGGAGATCCGCATGCAGGCTGGCCCCGAACGGGGGCTGACCCTGCCGGACCGCCAGATCGATGCCGTCTGCATGAAAGCTGGACACACGGTCTGTCGCGGTGATGCGCAGGTCGATGTCGGGATACGCCTGCGTGAAGTCCGCAAGGCGCGGGATCAGCCATTTCGACGCGAATGTCGGGGTGACGCTGATCGTGACCCGGGCCGGGCTGGACCGTAGCGCGCCGGTCGCCTCGACAAGTTGGGAAAAGGCGCGGGACACGGCCGCGTGGTAGACCCGGCCTTCGTCGGTAAACACCAGGCCGCGCGGTTCGCGCAGGAACAGGCGCAGGCCAAGGTGGTCTTCCAACCCGCGCACCTGTTGTGCCACGGCGCCCTGAGTCACCCCAAGTTCCCCGGCTGCCGCGCGAAAGTTCAGGTGACGGCCCGCCGCCGCAAAGGCGCGCAGTCCGTTCAGAGGGGGCAGGTCGGTTTTGGTCACCACGATAGATTTTCTACATGCTCTCAGCAGGGCTTCTGACTGGATGAAGGATACGGAAATCAATTATTATCTGATTTGTTACGTCAGTCGAGCCTATTCAGGCCGCAAGGAGGCAGTGATCATGTCGGCAGAAAAAATATTGCCAAGCGCGCTGGGTGGCAGGGGGAGGGGCGTCGCCTCTCTCATCTCCTGGCTCATGACGCAGAATGGCGCCCAAGTCGCTGGCCGGAACCGGCGCATCGACGGAGGGTTGCCCCATGGCCACTGAAATTAGCAGAGCCAGTGACCACGGGCAGATGGCCTTTCTGGTGAAATGGGGCGCCTCGATCATTCAGATCATGGGCTACGCGGCCACCGGTTTCGGCTGGTCCCCGTGGAACCTTTACCTGTTCCTGGTGGGTGTTCTGGGATGGTTGATGGTCGGGGTGCTGTGGAAGGACAGGGCGATCATGCTTGTGCACCTGGTCGCTCTGGGCGCCATGCTGGCCGGCATGGCCAGTCAGTAGGCGCGGGCGCCCCCGGCCCTTGCTCGTCAGGGCGCCGACTCGCGCGGTGCGAGCCACTTCCGCTATGGGTGGGGGTCACAGGGGGCAGACGCATGTGGCGCTGTCCCTGACCGGCAAAAAGGCGACATGCCGGCGATTGCCCCCGAACATCTTGGTGAAATCCGCAAGCTGCGCAGCATTGGCCGTCCGAAGCTGACGAAATTGTCCGGGCTTTCCGAACGGCAGGTGTCGCGCCTTGAAGGGGCCTTGCCGATGATGGTCGCGCCGACCGAAGCCATGTTCATGCGCCTTGCCCAGGCTTTGAGCCTGCAACCCGCTGCCCTGGCCGGGGTTCACCCTTTGACCGAAGCCGACCCTGAGGTCGCTCCGAAGAAGACCTGCGGCTTCTGCTGGCGGCAAAACGATGGTCCCGGCCGTCGTGCTTCAGGATGGCGCGGACAGGTTTTCCGTGACGAAGGGCCGGTTCTGGACCATCAGCCAGAGCACGGCGCAGGCGGTGCCGATGGCGATCAGCATGATGCCGTAGTTCCGGATCAGATCATGGGAATTGGCGGAAACGATCTGCACGCCAGCGGCCCCCATCAGGGTGCCGCTGAACTGAATCAGGGCGGCGGCCGATCCGGTGTCCCGGGTCTGCTGATCCAGCATCAGATTGGCGCCGGGCACCCGCATGGCGATGACGGCGATGGTCGTCACGGCCGCGACCGCCGCGAAGATCCAGGGCGATTGCGCCCCGAAGAACAACATCACGACACCGCCCGAAACGATCACGACGAAACAGCCCAGGATGATCGCCCGCACCGGCACGACGCGGGAAAGCCGCAGGTACAGAACCGGCCCCAGCGTGGCGCAAACCGCGTTGAACGAGAAGATGTAGCTGAATTCCTGCTCGGACATGCCGAAGCCGTCGATATAGACGTAGGCCGCGATGCCGATGAAGGCCATCATGCACATGCGCACCGGCGAGAACAGCAGCAGCAACGTGGCAAAGTGCGGGTTCCGCAGGACCACGCTCAGCCGGTTCCAGGATTTCAGGATCGGGGCGGTGGATCGGTCCACCATGGTTTCCCGGGACAGCGCGACCAGCCCCGCCGCGATGCAGGCGAAGACGGCCAGAACCAGGAAGATCACCCGCCAGGACGCGATTTTCAGCAGGAAGGCCCCGAGGACAGGCGCGATCATCGGCGCGATGATGACCAGGGACATGACCGTGGCCATGACCTTTTCGCGGTCCCGCCCGTCAAACAGATCCTTCACGATCGAGGTGCCGATGACCGTGATCCCGCCGCCTGCAAGCCCCTGAAGGACGCGGAAGGCAATCAGGCTTTCGACGTTGAAGGCGATGGCGCACAGCAGGCTGGCGGCAACATAGATCGCGAGCGTGATGTAGAGGATCGGCTTGCGCCCCGTCCGTTCGCTCAGCGGACCCCAGAACAGCATCCCGATGGCAAAGGCGACCATGTAGGCGCCAAGCGTCAGGTTGATCATCGCGTGGCTGGTAGAGAAGATATCCGCCATCGTCGGAAGCGCCGGAAGGTACAGATCCATGGTCAGCGGGGGAAAGGCGCCCAGGATGATCAGCAGAAACAGGGTTCCGCGTTTGCCCAGTCCGGGCTGCTCGACGTTCATACCGATTTGTCCCGTCTTTGGTTTGCCATTGACCCGGCGCGCTGCCGCCGTTTTCGGCGAAAGCGGCGGCCAGCGCGTGGCGCGCGGCCGAGCCAGAGGCCCGTCATGAGCCATCCGTCGCGGCGGGGCAAGGGCCCCTGACCCCCGGCCTGGCAGTCGGACGGGCAACAGGGTTCAGGCGGGGCCTTCTGCCCTGCCTGAACAATTCATCCTGCGGGTTGCGGTGGTTTCAGGGCCGGTCCCCCTATGGCAAGTGCGGCCCTGGTTTCCAACCTGCATGCTTGGGGAAGAACGCGAAGGCGGCCGGAAAGACCCGCCCGCCCTCGATATTTCGCTGCGGCAGACAGGCCTTTGGATCAGGCCGATTCCGCATAGCCGCCGTTGTAGTCTTCGCTTTTCCGACGGATCTGCGAATGCTCGACGATCCGTGCGCGGGCGATACCCCGGAAGTCTTCGATCGAGGCATAGCCCTTGCGTTCGAGGTAGTCGGACAGATCGCCCGTCAGTTCCTGGATCAGCTTCACACCAACGCCACCGCTGCCCTTTTCCTCCATCGCGGCGGTGCAGATCTGCAGGTTGCCGGCACCATGGACGATGAAGTTGAAGGCCTCGCGGAAGCCCTTGATCCCGCCGATGCCGGAAATCGCCTGATCCGGGTGAGCCCGCGAAATCGACGAGACACGCTCCAGCGCCTGGTTCAGGATCGCCAGACCAGCCTGCCCACCGGAGGTGACCAGCCCGTCTACCTCGACCTCGAATTTCAGGGTCTCGGGGTCCATCAGCGGCAGGGACGGGAAGGTGTTGCACAGCGAAATGGACGAGGCCCCGGCCGCATAGGCCGCTGCGGCGCCGCTGACGAGGGACGAGGACGAGGGCGTCAGCTTGACCCAGATCGGCACGTCGACGGCATCGGTGACGGCCTTCAGTACCCAGCGGATGATGTCTTCGTCATTGGCGATATGGGCGCCCATGTCCTTGCGGTCCATGTGCGGGCAGGACAGGTTGAGCTCCAGCGCATCACAGCCGACGTCAACGCAGGCCCGGGCGAGCTTTTGCCAGTTCGCCATCTCTTCGTCATTGCCGGCCCCGGCCATGATCGAGGCGATGACCATGCGGTCCGGATAGGCGGTCTTGATCTCTTTCAGGTCGGGCAACCACTGGTCCAGCGGTTGATCAGAGATCAACTCCCAGTTCCAGGAGGAATGCGACACGGTATCGGGCCGCTTTTCGCGCGACACGTAAGGTTTCGTTTCCCCGGTGCGCTGGTAGATCGTTTTCGGCCCGGCCACGTTTTCCACCGGGTGCAGGCCGATGGTCTTGGTGACGACCCCGCCCCAGCCGGCGTCGAAGGCCTTCATGATCTTGCGTTTGCTTTCCGTCGGCGGCGCAGAGGCCAGAACGAACGGGTTTACGAATTTGAGACCGGTAAAGTGTGTTGTCAGATCAATCGTCATGGCGCATCCCTCCTGCTGTTTTGAGGACTATGACCGGATTTTTTATCAAAAGGTCAATAAATTCCGGAAGCAATCAACAAAAGCAGGGGAAGCCGGTCGAAATTGGGCGCCTGATGGTGAAAACATGTGCAGTGGCTTCATCTTGCCTTGGCTGCGTCCACCGTCGGGATGCAGCGCTTTTGACGGCGGACGCAGATGTCTTTCTGTTGCCCGCGGTGGAAATCTGCCTTGAAGGCTGCCTTGAGGTGGCCTCCACGACAGCCTGCTCAGATCACAGCCAGCAGTTTCCACCACAGGAAATCGAGCGGTATCAGAAAGAGGACCGTCAGCAGAAAGAGCGAAAGCGTCACCTTCAGCAGCCGGCGCGGGGCTTCGCCGGCAAGGCCCATGGCGACGATGAACGGCCCGATCTGGTAGGGGAAGAGGACGGTCGAGAACCCGATGACCTGGGTCATCAGAACGGCCTCAAGGGAGAAACCCGTGGCGGCGGCCAGGTCGGGCGCCAGCGGTGTCAGAACCGCCGGAACGCCCGGCATCGTGGTAAAGATCGAAGTCCCCGCGCCGATCAGCGCCAGCGACATGAAGTTGCGGAAATCCGCGCCGGGTTGCATGGGCAGCCAGGCAAAGGCCTCGCGCGCGATGATGTCGCCAAGGCCGCTCTTGTTGACCACGACGCCAAGCGCAAGGGCCCCGGCGATGAAGAACAGCGTGCCCACGTCGATCGCGGACTTGAAGGCAGGCTGTGGAACGAAACCGAACTGCGGCACCATCAGCACAAGGGCCGTGGCCGCCCCGATCCAGGCCGGGTTGATCCCGTGAATCTGGTCGGTGGACCAGAAGACCAGCGTGACCAGCAGGATGACCAGCAACAGCCCCTGTTTGCCGCCAACGGGGGGCTCCGGGGCGGGCGGCTGGTCCTGCGGGGCGGTCAGCCGGGCGGGGAAGAACACCAGCACCAGCCCGACGATCACCGCCGATTTGAAGAGACCCAGTACCGGGTAGTGCAGCAACAGGTATTCGGTATAGCCGAAATGCACGTCGAAAAGCTGGTCGGCCAGCCCCGCCATGACCACGTTGGGGATGTTCGATGGCAGGATCGCAAAGCTCGGCATGTTGGTCCCGATGGCGATCACCGCGGCGACGCCTGTACGCCCGGTGGTGCCCTTTGTCAGGCCCAGTACCTCGGCCAGCGCCATGCCGATCGGCACCATCACCGCCGCGCGACCCACCGAGGACGGCATGACGAAGCCAAGCGCCATGGAGACCAGCATCAGCCCGCCGATCAACACGGGATAGCTGCGGGACAGGTAGCGCCGGGTCAGCCCGCCGATCCGCGCACCGAGGCCGGATATCGTGATCGCCGCCCCGATGATGAAGCCCGCGATGATCAGCCACATCGCCGAAGAGGTGAAGCCGGAAAAGACGACATCCGGTGTGCTCAACCCGCCCAGCAGCAGCGCGGTGAAGAAAAACATCGAAGCGACGTAACCCGGCACCAGTCCGGTGGCCCAGAGGCTGAGCGTGACGAGCACGATCCCGAAGATCGCCGCCTGGTCGCCTGCCATGCCGAGGGGCATGGTGACGCCACACCACACCGCCAGCACCAACACCAGTGCGACCGTGATTTCCTTGAAACGGGCCATCCCGGCCTCCTTCAGCATTTGGACCTGGTCCATGAGGTAGCGGATGACGGGAGAATGTACGATAGCGACATCTTGTCGGGCCATGCCGAATTGATGTCAGCCTCTGGCGTCGATCGATCCCGGCCGAGCCCGGCCTGCCTTGTCCGCAATTGCGGGCGCGGGCGTGGGACCAGGTGCGGGATCGTCGAAAGAGCCGCGCCTCAGCGGCTTTCGAAATAGTCGAGGGGCAGTTTCAGATAGGACCGACCGTTATCCTCGGGCGCGGGTTTTCTGCCGCCCCGGATGTTGATTTGCAGCGCTGCCAGCATCAGTTTCGGCAGCGGCAAGGTCGCGTCGCGGGCGTCGCGCAGGGCGCGGTATTCGGCCTCTGTCGGCGCATCTTTCCAGTGAATGTTCGCCGCGCGGTGCTGCGCCACGGTCGCTTCGCAGCGCGCCTCCCGGTCCGGAGCGTAATCGTGGCCGACGAAAATCCTTGTTTCCTCCGGCAGGGCAAGGATCGCCGCGATACTGTCATACAGCGCCTTGGAACTGCCGCCGGGGAAATCCGCGCGGGATGATCCGCTGTCGGGCATCATCAGCGTATCATGCACGAAGGCCGCATCGCCCGCGATATAGGTGACCGAGGCCAGCGTGTGGCCGGGCGAGAACATCACCCTGACCGGGACCTCTCCGACCATGAAGGTCTCGGCATCGGCGAACAGGCGGTCCCACTGGCTGCCGTCGGTCGGGAAATCATCGGGCAGGTTGTAGATATCCTGCCAGAGCTTCTGCACCCCGGTGACCTTTTCTCCGATGGCCGTGGCGGCCCCCGTCTGCGCCTTCAGCCAGGGCGCGGCCGAAAAGTGATCGGCATGGGGATGCGTGTCGAGGATCCAGATCAGGTCGATCCCGGTGTGCCGCACATAGTTCAGCAGCCGCTCGGCATTCGCGGTGGATGTCGCACCGGCCAGGGGGTCGAAATCCAGAACCGGGTCGACGATCGCGCCCTTCATGGTCCGGGGGTCGTGGAACACATATTGCCAGCTTCCGGTGGCCTTGTCCCAGAAGGATTTGACGATGGGGTTGGTCATTTTCGTGGTTCCTGGCAGTGTGGAATGGGGTGGGCCGGCGGCCCACCCATCGGTTCAGCGCAGACTTGCCTTCATCATCCAGAGTTCCTTTTCATGCCAAGCCAGCCGACCGGTCAGCAGATCTGCGGAGGCTTCGTCGCCGGCCTCGCCCGCCGCACTGATGGCGCCGCGCAGGGTTTCGGCAATGGCCTCGTGTTCCTCGACCAGCTTGGCAACCATGTCCTTGGCGGACTGGGCCGGGGCGGCTTCGGGCGCGGCAAGGGCCATCAGGTCGGCCACGCTGGCGGGGGCATAGGCGCCCTGGGTCCGGATACGTTCCGCGATCTCGTCCAGTGCGGCCCAGAGGTTCTGGTACTGTGCCTCGAACAGGTTGTGCAGCTGGCGGAACATCGGGCCTTCGACGTTCCAGTGATAGCCGTGCGTCTGCACGTACAGCCGGAAGGTCTGGCCCAGAACGGCATTCAGGGCGTCGATATGGGTTTGGGTCTGGGTGGTCATTGTTCTGTCTCCTGAAGGTATCGATGTCTGTAGAAGGTAGGGGGCCAGGACTGGCGCGCCACCCGGTGCGGGCGCCGCACATCGGGACAGGCCGACCGGCCGGGGTCCTCTGCACGCGCGGGCATGGGGTGGGCGTTCGTTCCTTCGCGGCTTTCTTCCTCTGGTTCGTTGCGTTGACCCAAAGATAGCCCCTTGCGGTATATAGGGGAAATTGAATAAATTTACGTCTGTAATAGAGGAAGCCTATCAATGATGACATTGCGCCAACTGCGGTTCCTGACTGCCGTTGCTGATTGCCTGAACTTTTCGCGCGCGGCCGAGATCTGTTTCGTGACCCAGCCGACGCTGAGCGCGGGCATCAAGGAGCTGGAAGAACGCCTTGGCGTGCGGCTGATCGAGCGCACGCGGCGCAGCGTCATCCTGACCCCGGTGGGCGCGCAGATCGCCGCGCGGGCCCGGCGTCTGCTGCTGGATGCCGCCGAGATCGAGACCTTGGCGCAGGCCCACAAGGATCCGTTCAAGGGCGACCTGAAGCTTGGCTCGATCCCCACCATCGGGCCCTACCTGCTGCCCCACGCCTTGCCGGAAATCCGCCGGGCGTTTCCTCTTCTGCGCCTCTACCTGCGCGAGGAGATGACCGAAGCATTGATCGAGGGCCTCACCGATGGACGCCTTGATCTGGTCCTGATCGCATTGCCGTTCGACACCGGCGCCTTGCAGATCATGCCGCTGCTGGAGGACGGCTATCAGTTCGCCGCACCCTCGGACTGGCCCGCCCCCGATGAAGAGGCGCCGCTGACGCAAAGTGGCCAGCTCATGCTGCTGGAGAAGGGGCATTGCCTTCAGCGTCACGCCCTGGCGGCCTATCCCGAGCGCCTTCTTTCTGCCGATGACAGCTTTGCCGCCACCAGCCTGACCACGTTGGTGTCGATGGTGGCGCAGGGGCTTGGCGTCACGCTGTTGCCGAACCTTGCGGTGGCCGCTGGTGTGGCCGATCACGCCAATGTCCGGCTTTCCCCCTTGCCCGACGCCTACCCCCGGCAAGTCGCCATCGCCTGGCGTCCCGGCACGGCGCGGGAGGAGGTCTTCCGGGCGCTGGGCGCGATCCTTCGGCAGGTCGGGCAGGATCTGGTGGCGGATACAGGCGCCCTTTCCACATGAGGTCGGAGCGGGGGGCACGGATTTCCCTTTCGTCCCCTCGGGGCCCAAGCCAGGTCCAACACCTGCTGGGGTCCCTATCTGCCCGTCCCACCGGCGCAGGTCCTTGCAGGGTCCGGGAAACCGCCGGACGGACGGCGCCATTTTTCCGCCGTCGGACATGAAGAAAAGCCTCGACTTCGGGGGCCGGACCATTAGCTCTGTGAAGGCGGCCCGGTCACGGCTGCGCCCCCAGGGAAACTGATGAGACCGAGGCAGTTGTCGCCGTGTCATTTGGATGCAGGACCCGGCGGTGAACGCCGGGTTACATGGTTGGCGCATTTGCGATGCGCCCACAGGGGTGTCGGGCCGGGCAAAGGGATGGGAGACAGCGCGTGAGCCAACAGCAGATCGAGCCAAGGG
Organism: Pseudooceanicola algae; assembly: GCF_003590145.2. Taxonomy (NCBI): domain Bacteria; kingdom Pseudomonadati; phylum Pseudomonadota; class Alphaproteobacteria; order Rhodobacterales; family Paracoccaceae; genus Pseudooceanicola; species Pseudooceanicola algae. The sequence goes on along the minus strand of NZ_CP060436.1, from coordinate 1,866,948 downwards.
CTGACCTTCTTCACGGGGGCGAGATGCGGCAGCTGATCGAGGGGGAAGACTGGGCGGACACCGCCCTTGGCCCCCGCAGCGCCTGGCCGCAGAACCTGCGGACCTCCGTGGAGATCATGCTGGCCTCCCGTTATCCAATGTTCATCTGGTGGGGGCCGGACCTGATCCAGCTTTACAACGATGCCTATACGCCGGTCATGGGCAAGCGGCACCCCTGGGGCCTTGGCAAACCCGCGCCCGAGGTCTGGTCGGATGCCTGGCCCCTGGTCGGCTCGCTGGCAGAGGCGGTCATGCAGGAGGGGCTGTCGACCTGGAGCGAAGACCTCGAGATGGCGATGACCCGCAACGGCTACCTCGAAGAGGTCTATTTCACCTTCGCCTACAGCCCGATCCCCAACGAGGACGGCAGCATCGGAGGTTTGTTCTGCGCCTGTACAGAGGAAACCCAGCGGGTGCTCAGCGACCGGCGCATGGCGATCTTGCAGGAGTTGGGCCACCGGACGACGAATGCCGCCGGTATGGAACAGACCTGTGCCGCCATCGTCGACACCCTTGCGGGGGCGCAACGGGATCTGCCTTTCGCGCTGCTGTACCGGCTTGACCCGGATGGGGCGGGCATCACCCTGGCGGGGCGCACCGGGGTGGAGCCGGGCCATGCCTGCTGCCCCGAACAGGTGCGGCTTGCGTCCGCCGCAGCGGCCTGGCCCTTTGATGAGGGGATGCAGACCAACCAGCCGGTTCTGGTGAAAAACATCGCGGACCGGATGGGGGATGCTTCGGCCGGTTTCTGGCCTGATCCCACACTGGACGCGATCCTGCTGCCCCTGGCGCGGGGCGAACAGAACACGGCCGAAGGTTTCCTTGTCGCCGGGCTCAGCCCGCGGCTGGTCTGGGACGAGGGCTACAAGACCTTCATGACCCTGTTGCAGCGCCAGGTCGCTGCGGCCATCGGCAACGCCCGCGCCCATGACGAAGAACGCCAGCGCGCCGAAGCCCTGGCCGAGATCGACCGCGCCAAGACCACCTTCTTTTCCAATGTCAGCCACGAATTCCGCACACCGCTGACCCTGATGCTGGGGCCGCTGGATGACCTCTTGACGCGGGATTCCATCGAAGGGGACGACCGTGACCAGATCGCGCTGATACAGCGCAACGGGCTGCGGTTGCTGAAACTGGTCAATACGCTGCTCGACTTCAGCCGCGCCGAAGCCGGGCGTATGCAGGCGCGCTATGAACCTGTCGATCTTGCCGGGCTGACCGCCCAGCTTTCCAGCAACTTCCGCTCTGCCTGCGACGCTGCCGGGCTGTCGCTGACCCTTGATGTGCCGCCCTTGCAGGAGCCGGTCCATGTGGACCGCGACATGTGGGAAAAGATCGTCCTCAACCTTATGTCCAATGCCTTCAAGTTCACGTTCGAGGGCGGCATCGCGATCTCTGTCGCGGCCGAGGGCGACATGGCGGTGCTGCGGGTGCGCGACACCGGTACGGGCATCCCGCAGGACGAACTGCCCCGGATCTTCGAGCGTTTCCACCAGGTCGAGAACGCCCGTGGCCGGTCGCACGAAGGGTCCGGCATCGGGTTGGCGCTGGTGCACGATCTTGTCGCTCTGCACGCCGGGTCGGTCGATGTCGAAAGCACCCTTGGCTGCGGGACCGAAGTCACCGTGCGGCTGCCCTTCGGCACCGACCATCTGCCTGCAGGCAGCGGTCTGACCGACCGGTCCGATACCGACACCGACACCGCGATCCGCGCCGAGGCCTATGTCGAAGAGGCCATACGCTGGCTGCCCGAGGCACCGGCCGCCGCCGCGACGCAGTCCCCGCAAGCCGCCGATCAGGGGGGCGAAGGGACGGCCGAGGTGCTGCTGGTGGACGACAACGCCGATATGCGCGGCTATATCGAGAAGCTGCTGACCCCGCGCTACCGGGTGCGCAGCGCGGCGGATGGTGTGCAGGCCCTGGCGCTGTTGCAGGCGCAGCGCGCCGACCTGGTGCTGTCCGATGTGATGCTGCCGAAGATGGATGGCTTCGAACTGCTCAAGGCCGTGCGCAGCGCGCCTGAAACCCGCGATATCCCCTTTATCCTGCTTTCCGCCCGTGCGGGCGAGGAGGCGCAGGCCGACGGGCTGCGGGCCGGGGCAGACGACTACCTTGTCAAGCCCTTCCAGGCGATGGATCTGTTGGCGCGCGTGCATTCCAACCTTGATCTGGGCCGTGTGCGCCGCGAAGCCATGGATGCGATCAAGGAAGGCGCAGCGCGGCAACGCTTTGTCGGAGAACTGAACGATGCCCTGCTGACCGTCTCGGACCCTTCCGACCTGATGCATGCGGCCAGTACCGTGCTGGGGCAGCATCTGGGTGTCGGCCGCGTGGCCTATGCCGAGATTGACGAGGCCGGGGGCGAGGCCAGTGTGCTGGTCGACTGGACCGATGGCATCAGCCCCAGCCAGCAGATGCGCTATCGGCTGGCCGATTTCGGGAAGCCGCTGCTGGCCCGGTTCCGCCGGGGGGAACCCGTCGAAATGGTCAACCTGTCGGGTGATCCCGACCCGCGTGCCAAGCGGGGCGCAAGCCTGCTGGCCGCTGAATCGCGCGGCTCGTTCCTGTCGATGCCCCTGATCAAGGGCGGCCGGCTGGAAGCGGTCCTGACCGTGCAGGACCGAAAGCCGCGCCATTGGACGGATATCGACGTGGCGCTGATCCGGGAAACCGCTGACCGGACCTGGGCCGCCGTCGAACGTGCCCGCGCCGATGCCAAACTGCGCGAAAGCGAAGAGCGGTTCCGCCAGATCGGCGAGGCGTCCTCGGACGTGGTCTGGGTCTGCGATGCGGAGCGCGCTGCCTTTGAATATGTCAGCCCCGCGTTCGAGACGATCTATGGCATTTCACGTGACGAGGTGATCTCGGCCGGGCTGGATCAGTGGCAGGGGGTGATTCACCCCGACGACCGCGCGTCCTTCCAGACGGCGATTGACCGGGTTCGGACGGGTGCCCATGTGACCCATGAATTCCGCGTGATCCGGCGCACAGATGGGCAGGTCCGCTGGGTGCAGGAAACGGATTTCCCGCTGAAGGCCGACGATGGCCGCGTGACCCGCATCGCGGGCCTTGGCCGGGATGTCACCGAAGCGCGCAGCCTGACCGCCCAGCAACAGGTGCTGATCGCGGAACTTCAGCACCGCACCCGCAACCTGATTGCCGTGGTACAGGCCGTCGCCAGCCAGACGCAGCGCACCACCGGCTCCATGCAGGAATTCCAGTCGCATTTCCGCAACCGGCTGGCCGCGCTGTCGCGGGTCCAGGGGCTGTTGTCGCGCGCCGATGTCGAGCCGATCAACATCGGGGATATCCTGCGGCTTGAGGTCAAGGCCATCGGGCACGAGATCGACGGCGACCGGATCGAATTCGCGGGCCCGCGCATCCTGGTGCGCAGCTCGGTCGTCCAGACGCTGTCGCTGGCCTTGCACGAACTGGCCACGAACGCGCTGAAATACGGCGCCCTCGGCAACGAGGCCGGGCGGCTAAAGGTCTCCTGGCAAGAGATTTCGGACGGGGAAGACCATGTCTGGATGCGGATCGAATGGCTGGAAACCGGCATCGATACGACGGATGATCGGATCAAGGTCGCAGATAGCGGCTATGGCCGGACCCTGATCGAACAGGCCCTTCCGCATTCCCTCGGGGCGCGGACATCCTACGAGTTGAATGAGACAGAGCTGCGCTGCGTGATCGAAGTGCCTCTGAATAACGAGCAGGAGAATTGAATGCCGATGTCTAAATTCAAGGGACGGACGATCCTGATCGTGGAGGACGATTACCTTGTCGCCCTCGACATGGCCGAAGGGCTGACCGAAGCCGGGGCCGTGGTTTGCGGGCCCGTTGCGACCGTCGAAGATGCCATTCGGGAAATCGAAAGCCGGGCGCATCTGGACGCGGCGCTGCTGGATGTGAATATCCGGGGCAGCTATGTCTACCCGGTTGCCGATGTGCTTCGGCAACGGCAGGTGCCCTTCCTGTTCCTGACGGGGTATGATGCGGCGTCCATCGATCCCAGCTACGCCGAGATCCCCCGCTGCGAAAAGCCGATCGATTTCGCGTCGATCAGCAATGCGCTTTTCCTGCGGACCTAGGGGCCCGGCGTTGGCTGGCCGCGCGCCTGCGTTCTCGTGGCCGGATTGATGAGGCGGTTTCGACGCCCCTGAAGGGGAAGCCTGCGGGCCGGAGAGGGCCCGCAGGTCGGTTTCAGAACCGGTAGGAGACGTTCAGCAGCCCCGAATGGCTGGTCGAGGTCTCGCCGAAACTGCCCGTGTACTCGACCCGCAGATCCAGCCCGTCCTTGTTGTAAAGCTGAACCCCGGCCCGCAGTTGCAGCGCGGTGCTGTCCTGCGGCAGGCTGACGTCGATCCCGTCGCTGCCCCCTGCGCCGCGTAGATGGGCCGTTGCGTTCCAGGTGTCGTTGCTGCGCAGGATCACCCCGGCCGAGACAAAGCTGCGCAGGCTCAGGTCCTCGCGCAGCTCGGTCCGCCCGCCGAATTCCAGCGCCGGGGTCAGGATCGCGGTCCGGTGTTCGGTGGCGTCGTAGTCCAGCCCGATCGCCCCCATGCCGTCCTCTTTCCAGGCTTCGGAGCGCGCGATGATCCCATCGAGGTTCATCGAGGGCCGCAGATAGCTGCGTTCACTGCCGATGGTATAGGCGACGCGGGCGCGCAGTCCCAGCGACCGGCTGGTGACCGATCCCGTGCCGGTGCCGCTGAAGGTGCCCATGTCGACCCGCCGTTCCACATCGTCCTGGCCAAGATTGCCGAAGACCGCGCCGGTGAGCAGCCAGGGGCCGGTTTCATGTTTCAGCGTCACCGCCGCCGCGACGCCGTAGCCATCGGCGGAAACGCCGGTGTCGTTGCTCATCCAGGTGTCGCTGTAGGACAGCGTGCCGCCCAGGAACACGTCGGGCGAGATCTCGGTCTGTTGCCCGATCAGCCAGGTGGTGTCGCCATAGCGGCTGTCGGTGTCGCCGTCGCTGTCCTGTTCGCTGCGCGAGGCGCCGAGACGTCCATAAACGCAGGAGTCTTCGCTGAGGAAGGCATCGCCGCGCTCGAAGACGGGGCAGCTCATCGCCGCGTCGGCGATGCGCGAGGCTTCGCTGGCCCGGTGTGCCATCAGGCCCATGACCGGATGCGGGCTGATCTGGCCCAGTGCGGTGTCGAAGGCCGCGGGATCGATGGTCGCGACCTGATCGAGGGTTGCGAAATAGCCCGCAAGCTCGGTCTGGCCGCTGTCGAAGACATATTCCAGCTCGCGCGCGGTTTCGGCGGCGGCGGTCGATAGCCCGAACTCGGCGGCGTCGAAATCCCGGCCGCTGACCGACAGCATGTGGCTGCCATTTCGGATCTCGACATCATAGCCGAACAGCGCCGACCGCCCCCCGCCGAGCGCGCCGCTGGTGCTGCCCTCGACCGTCAGGAAACCAATCGAGACGCCCGGTATGATGCCGGCAAGCTGCGGAACGACCGTCCCGTCAAGCTGCGCATCGCCCAGCACCCGGAAGCCGCCGACCGCGCCGGTTGCGAAGTTCACCACGGGGGCCATGACGCCATCGCCATCTTGCACGAGGTGCCCGCCGATCACGGCTTCGGTCCCCGGCAGGGAACCGAGCGTGCCGGAATTGTAGAGCGTGCCATAGCTGGGCACGCTGGCCGCAAAGGCGAGGGGCGTCGGAGCAGGGGAGGCCACGGCAGGGGTGCCGCTGACCACGCCCGTGCCCAGCTGGACCGTGCCGCGGATCTCGCCGCTGTTGAAGACATCGAGGTTGCCATCGCTTTGCAGGATCGCCTGCCCCGAGACCGCCGAGACGAGAGATCCGGCGTGGATGGTCAGCTGGTTGTGATATTGGGCGTCCTCGATCCCGCCGAGCAGGCGAATGCCCCAGGCGTCATCGCCGGTTCCCCCCGACACGGTGGACACCTCGGTCCCGTCCTCGCTGCCGAGGGTGATCGAGACGATCTGACGGCCGGTGACCCCGGCGCTCTGGGCGATGATGCCGGTCCCGCCGCTGCCCGAGGCAATTACGTCGCCGGTCAGGCGCAGGGTGACCTTTCCGCCGTAGCCGTCGGTGTTGGACGCCGTGCTGGAAGTGCCGAGGAACAGCGTACCGTCCCGTAGTGCGGCCAGGCCCCCGCCGCCACCGACGGATTGGGCGATGATGCCCATGGCGCCTTCGCCGCTGACATGGATATCGGCAGCGGACTCGATGGTCACATCCTGGCCGGCGCCGCTGCTGTCGATGGACGTGCCACCGGTGTCGGCAAAGCGCGTGGTAATGTTGGAAACAGAGGGCGCGCTGTCATGGTAGGTGGTGAAGATCCCGCCGCCGCCCCCGATGGACTGGGCCACGATGCCATGCGCGGCCTTGCCCGTGGTGGTGATGGTGCTGCCGGTGGGCAGGACCAGGTTGACGGCTCCGCCGTTGCCGAAGCCGGAGGTGCCCATCTGGAAGGACTGCGTCGTCATGCCGTGGGAGGCCGACAGGATCCCGCCGCCGCCGCCCACCGATTGCGCCAGCATCCCGAAGGCGCCGGTGCCATTGGTCAGGATCTCCAGCGGCGTGGCCGCAGTCAGGCCCGCGGTGTCGATCAAGCCGCCCTCGATCTGCGCATTGCTGGAACGGCTGCCCAAGCTGACATAGGCCGTGGGGTTCAGGACGCTGTCGTCATAGCCCAGGTCGACCGACCCGCCGCGGGTGATGATCCCGCCACCGCCGCCGATCGATTGCAGCACGACACCATGCGCCTGCTCGCCCTGGGTGATGACGGTCTGTGTCCCGGTTTCGCCCGCTGCGCTTGCCAGCGTGACCACACCGCCCGCTCCGGCGAATGTGTCGGTGCCGGCCACTGACACATTCGCGCCAAGCGTCAGGCTGGGCGGGGTCAGGTCGACAGAAAGGTCCTCGTCGGGGTCTGCGTCATCGCTCTGGACCCCATCGGGTGCCACGGTGTTGTCGCCGGCCGTTCCGCCGCCACCGCCGACCGATTGCGCCAGGATGCCGATGGCGCCGAAACCACTGCTGCCATCTGTCAGCCCGGTACTGATCAGCCCTTCGCCAAGCGTGACGTTGACCGCGCCGCCCGATGCGCCCGGCCCGCCGTTTCCTTCGAAGCCGAGCGACAGGTTGGTCTTGATGTTGTAGCTCTTGAAGTAGGACCGCAGGGTGTTCGGGGTCGCTTCGGCCACGGCGGTGCCGCCGGTGCCGCCGCCGCCGCCGACGGATTGCGCCTTGAGGCCGAAGGAGAGGTCGCCATAGGTGACGATGACGCCCGACTGGGTCGCGTCGACTTGGCCGCCGTGACCGCCGGAGCCGCCGGTGCCACCGATGTTGACGCTCGCGTTGATCGACAGCTTGCCGGACTTGATCGGCTCGGGCGCGTCGCCGTCGCCCTCTGCGGCCAACACCAGAAGCGTGGAGCTCTCTGCCGGTACGGTCTCGGCGTAGATCTCGTTGAAGAGATCCGTGAAGTCGTCGATCACCTCATCGGAGGGATCTGCGGGTTCGCCGGCGGCCCCGCCGATCCCTCCGCCGCCCCCGATGGACTGCACCAGGATGCCGGTAGAGCCGGCGCCAAGGGTCTGGATGGTGCCCATGTGCACCACTTTCGCAAGGCCTGCATTGCCGCCCGTGCCGCCGTCCGAGCCGATCTTCAGGGACATCTCCGTGTCGATCGTGTGCACGAAGGACTGGCCGGAGGGCACGCTGAACGACACATCCTTGTCGAGGGCCCCGATCCGCGTGACGCCCCCGCCCGAGGCGATGCCGCCGCCGCCGCCGATGGACTGCACGACCAGGCCGCGCGAATTGCTGCCCGAGGTCTGGACCATGCCGTTTTCCGCGATCGTCGCCGTGGCCTCGTCGCCGTTGCCACCCGCGCCGCCAACGCTGCCCAGGGTGATCTTGATCTGCTGCTTCGGGCCGCTGAAGTAATTGCTGGATGCGGTCGAGCCGAGACCGGCATTGCCGCCACCGCCGCCGATGGATTGTATCACGACGCCGTTGGACAGGTTCCCGGTGGTGCTGACAAGGCTGGGCAGGCTGTTGTCGTCGCCCAGGATGAATTCTGCCTTGCTGCCACTACCGCCGGAACAGCTCGGGTCGCTGGCTGACTCGGTGCACTTGCCACCGACGGCGAGGGACAGGTTGACGTTGACCGGGGAGGGAGTACCCGGAATGCGGCTGGCCCCCATTCCGACCGAGGCATAGGCGGCCGAGGAATCCCCGCCCGAACCGCCGCCGCCGCCGATGGATTGCACCATGACGCCCTGGCTGCCGTCGCCCGAGGTGCTGACCGAACTGCCGCCCCTGACATGGGCCGAGGCGCTGGCGCTCTGGTTCTCGCTGATCAGGGCATCGCCGCCATTGCCGCCCGACCCGCCCACGGCAGCATCGATGGTGATGGTCGGCGTGCTGGCCGCGCCGTCTTCCTTGCCGATGGGCAGGGCCACGGCCATGGCAAAGGCATCTGCCCCGCCGCCGACGCCGCCACCGCCCCCGATGGATTGCACCAGCAGCCCGTGGTTGTCGACGTCGCTGACGCCTGCGCCCGAGGTCCGGATCACGCTGCCGTTGTCCAGCGTCGCCGTCGCGGTATGCCCGTCGCCGCCGTTGCCACCGCTTCCGCCGATGGCCGCGGCCTCGGCGACGATGATCCCGACCGATGTTGCATAGGCGGTGCCGCCGGCGCCACCACCGCCACCCACGGATTGCACCACCAGCCCATTGGCGCCGCCGCCCTGGGTGCTGATCTTGCCGTCGTCCATCCGGGCTTCGGCCAGCGCGCCGTTGCCGCCGTCACCGCCGGTCCCGCCGATGGCAAGTGCGGTGAAGGCCCCGCCGGCAAGGGAATTGCCGCCTGCGCCGCCACCGCCCCCGATCGATTGCACGATCGCTCCATGGGCCATCTGCCCGTTGGTGGTGATCTGGTAGGCAAGGTCGGCCCGCGCCGTGTTGCCATCGCCCCCGACACCGCCATCCCCCCCTGACGAGACGAAGACACCGCTGCCCGTGCCGCCGACACCGCCACCGCCGCCGATCGACTGCGCGACCAGGCCAAAGGAGGTTTCGCCGTCGGTGGTGATGAGGCCGTTGTTCGTCACGGCAACGGTGCCGGCATTGCTTGGCTCTGCGCCGTCGCCGCCACTGGCCGAAAAAAGAGATCCGTCGCCCCGGCCGCCCGCGCCGCCGCCGCCTGCGATGGATTGCGCAAGGATGCCCTGCGCATTGTCCCCAGAGGTGGTGATGGACCCTGCGCCCTGCGTCACGACCACGTTGCCCGCGTTCCCGCCCTTGTAGCCGGTGCCCCCTTCGGCGGCCAGCACGCCGTTCGCATCCGCGCCCCTGCCGCCCGTGCCGCCGAGGCTCTGGGCGAGGATGCCGCGCGCATCAAGGCCATAGGTCCGGATTTCACCCGAGGAGGTGATCGTGACCGCCCCGCCAGCCCCGCCTTCGCCGCCGCGCCCGGCATGGCCTTCGCCAAAACCGCCTGCCGCCGGGCCGGATGCGCCGCCCGTGCCGCCGATGCTGCGTGCAAGGATGCCGTGGGAATTCTCTCCTTGGGTGGTCACGCTGCTGTCGGGCGCGGCATTCAGGTTCATATCGCCACCGGCACCGGCACGCCCGCCATCCGGGGTTTCGGCATCGGAGATGTCGGTCTGTTCCTTGCCGCCGACGCCGCCGTCTCCGCCTATGGATTCCACGTGGATGCCGTTGGCTTCGGGGCCGCCGGTCTGCACGCGGGTGTCCGCGCCAAGCTGGATCTGGACCTTGGCCCCCTTGCCGCCGATCCCCGCCTGTCCGGCGTCGCCGAAGGAGATATCCTCGATGTCGCCTCCCTGGCCGCCGGAGCCGCCCAGCCCGATCATTTCGATCCCGGCGGCGTTTTCACCGGCAGTGGCGATGTTCAGGACCCCATCGGAGGTGAAGGACAACAGGCCCGCATCGCCGCCATTGCCGCCGTCGCCGCCATCCGGGCTGAAGCTGAAGGCGCCGCCATCGTCCGATCCCTTGCCGCCGTTCCCGGCAGACGAGATCACCGATACCCCATCGGAGGCATCCCCCGTGGTCGAAATGCTGTTGCCACCGCCGCTGAAGCGGATGTTGACGCCTTCGGTGCTGCCGCCGGTGCCGCCTTTCACGCTTGAATCGCCATCATGGCCGGGGCCACCGATGCCGCCCCTTTGGTTGACGAAGAGGCCGGCGATATCCCGGCCTTCGGTGGTCAGGACGGAGTTCCCGATTGCAACGTTGACGGTGCGCGCAAGGCTGCCATAGCCACCGTTGGTGTTCTTGTCGTCATGGCCGGCACCACCGGCTTCAGGATGCTGGTCAAGGTAAACCGCCGCGCCGCCGGCCTTGTAGCTGGCGCTGGGGTCGGCCCTGACGGTGACGGTCGCGCCGGAAAGGGTCACGTTATGCACACCAGACGGGGAGGCCGCACCGCCCGAGTCGACGCCGTGCAGCGCCCGGCTTTCGACGTAGAGACCGATCACCGGGTTATCCACGGTGGCCCCGCTGGCAACCGACACGTCAACATCCGTGTCCGTCAGGTCGACGGTCACGGGCTGGATGTCGACGTTGCCGTAATATTGCTGGGTATTGTAGATCCCGATGGCATTGAAACCGAAACTGCGCCCGGATTGCAGCGTGGTTCCGCTGTTCAGCGCAAGGCCGACGGTGGAACCGGTCAACGAAAAGCTCCGCGGGTCCCAGCCGTCGATAGATTGGGAAATCGTGCTCCAGATGAAATGATAGGAGGAGGACGATATATCGAAGGACAGGTGCTGGTTCTGACCGGCATAGGTTTGCCCCACCGTGGTCTGCCCGTCTGCGTGCGCGTTGGTTCCGAGAAGGGCAGAGGTCAGGGCCGTGGACAGGGCGAGCTGGGCGAGAAGGGACTTGGGCTTCATGGCTGGTCTGGGCTTTCTGTTGAAACGGCTCTCGCTCGGCCGGGTCAAACTCTCCTCCCCTTCCAGCGGACACTTGGATGCAAGCTCAGGGAAAGCCGATATTTAATCAAGGTGCTATTTCAATGCATGCGATATCAATGGCGGCATGTTGCACGGTATTGGTTTATCCCAATTGCAATGCCGTTTCGATTCTGGACGGTCGCGCCCGTTATATTCCGTTTGCGGATTTCGATGGGCGCGCCATTAAATTCGCCAGTGCGAATATGCAATATCACGTATTCTCTTGGTTGAGGGAAGCCTGCCGGCCGAGCTTGCGCTGACCGCAAGTCGTGACGGGCAGGCGCGCCTTCACCTGGCGTTGTCTTCGCTTTCGGCCTCGGCGTTGTCGACCGCCCATTCGACCGCCGCCTCGACAGCAATATGCGAAGCCGTGGGAAGGACGTTGAGATAGCTGTCCGTGTCTTCCGTCGGGATCACGCCGCGTTGCGTCATGCGATAAAGGGCATAAAGCGCAATCGCGAGGAACAGCATCGACAGCACCAGCCAGAAGGCACGGGGGGCGAGGTGCTGCATGGCCCAACCGGTGACCAGCGGTCCGGAGATCGCCCCCAGCCCGAAGGTGAAGACCAGCCCACCGGAGGCCGCCGGCATATCCGCAGCAGGCAGGGAGTCGTTGGTATAGGCCAGCAGCAGCGCATAAAGCGGCGTCGTGACACCTCCGGCCAGAAACGCCGCCGACATCAGGGGGCGCAGGCCGTCACCGGTCATCCAGCCCAGCATGCAGGACGACGCCCCGAGGACGGCAAGGCCGAAGATCAGCAGACGCCGGTCCATCCGGTCCGACAGCCAGCCGATGGGATATTGCAGCACCAGTGCCCCGGCAAAGAGCATGGCGATGAACAGCGAGATCTGCGACGAGGTCAGGCCGATCTGGCTGCCAAAGACCGCCCCCATGCCCGATTGCGTCGCATAGACGCCGCCCAGCAGGAAAATTCCGATGGTCCCCAGCGGTGCGCCCTTGAACAGCACGCGCAGGGGCATCGGCTGCGCGACCTCGACCACCGGAACAGGGGCGGCGGACAGAAGGATCGGCGCAAAGGAGACGGAGACAAGGATCGAGGCGAAGATGAACAGCACCGAGGTCCCCGCATCCCCAAGCGTCAGCAGGCCCTGCGCGCCGATGATCCCCAGCGTCTGGGCGATCATGTAGGCCGACAGGACCTTGCCGCGGGTCTCGTTCGTGGCGGCGGCGTTCAGCCAGCTTTCCGCCGCGACATAGATGCCGGACATGCAGAACCCCACAAGCATCCGCAACAGGATCCAGGCCCATGGCTCCGACAGGATCGGCAGGGCGATCAAGGCCGCCGACATGAAGCTGCCGAGCGCCGCGAAGACCCGCACATGGCCGACGTTCTGGATCATCAGTGGTGTCAGGCGCGCGCCCGAAAGGAACCCGAGGAAATAACCCGAGGTCACGATCGCCAGTTCGGACGAGGAAAAGCCTTCGATCACGCCACGCAGGCCGATCAGGGTAAAGTGCATCCCGTTGCCGAGCATGATCAACACGACACCAAGCAGAAGCGCCCAGACCCCGGATAGCACCTTTATCATCAACCGACCTTCTTCGACCTGAGGCTTTGCACTGCGCTCAGGCTACCCTGACGGTGCCCTCGTGCTTTCGTTGCAGCGCCGCAAAGTTTTCCGTTTGCGACAGCGGACAGAGGACAGCGGCATCGGGGCAAAGGCGGGCGCGGCGGGGCGGAGGGATGGGTTCCCGTCGGACAAGGGTTTCCGCCCCTTTCGCCTTTATTCGCCGGACGGGACCGACGCGAAGAATTGCGCCGCGATCCGCGATCAGGCCCCCCGAACGGGTCGCCTCAGGGGCGAACGTGGGCCGACGGGCTATCCCGACTATCCTTTTGAGATATCGCCCTAGCCCCTTGCTGGCAGGCAAATCCGCCCGCCGCCTGTCATAACGATCCCCACAAGATACGCCGGGCTGGTCGAATGACTTGAACAAGATGCAGCCTGACTTTTCCGAATTGGCGCTTAGCGTCAGCAAAACGCCAGGACCATGAAAATGACCCAGACTTCCCAAATCAACGCCTTCCTCGGAACTTCCTTCGACGATGCCATCCAGGACGGTTTCCAGAACGACCTCGGTGTCCTGCTGGACGAAGACACCGATCAGATCGACTTCGTCAACGGCCGTGAAGGCGACGACGTCATCAGCACCGGCCTCGGCCATGATCTGGCGGCCGGCGACATGGTTGGCGACGAATGGAGCTTCGACGGCGTGCGTTGGGTCTATGACGCGGCCAAGGTGGTGGTCTCGGATCGCGACCTGACCCATTCCTTCGACGATACGATCGAAACCGGTGCAGGCAATGACGTGCTGCTGGGCAACGGTGGCAACGACATGCTGTCGTCGGGTGCCGGCGACGACATCGTGAATGCGGGCCGTGGCGACGACGTTGTCTTCGGTGGCGACGGCGCAGACATCCTGAACCTGGAGGACGGCAACGATTACGCCGAAGGCGGCCTTGGCGCCGATATCGTCAACGGCGGTGCCGGAGACGACGTGATCTACGGCGATCTCAAGGGCGACAACCTGCTGGTCGACGCCACTGCCGCAGCCAACACATTCTCCTCGCTCGCGGCTTCCGGTGGCTGGACCTTCCAGGACGACTATGGCCAGGACGTGATCGCGCAATCCGCCAGCACCGAAGCCGGCGAAACCTACACCATCGCCTTCGACCTGGCGGCCAACCTGTCCGGCGGCCGGTCCTCGGCCATGGTCGAAGTCCTGTGGAACGGCGAAGTCGTCGAGACAGTCCAGACCACCTCGGGCGCCTACCAGACCTTCGAAGTCGATGTCGAAAGCACCGGCGAAACCGGTGACCTGAGCTTCCGTGCCGTCGAGCCCGACAGCGGTGTCGACTACAACTTCGACGGCCCGATCATCTCGTACGACAGCACGCTGGTCGTGGACGGCGCTGCCACCGACGTCGCGGCCTTTGCGGCCGGTCAGGCGAAACTGTATCAGGTCATCGGCGGTCAGCTGAATGTCTTCGACACCGAAACCAAGACCTACACCGCCGTTGGCGAGCAGCCCGATTTCCTGATCAACGCGACCGGGTTCAACGTCGAGGACGACCTGATCTACGGCGTGGCGAAATCCGCCGGCACCGACTCGGTCGGCAATGCCGTCGGGAGCACCGACATCGTGGCGATCGACGCCAATGGTGCCACCTACCGTATCGGCGAAGGCTTCTACGGTGATTTCGTCGGTGATTTCGACGACAGCGGCAACCTCTGGACCTTCCACACCACCCTGGACCGGGTAAGCGTCGTCGACGTGTCGGACCGCGATGCCGATGGCAACCCCGCCATCCAGTACTTCCACTTCCCGGCGGGCATGTTCAAGGATCGCACCTTCGACATGGCCTATGACGCCAGCTCCGAAGCCTTCTACGCGGTCGTATCGCCGGGTTCGAACGGCGGCAACGGCAAGGTCGTCAAGATCGACGTCAGCGCAGTCGATGATGGCGGCCAGCCGACCTTCACCGAAGTTGCGATCACCGGCACGTTGTACGGCGACGCGATGGAGCAGGGCATGTCCAGCGGTGCCTACGGCGCGGTCTTCTTCGATGGCGAAGGCAACCTTTACTATGGTCTGAACAAGGGCGACCACGATCTTGACAAGGGCACCGACGCAAGCGGCGCGATCTTCAAGGTCAATGTCGACTGGTCCGAAGGCGAAGCCTATTCCGAATTCATGTCCGAGGCGCCCTCGACCGGGTCCAACGACGGTGCGGCCGATCCCCGGTCCTCCGACCCCTTCGCCGAAATCGACGCCGATGCGGCCGTCCTGCTGCGTGAGCCGACCCTGACCAAGGTCGAAGGCGGCAACGACAGCCTGCGCGGTGGCGAAGGCAACGACGAGATCCACGGCAACGAAGGCGATGACGAGATCAATGGCGGCACCGGCAACGACACGCTTTACGGCGACCAGGGCGACGACAATATTTCGGGTGCGGCGGGCGACGACAGCGCCTTTGGCGGTGTGGGCAACGACAGCCTGCGCGGCGAAGCCGGCGATGACCTGCTGTCGGGCGGCGAAGGCACCGACTATCTCAGCGGTGGCGCCGGGGCCGACGAGCTGCTGGGCGGCGCGGGCAGCGACAAGCTGGTCGGTGGTCTGGGCAGCGACGTGATCGAAGGCGGTGCCGGTGACGACCACCTCTGGGGCGGCGAATGGAGCGCGGATGAAGCCAGCGACACCTTCGTCTTCTCCGCCGGGTCCGGCAAGGACTTCGTTCATGACTTCGAAGCCGATATCGACCTGATCGACCTGACCGCGCTGGAAGTCGACTTTGCCACCGTCATGGCCGCCACCCAGGATCAGGGTTGGGCCACGATCATCAACCTCGGCGCCTTTGAAACCGCCGAAGCCGAAGACAAGATCATCCTGAAGTCGGTCGCCATGGCCGATCTGGACGAAAGCACCTTCCTCGTCTGATCCGATTTGAACGTCCTGCCTGCACGGGCAGGGGCGGGGCGTCCGGGGATCACCTCGGGCGCCCCTTCCTGCGGCGCGCGCCACCAACCGGCTGACAGATAATTCAGTCTTTGATTGTGCCGCGCAAAGCGCGAATGTTACCAATCTTCCACGACCCGCTGGCCGGCCGGATGTTCCCCCGGCCCGCGCGAGGAATGAGAGGCATCCATGACAAGATCCCAGGCCGACGGCCGATCGGAATTGCGCGACGCCCGGCGTCTTGGGCGCGGGTTGTTCTGGGCGGCGGGGCTGTTCAGCTGTTTCGTCAACCTGCTGATGCTGACGGGACCGCTTTACATGATGCAGGTCTACGACCGCGTGCTGAACAGCGGCTCGGTTGAAACCCTTGTCGCGCTCACGCTGCTGGCGGCCTTTCTGTACGCGATCATGGCGGCGCTGGATTTTGCCCGCAGCCGCTTGATGGCGCGCGCAGGGGCGCGGTTCCAGGCCGCCCTTGATGAACGCGTCTTTCGCGCGATGATCCGGCGTTCGGCCGTGGCGCGGGACCCGGCGGCGGAAACCGGGCGCGCGGATCTTGAATCCATCCAGAAGCTGATCGGCTCGCCCTTGGCTTCTGCCGCCTTCGACCTGCCCTGGACGCCCGTTTTCCTGTTCGGCATCGCGCTGTTCCACCCCTGGCTCGGCACCCTGGCGATCTCCGGGGGGCTGTTGCTGGTCGTAGTGGCCTTGCTGAACCAGTTGCTGACCAGCCGCCCGCGCCGCGAAGCCGCCGTCGCCGCCCATGGCGAGGCGCTGCTGGCCGAGGAGATCCGCACCGAGGCGGGCATGATCCAGTCCATGGGCATGCTGGGCGCCGCCTTTTCCCGCTGGGTCGTTGCGCGCGACGCCGCCCTGGCAAGCGGCGTGAATGCGACCGAAAAGGGCAGCGGTTTCTCTGCCCTGACCAAGGCTTTGCGGATGTTCCTGCAATCCGCGATGCTCGGTCTCGGCGCGCTGCTGGCCCTGAAGGGCGAGCTGTCGCCGGGCGCGATGATCGCCGGGTCGATCCTGCTGGGTCGCGCCCTTGCCCCGATCGAGGTCGGGCTGGGCCAATGGTCTCTGGCGCAACGGGCCCGGCGGGGCTGGGTTTCGCTGGCCGATCTGCTGACCCGCGTGCCGCCCGAGGCAGAGCCGATGCCCTTGCCGCGTCCCGATGCCCGGCTCGAGGTCGAAGGCCTTGCCCTGCGCGTTCCCGGCGTGAACCGGTCGCTTTTGCGTGGTGTGTCCCTGAGCGTCGCGGGCGGCCAGGCTGTCGGGGTGATCGGTCCCTCCGGTGCAGGGAAATCCACTTTGGCTCTGGCGCTGACCGGGGCGGTGGTCCCGGCGGCCGGAACCGTGCGTCTTGGCGGGCCGACGCTGGGCCAATACGGGCCGGATGCGCTTGGCCAGCACGTCGGATACCTGCCGCAGCGGGTGCGTCTGTTCGATGGCACCATCGGGCAGAACATCGCCCGGCTCGAAATCGGTCCCGACCCCGAAAAGATCGTCGCCGCCGCCAAGCTGGCCGCAGCGCATGAGCTGATCGTGAACCTGCCCGATGGCTATGATACCGCCGTCGGCCCCGATGGCGCAGGCCTGTCGGGTGGCCAGTTGCAGCGGATCGCCCTGGCCCGCGCGCTTTACGGCGATCCGGTGGTTGTGATCCTTGACGAGCCGAACTCCAACCTCGACAGCGAAGGCAACAATGCCCTCAACGCCGCGATCCGCAGCCTGAAAGAGGCCGGGCGCATCGTAATCCTGATGGCGCATCGCCCGGCGGCGATCCGGGAATGCGATCTGCTGCTGTTCCTTGAAAATGGCGCACAGGTCGCCTTTGGGCCACGCGACGAGATCCTGCAGAAATTCACTGGCGGACAGGCGGCGCAAGCGACCCCCAGGGCCGTCAAAGGCGGAAAACCGACATGAGCAACGGATCGAAATGGTCGGCGCGCGGGCCCCTTGTGCTGGGGATGGTCGCGCTGCTCCTGCTGGTCGGCGGCTTTGGCAGCTGGGCGGTCATGGCGCGGATTTCAGGCGCGGTGGTCGCCGGGGGCCGGATCGAGGTCGACCGCAACCGACAGGTCGTGCAGCACCGGGACGGCGGCACGGTCGAAACCGTGCTTGTCGAAGAAGGCGATACGGTCGCCGCCGGCGCGCCGCTGATGCAATTCGATGGCAGCGACCTGCGGTCCGAACTGGCCTTGGTGGAAAACCAGTTGTTCGAGGCGAGGGCGCGCATCGGCCGTTTCGAGGCGGAACGCGACGGCGAGATCGAGATCACCTTTGATCAGGAACTGCTGGACCTCGCTCCCAGCCGCCCTGAGGTCAATGAACTGATGGAAGGGCAAAGACGCCTGATCAGGTCCCGTGCCGCGGCCATCGAACGCGAGGTCGAACAGCTTGGCCGACGCCAGCAGCAGATCCGCGAACAGATCGTCGGCCTCGATGCGCAACTGGCATCGCATCGCGCCCAGCTTGAGCTGATCGAAGAGGAGCTGGAGTCCCAGCAAAGCCTGCTGAACCGTGGGCTTGCCCAGAATTCTACCGTGCTGGCCCTGCGCCGGGAACAGGAACAGTTGCGCGGCTCGGTCGGGGAGCTGATCGCGACACGCGCCGAGACGCTGGAACGGGGCACCGAAATCGACATCGAGGTGCTGCAACTGCGCGAACAGCGGCGCGAAGAGGCAATCACCCAGTTGCGCGACCTGACCCATACCGCGCGGGGCGCGGCAGAGGAACGCCGCAGCCTGATGGCCCGCATCGGTCGCCTGACCGTCGAGGCGCCGGTGGCCGGGATTGTCCATGATCTGACGGTCCAGAATGCGCGCGCCGTCGTGCAGCCGGGCGCGGTGCTGACCTTCCTCGTGCCGCAGGACCGCCCGTTGGTTATCTCGGTCCAGATCGAACCGCGTGACATCGATCAGGTTCATGCCGGTCAGGCCGCGACCTTGCGTTTTTCGGCGCTGGACCAGCGCCAGACCCCGGCGCTGTCCGGAGTCGTGACGCGGGTCTCGGCCGATGCCTTCGAGGATACGCCCGGAGGACCCCGGTTTTACCGCGCCGAACTCAGGCTGGATCCGGGCGAGATGGACAAGCTGCCCGAAGGGGCGGTTCTGCTGCCCGGAATGCCGGTGGATTGCTTCATCCGCACCGGGGAAAGATCGCCCATGGCCTACCTGCTGAAGCCGCTTTCCGACCAGTTCGCCCGCGCCCTGCGCGAAAGCTGAGGGCGCGACGCGAAGCCGGGCAAGCTGCGTGAAACCGGCCTAATCCGCGCCGACGGGCGCGGGTTCGTCGTTGGGGGCCAGCCCGTAGTCCATGCGCTGCATCTGGTCCAGAACACGGGCCATTTCGTCATCCGGCAGGATCGGCGGTTCGCCCACCGACAGCGCGCGAAGGTACATGTCCGCCAGGGTTTCCACCTCGATGGCCATCCAGAGCGCGGCGTCGAGGTTCTTGCCCAGAGAGATCTGCCCGTGCTGCCCCAGAAGGCAGGCCTTGCGGTCCACCAGCGCCGTGATCGCGGCATCCGACAGCGCCTGCGTGCCGAAGGTCGCATAGGGCGCGCAGCGGATATCCGTGCCGCCGGCCACCCCGACCATGTAGTGATAACTGGGGATGCTGCGGTGCAGGCAGGCCAGGGCCGTGGCATGGACCGAATGGCAATGCAGCACCACCGAGACGTCCTTGCGCGCGGCCAGGATGTCGCGGTGGAATCGCCACTCCGAGGATGGGCGGCGGTTGCCGGACCACTGCCCGTCCAGGGACATCTCGACGATATCCTCGGGGCACATCTGATCGTAGGGCATCGAGGAGGGGGTAATCAGAAGCCCGCTCTCCGTGCGGACCGACACGTTGCCGGCCGTGCCCTGGTTGATCCCGGCGGCGGTCATCTTCAGGCAGGTCTCGATCATCGCGCTGCGGGTATCTGTATCGGTCATGGAACGTCCTTTCACGAAAGAGAGGTCTCGTTTGTTGTCTTTTCCAGCGCCCGCCAGGCATCTGCATAGGCGGCAAGACCGGGAAGGCTAAGGGAGGCGACCCGTTCGGGCATCGGCGGGCGCGTCGTCGTGCGGGCGGCGATCTGGGCCGCGCCGACCGCGACACCATCGGCGGTGTGGTTGACCCGGCAACTCAGGTCCGGGCAAAGCGCGGCGACGAGGCCGCAGAACACCGGATCACGGGTAAAGGCGCCATCCAGGACGACCTCTCCGCGGGCCTCGACGGACAGCAGGCATTCGCGTGCCAGCAGCGCGGCGTAAAGCACCGCCAGCGCGCGCCTGTCGGCGGCGTCCCCGGGCGGGGGGCCCACGATCCGGCCGCGCCCGCCGCTGCCGGGGAATTGCCCGTGGTCGTCGTCGAAGCTGGGCAGGGCCATGGTCTGGCGGGCGATCAGCCCGGCGATGCGGTCGGGGTCTGCCGGGCCGTCCGCCCCCTGCGCCACCGCGTCGAATTCACGTCCGCCCATGACCAGCGCCCCGCCAAGCGGCCGCCCGTCGATATCGGCGTTCAGGGTCATGCCGTAGGTGGGGTCGAGGCGGTCGATGGACATGCCGTCGGACAGGGCGACCAGCCAGGTGCCGGTCGACAGCACCGTCAGCGGATGCAACCCCGAGGCCCGATAGGCGTGGAAATTGGACGAGGAATCATGCAGGCCGGTCAGGATCTGAAGGTTCCCCGGCAGCCCATGGCGCTGTGCCAGCTCGGGGCGGATCGGGCCGAGGATGTCACCGGCGCGGCGGATCTTGGGCAACAGCCCGTCCCAGCCGTGTCGCTGCGCGATTTCTGACGGGCGCTGTTCGGCGACGTTCCACAGTTCCGATTGCGCGGCCAGATAGGTGATCTCGGCCGCCCCATGCCCCGAAAGGCGCCAGGCCCAGTATTGCGGCAGACCCAGCCACATCTCTGCCCGCGCAAACCGGTCGGGGGCGGCGCGTTTTACCCACATGATCTGGCGCGCCGCATGGGTCGCGCCGTGCATGATGGCAGAGCCCCGGTCGCCGAAGGGGCCTGCCTCGGCCAGGAAGGCCTCGTCATCCTCGGCAGGCATGTCCTGTTCGTAGTCGATCATCGGCAGGGCGGGTTCGGTCTCGTCGAGGTCGGCGCGCGACACAAGGCACCCTGTGGCCCCGTGGCCGGTGCAGATGAAGGTGCCCAACCGGTGCCGCCCGGCCAGGTCCGCCAGCGACGCCAGAAGCCAGGCCTCGGCAGCGGCCAGATCATGGCGCCGCCATGGCCCCGTGGCGGGGCCCGGCGCGCCGCATTCCAGCACCGTGTTGGGGCGCGACAGCGATTCCATCGTCTCTCCGCCCGATGAGACGACGCTCAGCTTCATGTTCGTCTTGCCGATATCGAAAACGACCCGTCCTGCGTCTGCCATGTACTCCTCCCTCGGATTGCCTTTCTGCGACGCCGAAGCCTTGCCGCGCCGTGCCGTGGTCCTGTTCAGGATCAATTCTGGCGCGGCTTCGGCGGCGGCCAGCGCCTTGTCTGCCGTGGCATCGAACCAGGCAAAACATTCTCCCATCGCCGCATCGACCTTCTGGCGCAGAATGACGGCATCGACCGGCAGCCTGGCCTCGAAACCGATGGCGCTGCTGCGCGAATCCTTGTCCGGCACGTCGATCCTGACGCAGCGCACGCCGCGTTTCTGGCAAAGGTCATCGATCGCGGATGGCTCGGCCACGCCCGCCAGGACAAGCAGTTCGACCTGTTGCGCGATCAGGGTTTCCGCCACCTGCTGTTCGATCTTCGGGTTGCGCTGCGTGCTGGACATGATCGGGACAAGGGACCTGCGGCGCGCCTGTGTTTCAAAGCTTTCGGCCATGTCGGCAAAGAAACCGTCCCGGAAATAAGGCACGATCATCCCCGCAAAGGACGACCGTTTGAGCCGCAGCGCCCGCGCCCGCTGGTCGGGCCGATAGTTCAGGTCGTCCGCGACCTTCTGCACCCGCGCGGCAGTGTCGGGATGCACACGATGCCGCTTCCACGAGCTGTTCAGAACGAAGCTGACGGTCGAGACAGAGGTGCCTGCGGCCTGCGCCACATCGCGGATCGTGATCCGCTTTTTGGGTGTGTTGCTGTTCATGCGGGATGGGTTTCGGTCGCTCAAAACTGGGAATGCTGTTGGCGATACAGTGGCAAAAATATATTGACCGAGCAAGCTAAAAGGTTTTAGCAAATGTTTAGCAGACAGGCGGAGGAGGCCATTTCTGCTGACCGACAACCCGAGGGAGGACATCAAGATGGCTATCAGGACTTTCACCCGGCGCGCGCTGCTGGCGGTAACCGCAAGCTTCATGGCGGCCGGTGCGCTGCAGGCGCAGGACGGCACAACGACCATCGGCGTGGTCGCCAAGATCGGCGGCATTCCTTGGTTCAACGCGATGGAGGCGGGGATAGAGGAGCGCGCCGACGCACTTGGTATCAACGGCTTCATGGTCGGCCCGACCAGCGCGGACCCCGCGCTGCAGGTGCGCGCCATCGAGGACATGATCGCCCAGGGTGTCGACGTGATCGGCGTGGTGCCGAATGACGCCGAGGTGCTGGAGCCGGTGCTGAAGCGCGCCCGCGATCAGGGCATCATCGTGCTGACCCATGAATCCCCCGACCAGGAAAACGTGGACTGGGATTTCGAGCTGACCTCGGTGCAGGGCTTTGGCGAGGCCTTTGCCAAGCAGTTGGCCGAGGACCTTGGCGGTCAGGGCAAATACGCGGTTTTCGTCGGGGGCCTGACGGTGCCCCTGCATAACGCCTGGGCGGATGCGGCGGTGGCCTATCTTGATGAAAACTACCCGGAGATGGAGCAGGTCAGCGAACGCTACGGCGTGGCCGAAGATGTGGATGCATCGCGCCGCACCACGCTGGATCTGCTGCGGGCCCACGAAGACCTTGGCGGCATTCTGGCCTTTGGCAGTCAGGGGCCGATCGGTGCCGCCCGCGCCGTGGAAGAACGCCGCCGGTCCGGCGAGATTGCCGTGCTGGGCGTCTTTTCCCCCGGTCAGGGCCGCAAGATGGTCCATGACGGGGTCCTCAGCGGTGGGTACATGTGGAACCCCAAGCAGGCGGGCGAGGTCTTTGTGACCCTGGGCAACATGCTGGCCAATGGGGAAACCATCGAGGACGGCATGACCATCGAAGGCCTCGGTACCGTGACCCCCGATTTCGAAGGTCGCGACATCATCGTCCAGCAGCTGGTGTCGATCAACAAGGATACTGTCGACGACCTTGCCGCGCTCGGCCTCTGAGGTGTGATCGGGGCCGGTCCGACGGGCCGGTCCCGGCATTCATTGTTCACGGGGTTGGGGGGCTTATGGCGACCGATTTTGAACCTGACGGGACGGCCCGGCAGTCGTCGTTGCTGCATCTGGAAAACCTGTCAAAGCGGTTCGGCGGGGTACAGGCGCTGGACCGGATCACCTTCGACGTGCGCCCGGGCGAGGTGCTGTGCCTCGCGGGGGAAAACGGCTGCGGGAAATCCACGCTGATCAAGACCGTCAGCGGTGTTCATCGCCCCGAACCGGGGGCGGTCATGCAATGGGACGGGCAGGACATGACGGGGCTGGACCCCGCGCGGGCCCGCGAATTGGGCATCCAGGTGATCTGGCAGGACATGGCCCTGTTTCCGGAAATGACCGTGGCCGAAAACATCGCCTTCGAGCGTAATCTGGGATCGCGCCCCAGGCTTGTCGACTACAGCGCCATGCGCGAAGAGGCGGCCGCCATTCTTGCCCGGCTGAATGTCTCGATCGACCTTGATGCGCGGGTTGCCTCGCTGTCGATTGCCAACCGGCAGCTTGTGGCGATTGGCCGGGCGCTGGTGGCCGATGCGCGGCTGGTCTTCATGGATGAACCGACGGCCTCCCTTTCGCGGCACGAAACCGATGCGCTGATCGAGATCGTGCGGCGGCTGTCGGCGCAGAACATCGCCGTGGTCTTCGTCAGCCACCGTCTGGCCGAGGTGCTGGATATCTGTTCGCGGGTCACCGTTCTGCGCAACGGGCGCTACGTCGGCACCTATCCGACAGAAGGGATGACCCAGGGTCGCCTGACCGAACTGATGACGGGCCGCGAGCTCGACTATGAAACGCGGGCGCTGACGGCCTTTGCCGGCGACCCGGTGATCTCGGTGCGGGGCCTGTCGCGCGACGGGGACTACGAGGACATCAGTTTCGACATCCGACCGGGCGAGGTCCTCGGGTTGACCGGGCGTCTGGGGGCAGGGCGCACCGAGCTGGCGCTAAGCCTGTTTGGCCTGACGCGCCCCGACGCGGGCGAGATCCGGCTGGGTGGCAAGCCATTGAAGATGCTTTCGAACCGGGACGCCATCGAAGCCGGTATCGCCTATGTGCCCGAAGACCGGCTGTCGCTGGGTCTGGTGCAGCCCCAAAGCATCGGCAAGAATACGACCGTGACGGTCCTCGATCAGCTTCTGGGGCCAGGCGGCCTTCTGTCGCCGCGCAAGCAGGGTGACCTGATAGATCGCTGGATCACGAAGCTGAAGGTCAAGATCGGACGCTCCGAGGACCCGGTGTCGAGCCTCTCGGGCGGCAATCAGCAAAGGATCGTTCTGGCGAAATGGCTTGCCGCCGGTCCGAAGCTGCTGATCCTCGACAGCCCCACCGTGGGCGTCGACGTCGGCGCCCGCGCGGGCATCTTCGAGATCGTCGCGGCGCTGGCCGCCGAAGGCATGGCGATCCTGCTGATCTCGGACGAGACACCGGAGGTCTATTTCAACTGCGATCGGGTGATGCACATGCGGGACGGTCGTCTGATCGAGGCATTCGTGCCTGCCGAATGCGCGCTCGATGATCTGGAGGAAGCGGTTCATGCCTAAGTTCCTGCCGCGCATCACCGGGACCGAGGCCTGGCTGACCTGTGTCATCGCGCTGATCTGCCTCGGGCTTTCCCTGACCACCGACAGTTTCCTGACCCTGGTCAACATGTTCGACATCCTGAATTACTCTGCCGTGAACCTGATCTTCGCCGCCGGCTTGCTGGTCGTGCTGATTGCCGGGGGGATCGATATCTCCTTCGCCGTCGGGGCCTCGGTCGTGCAGTACCTGGTGGCCATCGCGCTGCCCGGTCTCGGGGGCGGGAACTGGGCCATGGGTTTTGTACTGGCGATTGCCTTCGGCACGATGTTGGGCGCGATCAACGCGGCGCTGATCTATCATTTCCAGATCATCTCCATCGTCGTGACCATCGCCACCTTCAACCTGTTCTTCGGCCTGCTGATGTTCTTTACCGGGGGCAGGTCGATCTACATGCTGCCCGACTGGCTGGTCACCCGCGTCGTCGTTTTCGAACGTGAAACGGCCTATGGCTGGGCCGAGATCACCCTGCCGGTGATCGTCATGGCAGCGGTGCTGTTCTCCACATGGCTGCTGCTGCGCAGGCTCAACCTTGGCCGACAGCTGTTCGCCATGGGCGACAACCCCGAAGCGGCCCGGCGCCTGGGCATCCACATCGGTGCGATGCACTACCTCGCCTTCGGCTGGATGGGGGCCTGCGCGGGGATCGCGGGCCTGATGCAGGCGCATTACGCGCAGGAAATCGTGCCCAATGCCCTTTATGGCCGCGAGTTGGAGGTGCTGGCGGCGGTCGTGCTGGGCGGCGCGCGCCTGGGCGGCGGGCGCGGCACCCTGCTAGGCGCGGTGCTGGGGCTGGCGCTGGTCGCAATCGCGCAGAACGGGCTGAACCTGCTCGGGACCTCGCCATACGCCTTCCGCATGATCATCGGCGCCATCATCCTGATCGCCATCGGCATGCCCAGTGGCGCACCGGCTTACCTGACAAGGCTGCTGCGCCGCCCCGGAGGACCATCGAAGGGAGTTGCCCAATGATGCCGTTCCTTCGCCGTGCCAAAAAAGACGATCAACGGCGCGCAGCCATGCCCGTCGATGCCGAGGTCCTTGGCCTGCTGGGGGTCCTCGTGGCCCTGATCCTGCTGTTTTCCACGCTTTCGGATCGCTTTCTGACCTTCGCGACCTTTTCATCCGTAGCCTACCAGCTGCCCGAACTGGGGCTGCTGACGCTGGCCATGATGATCCCGCTGCTGTCGGGTGGGCTGAACCTGGCTGTAACCTATTCGGCGAATATCTCGGGATTGGTGCTGGCTTGGGTCATCATGTGGGGCGGCGGCGCCGACGCGGGCACGGGTATTGTCCTGCTCGGCATCCTCGCCGCCTTGCTGAGCGGCGCCCTGATCGGCGGGCTGCTGGGGGCGATCGTTGCCTATACCAATGCCCACCCGATCCTTGCCTCGCTGGCGATGATGATCTTCCTGCGTGGCCTGGGCGAATTCCTGACCCGCGGAGGCAGCCTGTCGGGCTTTCCCCCCGACCTTGCCAGCCTGGGGCAGGGCGCGCTGTTCGGGGTGCCCGTGCCGCTGTTGATCTTCCTCGCCTGTGTCGGGCTTTGGGCGTTGATCCTGAACCGCACCCGATTGGGGTTCTCGATCTACATGATCGGTTCAAACCGCGAGGCGGCCCGTTATTCCGGTCTGAACACGAAACGTGCGCTGACCATGGTCTATGTCCTGTCCGGGGTGATGTGCGCCGTGGCGGGGATCGTCATGGCGGGCCGGTTCAATTCGGTCCGGGTCGGCCATGGAGAGGCCTACCTGCTGATCACCGTCCTTGCCTGCTTCCTTGGCCGGGTCGATCCGTTCGGCGGCTTCGGGCGCGTCGCGCCCGTGGTCCTAGCGCTGGTGATCCTGCAGGTGATCGGATCGGGGCTGAACCTGCTTGGCACCAATCAACACCTGGCGACGGCCCTCTGGGGGGCGATCCTGGTGACCGTGATGGTCACCGGGCACCTCTGGCGGCGCTTGCGACCAGGGAGGCCGGGGTGACCATGCGCCCCCGACCCCGACGACGACCCGCTGCCTTTGCGAAGCCGTCCTTGCCTGCGGCGCCACGTCAGGCAAACCCAAACCCCGAAGGAGCCTAGAATGACTGCCCAGACACACCACCGCGCACCTTCCGAGACGTTTTCGGACGCGCCCCGCGACTACAGAAACTATATCGACGGGGCCTTCATCGAAAACCCGGCCGAGATGATCGATGTCACGAACCCCGCTACCGGCACCCTGCTGGGCCGCATCCCGGAAACCTCGGAAGGGGATGTGGACACCGCCGTGCAGGCCGCGCGCCGGGCTCAGGCAGGGTGGGAGAAACTGCCACCCATCGAACGCGCCGGCTATCTGCGCGAAATCTCGGCCAAGCTGCGCAAGCACCGGGTCGAACTGGCGGATACCATCGTCAAGGAACAGGGCAAGGTGCGCGGCCTGGCCGAGGTCGAGGTCGGTTTCACCGCCGATTACATCGACTACATGGCCGAATGGGCCCGGCGGATCGAAGGCGAGGTCCTGACCAGCGACCGGCCGGACGAAACCATGTTGCTGTTGCGCAAGCCGCTAGGCGTCGTGGCGGGCATCCTGCCCTGGAACTTCCCCTTCTTCCTGATCGCCCGCAAGATGGCTCCGGCGTTGCTGACCGGCAATACCATCGTCATCAAGCCGAGCGAGGAAACCCCGCTGAACGCCTATCTCTTTGCCGAACTGGTGGCCGAGACCAGCCTGCCGCAGGGTGTCTTCAACCTTGTCGGCGGCCGCGGCGCCGTTGCGGGCGAGGCCCTGGTGCAGCATCCGGGGATCGACCTGATCACCTTCACCGGCAGCGTGGCGACGGGGTCGCATATCATGCAGGCGGCGGGCAAGAACCTGACCAAGGTCAACCTGGAGCTTGGGGGCAAGGCCCCGGCCATCGTGTTGAAGGATGCCGACCTCGATCTGGCGGCCAAGGCGATCTACGATTCCAGGGTCATCAACACCGGGCAGGTCTGCAATTGCGCCGAACGGGTCTATGTCGAGCGCGAGGTGCACGATGCCCTCGTCGACAAGCTGAAGGCGCATTTCGAGGCAACCCGCTATGGCGATCCTTCCGCTGACGAGGACCTGCACATGGGCCCGCTGATCAACGCGGCGGGACTGGCCAAGGTCGCCACAGCCGTGGAGCGCGCGCGCAAGGAAGGCGCGACCGTGGTCACGGGCGGGAAGGAAGCCGACCTTGGGGCGGGCTTCCACTATGAACCGACGCTGATCACCGAGGCCCGCGCCGACATGGACATCATGCGTAACGAGATCTTCGGCCCGGTCCTGCCGGTGCAGATCGTCGAGAGCCTGGAAGAGGCTATCGCGCTGGCCAATGACAGCGACTACGGGCTGACCTCCTCGGTCTATACCCGCGACCTGAGCGCGGCGATGCGTGCAGCGCGCGAATTGAAGTTCGGGGAAACCTACATCAACCGCGAGAACTTTGAAGCGATGCAGGGTTTCCACGCGGGACGCCGGAAATCGGGGATCGGCGGCGCGGACGGCAAGCATGGGCTCTATGAATTCACCGCCACCCATGTCGTCTACATCCAGGGCTGACGCAGCCCCTGGGGAACAAGAAACGGCGCAGGATCGTCTCCTGCGCCGTTTCGCGTTTTCACGGTTCCGAATGGCCGTTTTCAGAGGCTGGCAAGAAAGGCGTCAAGGCCGCCCTGTGCCACGGTGACGTCCTGCGCCGGGGTGCCCGAGCTGATGCCGATGCCGCCGACGACTTCGCCGTCCACGATGACGGGCAGGCCGCCGCCGACCACCATCAGGCGGCCGTTGATCGCCGAGGCGATCCCGTAGGCCGGGGCGCCGGGCTGGCTGGCATCCCCATATTCATGCGTGGCCTTCTTGGCGCCCGAGGCGGTAAAGCTCTTGTCGATGGCGATGGTGATGCTTGTCACCTTGCCGCCATCCATGCGTTCGAAGGCAACAAGGTTGCCGGATTCGTCGGTGATCGCGATGCACATGGGCACGCCGATCTCGACGGCCTTGTCGCGGGCGCCTGCAATCAGCTTCTGTGCATCTGCGATGTCGAGCCGTTTGATGGTCATCATGGGGTGGTCTCCGGTCTGGGGTTTGCCTTGCGGCCTTGGCTTTGCGGCAGCGACGCAGGGATGGGTGGACGCTGCTTTCCGGGGGCAGGGCATGCGGCGGGATGGCCCTGCGCCCTGCGGTGTGGGTAAAGGGGGGGGCGGCGGTTCGGGTGCCCGGCCCGGACGCCCCCTGATGCCGGCGATCCGGCATCAGGGTCGGCCGCGCGGGCCGAGGATGTTTCGGGTATTCAAACGGTTGCGCGAACAGGGGCCGTTGCCCCCGTAGCGGATTGCTTGCGGGGGCGATCACGGCCTGCCTCCCAACACTGACCTGACCACGTGGTGTTCGCGATACCTCATCCAGCCTCCTCCTCTGCGGCCAGAGGTAATTCCGGCGGGTTGCGGCAATCAATTTCCGAAACTAAGTTTCCCACGATACGGGAAAGCTGCGGGGGAGAGATGCGGATTTCACAAAGTGGCGGGGGCAGCATCGTGCAATCGGTGGATCGCGCCCTTGCCTTGCTCGAGGCGCTGGCAGAGGCCTCGGGCGGGCTCAGCCTGTCGGAAGTGTCCCGCGCGGTCGGCCTTGCGACTTCGACGGCGCATCGGTTGCTGACGACGCTGCAACTGCGCGGCTTCGTCACCCACGAGGCACAATCGGGCCGTTGGGTCATTGGCCATCGCGCATTTTCGGTCGGAGAGAGCTTTTCCCACTACGCCAATATCGTCGTTCAGGCGCGGCCCTTCCTGCGTCAGTTGCGCGACCAGACGCGGGAAACGGCCAACCTCGGCATCGTCGAAAAGGAAGACACGGTGACCATCGCCCAGGCTGAAAGCCGCGAGATCAACCGTGCCATCGCCCCCCCGGGCGGCAGGGTTCCGATCCTGCATTCTGGCATGGGCAAGGCGATCATCGCGACCTGGCCCGACGACGCGATCCGGACCCTTGTCGCGCGTCAGGGTCTGCGTCCCATGACCCCGACCAGCCTGCGCAGCCTGGAAGGGGTCATGACGGAGGTCGGGACAATCCGCGCCCGGGGCTATGCCGTCGACAACGAGGAATACGTGCGCGGCATGCGCTGTGTGGCTGCAGTCGTCTGGTCGCCCGCTGGCGATCCGGTGGGGGCGGTTTCGGCCTCGGGCGTGGCAAGCCGGGTGACGGTCAACCGCATCGACGCGATTGCGAATATGGTGCGCAAGACTGCCGCGGACCTGACGGCGGACCTGGCCGGAAACGGTCGCTGAACGGCAGGTCGGGCAGGGCGCGGGAAAGGCGCGCGAGTCACCTTGGCTTGGGGGCGTTGAAAATTCGGCTGGCATTCCGTTAATGGTCAACCAATCACACTGTCAAATACATCTGGTTTCCCACATAAATCCACAGCTATGCGAAAGAATTTTGAACTTCCCCGCGTCTGATCCTTAATGCCCCTGCGCCTGAACGGCACCTTATTGGTCAACCATACTTCGCGGAGAAGACAATGCCCGACGATCTTTCGACAGCCCCGCACGTCCAGAAGAAATCCCAAGGTATCGGGCCGGAAGTGCCGTCCCACATGCGGGCCTGGGTGCTTGGTGACCCGAAGGAACTGAAGATGATCGAAAAGCCCGTGCCGACGCCCGGCCGCGCCGAGGTGCTTGTGCGCGTCGATGCGGTTGCGATCTGCGCGACCGATCTCGAGATCCTCGAATACGGCACTCCGGCGATGGTCGAGGGCGGTGCGCCTTTCAACAAGGATTTCACCCCCGGCCATGAATACATGGGCACCGTCGCCGCGCTTGGGCCGGGGGTCGACCAGTTCGCTGTCGGCGACCGCATCACGGTCGAGGTGCACGCAGGCTGTGGCCAGTGCAAACGCTGCCGCATGGGGATGTATACCTCATGCCACAACTACGGTCAGAACTACGGCGATCATGACAAGGGCCACCGCGCCAACGGCTTTACCACCAACGGCGGCTTTGCCGAATACGTGGTGAACAACGTCAACACGATGATCCCCGTCCCCGACGACATGTCCGACGAAGAGGCGACACTGGTCGTCACGGCCGGGACCTCGATGTACGGGCTGACGGAACTCGGCGGGCTGGTGGCGGGCGAAAGCGTCGTGGTCATCGGACCCGGTCCCATCGGCCTGCTGGCGGTTGCCGTGGCCAAATCGCTCGGCGCGTCGCCGGTGATCCTGGTCGGGACCCGTGAAAGCCGCAACGAGATCGGCCGCAAGCTGGGCGCCGACATCATCATCAACCCCCGCGAAGAAGATGCGGTGGCGCGGGTGAAGGAACTGACCGGCAAGGGCGCGGATTACGTCATCGATTGCGCGGGCAACGAGACGACCGTGAACCAATCCGTGCAGATGACCAACCGGGGCGGCCGGATCTGCCTGGCAGCCTTCCCGAAGAACAAGGTCAACTTCGACCTCGGCGCGCTGGCGGTGAACAACATCTACCTCTACGGCATCCGGGGCGAAGGCCGGTCGGCCACGCACCGCGCCATGGCCTTCATGGCGGCACGCCGCTTTGACGCGGGCCTTGTGCACAGCCACACCTTCCCGTTGGATGAACTGCCGACCGCGATCAAATACGCAGCCGAGCGCATTGACGATGCGATCAAGGTGGTCGTGTCCATGCACAAGACCACCACCGGCGGCGACAAGTGACTTCTACTGCCGATATTCCGACAAGATTGGACAAAGACATGACCAAAGCCATCAGAGGCATCTACGCCGCCGCCATTTCGCCGTTCAATGCGGATGGCAGTCTCGACCACGCGCGGCTTGTGCGCTACTGCCAGCATCTCATGAGCGAGGGCGGCTGCGACGGCGTGGCCCCCACCGGCACCACGGGCGAGGGCACCTCGGTCGGTCTGGATGACCGGCTGGCGCTGCCGGGCCATTTCGCCGCCGCCGGGATCGCACCAGAGCGGGTGATCTTCGGCACCGGCGCGCCTTCGGCGCGGGACTGCCAGATGCTGACACTGTCCTGTGTCGAGGCGGGTTATACCAACGTGCTGGTGCTGCCGCCCTATTATTACAAGTCGCCCTCGGACGACGGGGTGTTCGCCTATTACGCGGATCTGATCGAACGGGTCGGGCGCGATGATCTGCGGATCTATCTCTACCACTTCCCGCAAATGTCGCAGGTGCCGCTGTCGACCGATCTGGTGAACCGCCTGCGGGCCGCCTACGGCCCGGTGATTGCCGGCCTCAAGGACAGCAGCGGCGATTTCGAACAATCCCGCGCCTTTATCGAGGCAACCGGCGGTGTGGCCGAGGATTTCGACGTCTATCCGTCCTCCGAGGCGTTCTTGTGGCAGGGCCTCGATATCGGCTCGGCGGGGATCATCTCGGGTTCGACGAACATCTTTGCAAACTACGTGCAGGCGGCTCTCAAGGCCCCGGCCGGCGCCGAACGCGATGCGGCGATGGAGCAGGTCCGCCGGGCCCGTGCGACGGCCGGGAAATATCCGATGATGGCCGCGATGAAGACCGCCGAGGCCTGGCGCAGCGGGGACGACGCCTGGCTGCGCATGGCGCCGCCGCTGCGCCCGCTTGCCCCGGAAATCGCCAAGGCGTTCCGCGCCGATCTTGCGGCGCTGGAACCCGCCGCTGAAACCGTCAGTTGAGGAGAGACGACAATGACCGACACTGTGGCACACGGCCCCGATCACGTCGAAATGAACCCCGATCCGACAGCCTTCGCACATTGGCCCAAGGGGCTTTACGAAGAGATGCTGCAAAGCCGGGACAACGGCTGCGTGGGGTCGATCCTGGTGTCCGAGACGCCGACCATGCGCGTCTGGCACCTGCATATCGCCCCCGGCAAGCGCTGCGGATTCCACCGCCACGTCAACCGCTACTTCTGGACGGCGATGGTGCCGGGCAAGGCCCGCGGCTATTTCTCGTCCGGCGAGGTCCGCGATGTCGAGCACTTCAAGGGCGAGACCCGGCATTTCGATTACGGCAAGGATGACGAGATGCTGCACGCGGTGGAAAACATCGGCGACAGCGAGCTGATCTTTACCACGGTCGAATTCATCGACGGCCCGAACAAGCCGCTGCCGATCCCGGATGGCATGCGTCTGAATGCGCCGGAAACTGCGCATTAATACCTGAAGACGGGCAAGGGCCAGGCGTCTCGACGCGTCCGGCCCTTGCCGGAAAGTCCACCGGATCACCGCCCCTCGCGACCCGAATGCGGTCCGGGCGCGGGCTGGAAAATTGCGGCTCGGCCAGTGACATGACTATCGGATTTCGTGATGGAGTTCATCGCTTTAGATCAATTGATTTGGTGAACTTCGACACGTTAGGGTCCTCTTGAAAAGCAGTTAGCGGCGCCTGGCTGGCGCCGCGCAAGACGCGGAAAAGGAAGATCAATGGCATCCAGAGGTTTCAAAGTCGCCGTGGCAGGGTTTGGCTGGTGGGGCAGGCATATCGCGACCCGCCTGAAGGACCATCCTTGGCTGACCATCGCCGGAATCATCGAGCCGGCGACGGGAAATCACGGGGATATCAAGGCGAAGGGCCTTGAGGTCTGGTCCGATTTCGACGCCGCCTTGGCCCGTGACGACATCGACGCGGTTATCCTGACCACACCCAACACCCTGCACGAGGAACAGATCTGCATGGTGGCGGCCGCGGGCAAACACGTGTTCTGCGAAAAGCCCCTGGGCCTGACGGCGCAAAGTGCGCGCCGGTCCGTGAAGGCCTGCGAAGAGGCTGGCGTGCAGCTGGGCATCGGCCATGAACGCCGCTTTGAACCGGCGATGCTGCTGCTGCGCAAGCAGTTGGAAGAGGGCACGCTTGGCACGATCATGCACGCCGAGGCGGCCTTCAGCCACGACAAGCTGATCGGCGTTCCTGCCAACGACTGGCGCACCCGCAAGGATGTCTGCCCGGCCGCCGGCATGACCGCGATGGGCATCCATCTGTCGGATCTGATGATCTCGTTCTTCGGGCCGGTCGAGACCCTGCACGCCTTCACGGCGGATCGCTCGCTGGGGTGGGAGACCGGCGATGTGGTCACCGTGCAGATGAAGTTCGAGGCCGGCATGACCGCGACCTTCAGCGCCGTGCTGCATACACCGCATTTCATCCGCATGCATGTCTTCGGCAGCGACCAGTGGACCGAGGTGCTGAACGACAGCCACCCCGATACCCCAGACGGCAAGGTGCGGGTCCTGACCTCGCGCAGCGGGCAGGACGTGGAGCAGCAGACCTTTGACTGGGAAGACAGCGTGACTGCCAACCTCGAGGCCTTTGCCCTCGCGGCCCTGGGCGAGGCGCCCTATCCCTTCACCTCGCGCGAGATGGTGCACAACATCGAGGTGCTGGAAGCCATCGCCCAATCGTCCGAAACCGGCCAGGCCGTGACGCTGAGCGATATCTGATCCGTCCGCCACCGAAGACAATCAAGGACCCACCGAATGAAGCTCTATGGCAGAAAGACATCCATCAACGTTCAGAAGGTGCGCTGGCTCCTGGGAGAGCTCGGCGCGGCCCATGACCTGGAGGAAATGGGTGGAGCCTTCGGTGGGCTCGACACGGCGGAATTCGGCGCGATGAATCCCAACCGGCTGGTGCCGGTCCTGAAGGATGGGGACCTGGTGCTGTGGGAATCCAATGCGATCCTGCGTTACCTGGCGCGGAACTATGCCGGCGGCAGGTTCGAAGGTGGGTCGGCGGCCGAAATCGCCCAGGCCGACATGTGGATGGAGTGGTTCCAGAGCCAGGCCTATCCGCAGATCATCACCATCTTCTACCAGACGGTGCGTCTGCCCCGCGCCGAACGGGATCCGGCGGTCCGCGACGCGGCCGTGCAACGCCTGAATGTGGCCTGGGAAATGCTCGATGGTCATTTGCAAGGGCGCTCTTTCCTGGTCGGCGATCAGTTGACCCTTGGCGATATCGTAATCGGAGCTAGCCTCTATCGTTACTTCACCATGGAATTCGAACGCCCCTCCCTACCGGCCCTCGAGGCCTACTATGACCGGCTGCAACAGCGCCCGGCCTATGGGGACGGGATCATGGTGTCCTACGAAAGCCTGCGGGCAAAGGAGAGCTGAACAATGTCGCATAAACTTGCACCCGACCAACCAACACCGTCCCTGTCCCTGCCGCTTGTCGGCGGTGGACGCTTTGACCTGGCCGAGGAAAAGCCCGACGCCTTCACCATGATCGTGGTCTATCGCGGCCATCACTGCCCGGTCTGCAAATCCTACATCAGTCAACTGGCCGGTATGCTCGACAAGTTCGAAGACGCCGGTTTCAGCGTCGTGGCAGTCTCGATGAACGATGAAGAGCTTGCCACCCTGTCCCAGAAGGAATGGGAGACAGGCGGGCTGCGGATCGGCTATGGTCTGACCACCGAGATGGCCAAGGACTGGGGTCTTTGGATCTCCAAGGCCTTCAAGGACACCGAACAGGACATCTTTGCCGAACCGGGCATGTTCTGGGTCCGGCCCGATGGGCGGCTCTACCTCGTGGATATCGCCAATATGCCGTGGCCACGCCCGGATCTGGAATTCCTGCTTTCGAAGGCCCCCTATGCGCTGGCCAATGACTATCCGGCGCGGGGAACCTACGAGACCTGAACGCCTGCGGGAAGGTGACGTTTTTCCCGCGAACCAGACCCGCTGTCACGCCAGGGGAGGAGGACCCAGGGCGCGTTAAGGCGGCTTTCGTCCAAGGGAGGATACCATGACGAAACATCTATTCATGGGCGCGGCACTCGCCGCGTCCAGCGTGCTCGGCGTGACTGCCGCCAACGCGGATAACATCAACCTGCGCATCGGTTCGGGCCACCCGCCCAGCGTGGTCTACGCCGGTCTCATGATCGACTTTTTCCAGGCAGAACTGAAATCCCGTGTCGAGGAACAGACCGACCACACGATCAACTTCGTCGAAGGCTATTCTGGCTCCATCGTCAAGGTGACCGAGGTTCTGGATGCCGTTCAGGACGGCATCCTGGATATCGGCGGCTACTGCATGTGCTTTGAATCCTCGAACCTGCCGCTGCATGCCTTCCAGGCCATGCTGCCCTTCGGGCCGATGAACCCCGAAGTGTCCCTGCAGATCGCGCAGGAAGTCTACGAAGAAGTCCCCTACATGACCGACGTCTTCGAGGACAAGTTCAACCAGGTGCTGCTGGCCCGCATTGCCGACGGTGGCTACAACCTCGGGACGTCCTTCGACTGGGAGACGCTGGATGACCTCCAGGGCGAAAAGATCGCCGGCGCGGGACTGAACCTGAACTGGCTCGATTACGCCGGCGTGCTGCCGGTGCAATCCTCGCTGGCCGATGCCTATTCCGAGATGATGACCAATGTCTACGAAGGCTGGATCATGTTCCCCTCGGCCTGGCTCAACCTGAAGCTTTATGAACCGGGGCCCTACTACACGCTGACCGGTTTCGGGTCGATCACCTGGCACGCGCTGACCATGAACAAGGACAGCTTCGAAGCGCTGCCCGAAGACGTCAAGCCGATCCTGCTTGAGGTCGCTGCCGAGTTCGAACAGGAAACCGGCCGCAAGAACCGCGCCGAATACGACCGTCTGGTCGAAGAACTGCGCGATATTATCACCGTCAAGGAAATCGACCCGCAGGCCCGTCTCGACTGGGCAACGGCCCTGGCGCCCTGGCCCCAGGAACAGGCCGCCGCCCTTGATGCGCAAGGTCTGCCCGGCGCCGAGGTTCTGAACCTCGCGATGGATCGTGCCGAAGCCCATGGCTACACATGGCCGGTGCGCTACGAGATCGAGTGACCTTTTCAAGATGATCGGAGGGGCGGCATTGCCGCCGCCCCTTTGCCACTTGCAACGCTCGTTCATCCGGAGATGTCATGCTACTCATACGCCTGTCCGACTGGCTTACCCGCAGCCTCATGGTGCTCGGGGCCGTCTGGGCCTTTGCCTTGTGTTTCCTGATCCTGGCCGACATCGTTTGCCGCGCGATCGGGACACCGCTGTCCGGCACCAAGGAACTGGTCGCCAATTCCGTCGTCATCATCGTTTTCATGCAGGTTGGCTATGCGATCCGAAGCGGCTCCATGCTGCGGGCCACCTTCGTGGTCGACATGCTGCCGCCCGCCGTGCAGCGCCTGCTGTTCATCCTGTGTCTGGCTGCAGGGGCGGGGATCTTCTTCTTCCTGCTGCACGCGGGCATCACCCCGGCGTTGCGGTCCCTCGCCAACGGAGAATTCGACGGCGAAGGCGCCCTGCGTGTGCCGGTCTGGCCCGCACGCTTTGCCATCATCATCGGGGCCGGGCTTGCCGGTCTGAACTACCTCATCTTGTTGCTGGCCGAGATCCTGGGCTTCCGCCTCGCCAACCTAGAACTTTAGGGGTTTTCAATGTTTGACTATACCACCGCGTTCCTGGTGATCACGCTGCTGATCAGCCTCGTGTTGCTTGGGTTCCACGTGGCGATCGCCCTGGCCGTGACCAGCGCCGTCGGCATCTACATGGCCACGGGCAGCCTGCGCATCACCGAAGCGGTGCTTGCATCGACCTCGGCCGAAGCCCTGCGCAGCTTTACCTTTGCCGTGATTCCCCTGTTCATGCTCATGGGCGAATTCATGGGACGATCCGGCGTCATCACCGATATCTACATCGGGATCAACAAGGGGCTGCGGCGCGTCCCCGCCCGCCTCGCCATCGCGACCGTGCTGGGCAATACCGTGTTCTCCTTCGTGACGGGGGTCTCCATCGCTTCGGCGGCAGCGTTCTCGCGCATCGCCTACCCGGAAATGCGCGCCCATGGCTATAATCGCGCCTTCGCGCTTGGCGCCATCGCCGGGTCAAGCTGCCTTGGCATGCTGATCCCGCCGTCGGTTCTGATGATCGTCTGGGGCATCCTGACCGAACAGAGCATCGGTCGTCTTTTCCTGGCCGGTGTCGCGCCGGGGGTCCTGCTGGCAACCTTCTATGTGGCCTATATCGTGATCGCCGCGTTGCTGCGCCCCTCGCTTGTCGGCGAAGGGCCGGACGCCAAGGCCCCGACCCGCAAGGTGGCCTCTGTCGATGCCGGGGGCGCAGAAGCCCTGCCCGAGTTCGAGGACACCGCCTCCAAGCCCCTGCCGCGGATGCAATTGCTCGGGGCTGCCCTCGGATTGTTCGGGATCGTCGCCTCGATCCTCGGCGGCATCTGGATGGGTCTCTTTACCCCGACCGAAGGGGCAGGGGCCGGGGCGGCGCTCGCCCTCGGGCTGGCCGTGCTGCGCGGCATGCGGTGGAGCGGTTTCGTCCAGGCCATCTTCTCGGTCGGCCGGATTGCCGCGCCGATCCTGATCCTGCTGCTGACGGCCGCGCTATATTCGCGGACCCTGGCAATGACGGGCGTCACCTCGGCCATCCGCGACGGCATCGTGAACTCGGGCCTGTCGCCCTTCATGGTGATGACCGCGATCATCGTCGTCTGGTTCCTGCTGGGCATGATCATCGACTCGATCTCGATCATGCTGCTGACGGTGCCGATCGTCGAACCGGTCGCCATGGCCTTCGGTTTCGACCAGCTGAGCTTTGCCATCGTCGGCATCATCGCCATCGAGGCCGGGCTGCTGACACCGCCCTTCGGGTTACTGGTCTATACGGTCAAGGCCTCGATCAACGACCCCGAGGTCGGCGTGCAGCATATCTTCCTGTCCGCTGCACCCTATTGGCTGGTGATGCTGCTGGTCGTGCTGATGCTGATCTGCTTCCCGCAGATCGCGAATTTCTTCCCCAATCTGATGATGTAGAAAAGAAGGAGCCTTCAAATGCCCGCATTCTGGCTTGCCCGATCCCTGATCAACGATCCCGTCGCCTACAAGCGTTACACCGACCAGGTCCCCGCGATCATCGCGCAATATGGCGGCAAGGTCCTGGCCCGCGGTGGAAAATTCCAGGTCATGGAAGGCCCGGAAAAGTTCAAGCGCTTCGTGGTGATCGAATTCCCCGATTTCGACAGCGGCGTGCGCTGTTTCCAGTCGGATGAATACAACGAGGCCGCCCGTCATCGCCGCGAAAACGGCGCCGGCGAGGTGGAGACCGTCATCCTCGAGGCTGGAGAATTCACCAAATGACCGACCCGGACACCGTAACCGAAACGCAGCGGATCGTGATGCACGAACAGGGCGCGGCCGAGGTCATGCAGCTGGAAACGGCGCCGCTGGACGCCCCCGGACCCGGGGAGGTCCAGATCGTGCAGGACGCGATCGGCCTGAACTTCATGGATGTCTACCAGCGCTCGGGCACCTACACGATGTCCCTGCCAAGCCCTCTCGGCCTAGAAGGGGCCGGGCGGGTGATTGCCATCGGCGAGGGCGTCTCCGACTTTTCCGTCGGGGACGCGGTGGCCTATGGGCCGGTGCTGGGGGCCTATGCCCGCCATCGCAACCTGCCCGCCGCGCGTACCGTGAAACTGCCCGAGGGCATCGACGCGCGCACCGCCGCCGCCGTGCTGATGAAGGGCACGACGGTGCATTACCTGCTGACCCGCACCTACAAGGTGCAGCCCGGTGACGATGTGCTGTTCTGGGCGGCCTCGGGCGGGGTCGGTCAGATCGCGGGCCAATGGGGCAAGGCCCTTGGCGCGCGGATGATCGGCGTCACGGCAGGGGCCGAAAGCTGTGCCCGACTGCTACGCCTCGGCTATGCCCATGCCATTGACCGCAAGACCGAAGACGTGGCCGCGCGGGTGCGCGAGATCACCGGCGGCAAGGGCGTGCAGGTGGTTTATGACAGCGTCGGCAAGGCCAGCTTCGACGCCTCGCTGCAAAGCCTTGGGCGCTACGGCATGTTCGTGTCCTTCGGCGCCACCACGGGCGAGGCCCCGGCGGTCACCCCCGGTCAGCTTCAGTACAATGGCTCGCTCTATTTCACCCGGCCGACCCTTGCGGACTACATCGCGGAACGCAGCGATCTGGTCGCGGCGGCCGAGGCGATCTTTGACATGGTGGCCAGCGGGGCGATTGCGGTGAATATCGACCAGACCTATCCGCTGGCCGATGTCGTCAGGGCGCATCACGACCTTGAGGCGGGGCGCACCACGGGCTCCAGCCTGCTGCTGCCGGTGGGCACGTCATGAGCACGACGCAAAAGGGCACCGTGGGGGTCATCGGGCTGGGGATCATGGGGGCTTCCTATGCCGCCAACCTGCTGAAGGCCGGGTTCCAGGTGCATGGCGCCGATCCCACGGAGGCCGCCCGCGCGGCGGTGCAGGGGCTGGGCGTCACCACCCATGACGGCCCCGGAGAATGGCTTGCCGACTGCGGAACTGTGGTCATCTCGCTTTCGCGCCCCGATGTTCTGCAAGCGGTCGGTGGCCAGTTGGCGCAACTGCTGACCCCCGAACAGATCGTGGTGGAAACCGGCACCTTCGCGCTGGCGGACAAGATCGCCCTGCGCGACACGCTTGCCGGCGCAGGGATCACCCTGCTCGATTGCCCGGTCAGCGGCACCGGGAGCCAGGCGAAGGCCGGGGATCTGGTGATGATGGCCTCGGGAGAGAATGCGGCGATCGACGCGGCTATGCCGGTGCTCGAAGGGTTCACGCGACTGGTCCAGAAGGTCGGGGATTTCGGCTCGGGCATCCGCATGAAGCTGATGGCGAACCACGCGGTCGCGGTCCACAACGCGGCGGCGGCGGAAACCCTTGCCTATGCCGATGCCCTCGGGCTGGACCGGGACGCGGTCTATAACCTGCTCAGCTCCGGGGCAGGGCAGTCGCGGATGTCGGACCTGCGGATGCCGCTGATGATCTCGGCGGCCTATCGCCCGGCCTCGGCCACCCTGCGGATGTTCGAAAAGGATCTCGACCTCATCGAAACGGATCTGGCCAAACGGGGCCGGGACGCGCCGCTGTTTGCCCAGGCGCGCCGGCTCTACACCAAGGCGCTGGCCGACCTGCCCGAGGATTACGACACCGCTTCGGTCTTCGAAGTTCTCTAAGGCCTCGTGCGCCCGGCTGATCCGCAGCCGGGCGCAATTGCATTCAGCCCTCGGGGATCTCGTTGACCTTCTTGGGCAGGTGATAGCCCGATTGCACCGCCGGACGGGCGCGCAGGCGCTGGTACCAGCTGCGCACATTCGGGTAATCCGCAAGGTCGATCCCCTGCCAGTCATGACGCGAGATCCAGGGCCACATGGACATGTCGGCGATGGTGTATTCGCCGCGCCCTTCACCGGCGACGTAATCGCGCCCCTCAAGGCGGCGATCGAGCACTCCGTAAAGCCGCTTTGCCTCGGCCGAATAGCGGGCTTCGGAATATTCCGACTTGCCCTGGTTGTACTTCACGAAGTGGTGCACCTGACCCAGCATCGGGCCAAGGCCGCCCATCTGCCACATCAGCCATTCCACCATGCGCCAGTATTCGTCGCCGCTGGCCTGAAAGCGGTCATATTTCTGCGCCAGGTACATCATGATCGCCCCGGTTTCCATCAGGTGGACACCGGTTTCATGGTCCACGATGGCCGGGATGCGGTTGTTCGGCGCGATGGCCAGGAACTCGGGCGCGAATTGCTCGTCCTTCGAGATGTCGATGGGCTTGATCGTATAGGGCACGCCCAGTTCTTCCAGCAGAATGGAAACCTTGCGGCCGTTGGGGGTCGTCCAGGTATATAGGTCGATCATCATGCGTCCTGTCTGTCGAATGCACGCAACGCGCGCTTGGTGAAGCCCGGCCAAAGGCAGCCTTGGCCGGATCGGTTAGGGTTTGCCCGCCGCGTCGCGGGGGCGGCTGCGTTTGATCGGCAAGAGGACGGCGGCA
Source organism: Pseudooceanicola algae (assembly GCF_003590145.2). Lineage (NCBI taxonomy): Bacteria > Pseudomonadati > Pseudomonadota > Alphaproteobacteria > Rhodobacterales > Paracoccaceae > Pseudooceanicola > Pseudooceanicola algae. Next base: position 1,825,801 of record NZ_CP060436.1, on the reverse strand, counting down.
TTGTCCAGATCCCCCTCATCACGGTCCAGAGCGTCGCGCATCATCTCAAGATAGGTGGCGGTGAATGGCAAGCCCTGGCCTTCGGCGGCGGCGCGGTCCTCGATCAGGGAGAAATCCTTGAAGGATTGCGCGATGCGCCCCTGCGGCGTGAAATCCTGCGCGACCATCAGATCGCCCTTGGCCTCCATCACGTCCGAATGCGCCGCCGAGGCCCGCGCCATGTCGAGGAAATCCTGCGGCGCAAGGCCGAGCGCGCTGGCAAAGACCATGCCTTCGGCCAGGGCCGCGCGGTTCAGGCCAAGCACGAGGTTGATCGCCAGCTTGGCCCGGTTGCCGTTGCCGATGGCGCCGACGTGGATATGCCGGTGTGACAGGCGTTCGAAGACGGGGGCGAGGCGCGCGGCGCTGGCCGTGTCCCCGCTGACCAGCAGCAGGACGGCGCCTTTCGCCAGCGCACGCGAGGTGCCGGACAGCGGGGATTCGATCAGCGTGATGTGTTTTCCGGCAGCCGCTTGGGCCAGATCGGCCATGCGGTCGGGATCACAGGTGCTGACGGAAATCAGGATGCGTGGCCCGGGCGGGGCCGCGTCGATCAGCACGGCAAGCTGGTCGGTGTCGAAGACGCAGGAAAAGACGACCTCGGCCTGCCAGACCTCTTCGGGGGGGCAGGCCGTGCCGCCAAGGGCGGCGAAATCCGCCCGGCGCTGCCCGTCGGGGTCAAAGCCGCGCAGGGTATAACCGCCGCTCAGCAACCGCCCCGACAGCGCCGACCCGATCAGGCCAAGGCCGAAGACGCCGATCTCTGGCCTAGCTGTCGGCATTGTCGACCCCGGCCATCAGGGAACCGGCCATTTCGAAGAGATGAGAGAAATCCGTCTCGCCCTCACCCCGCGCCACGGCAAGCGCCAGCAGGCGATGGGTCAGGTCGGTATAGCCCGCAGGACCATTCATGGCCTCGGCAAAGCGGCTGGCCAGCGCCAGGTCCTTTTCCAGGTTGGCGATCCGGGAACGCGCGTTCATCGTGCCGCTCAGGATATCGCGGGGAAAGCGGACCTCGGTCACGAAGCTGCGGGCGTTGCCGGCGTTCAGCACCTCGACCGCGCTGTCCACGTCCAGCCCGGCCTTTTGCGCCAGGGTCAGCCCCTCGCAGGTCGCCATGAACGCGCTGTGCAGGATCAGGTTGTGGACCAGCTTCATGGAATGGCCCGCCCCCACCGGCCCCATGTGGAACCGCTGTTGCGCAATCTGGTCCAGCGCCGGGGCGATCCTGTCGATAACCTGTGCCTCGCCGCCCATCATCAGGGTCAGCTTGCCCGCATCCGCCCCCGCCGCGCCGCCGGTCATCGCCGCATCGACATAGGCGCAGCCCTGCGACGCGATGCGCGCCGCAAGGGCCGCACTGTCATCGGGATGCGATGTGGTCAGATCGACGATCACCTGACCATCCCGAAGCGGGGCATCGGCCAGCTTGTCGGCGATCTGTGCCGTGCTCGGCACGACGAAAAGCACCACATCGGCGGCCAGCGCGTCCTCGTGAACCGCCTGCGAAAGCCCGGCGCCGGCCATCGCCTGCGGGCTGGCGTCGAAGGCGGCCACAAGCAGCCCTGCCTGATCGAGGCGGCGCGCAATGCCCCGCCCCATCTGACCCAGACCAATGACGCTACAGGTGATCATTCGGCTGCTTTGAGGTCGGCCAATGTCGCCATGGAGCTGTTGGACAGCGGCAGCCCGACGACCTCGCCCGTGGCGGCCGAGATATCGGCGCCAAGGTAGCTTTCCATCACCATCCGCGCATGTTCCGGCGCCACCAGCGGGGCGCGGTCCAGCAGGACGGATTCAAGGAAATGCAGTGTTTCCGGCCCCATCTGACCGGCATACACGTGATCCAGGTGTTCACCCGGCATGGTCGACATGGGGAACTGCGTGCCACCCTCGACGGTGTTCAGCCAGTGATCTCGTGCGGTGTCGTCCAGAACCAGAGACCCTTCGGTGCCGGTGATCTCGATCCAGGTGGCGCAGTAGTTGGGGTAGCTCGGCGGCAGGTTCCATCCGCCCCCGATCACCACAAGGCTGCCGTCGCTCATGTTGACGGTGTTCCACATGCAATCGTAGGAGCCGTTGAGTTCCTTCATGAAACCATAGGCGCCCTGCGAATAGATCTTTTCGGGCTTGGCCGGGGCCAGCAGCCAGAAGACGAAATCGAGGTCATGGGTGCTTTCCATCGCCGCCGGAGACAGCTTGACCCGGTTGGCGATCCGCGTCCCGAGGCTGCGCGACAGGTGGCGCGAGACCATGACGCTGACGACCTTGCCCAGCTTGCCCTCGGCAATGGCCTTGCGGGCATAGGCGATCTTGGGGTTGAAGCGCTGCGAATAGCCGATGGTGAACTTCACGCCCTGCGACTTGGCGATGTTGATCAGATCGTCGGCTTCGGCCAGGTCCATGGCGATGGGTTTTTCCAGCAGCACATGCTTGCCTGCCTTCAGGCAATCGCGCGCGATGGGGTAGTGGGTCGGTTCCGGCGTGGTCGAAATATAGACCACTTCGATCGCGTCATTCGCCACGATGTCCTGGTAATCTTCCGTCGTGGATGCGGGCTTGGTCAGCGCCGCGACTTCTGCCAGGCGCTCGGGGTTGATCTCGCAGATGTGCAATTTGTCGACCAGCGCCGATTTCGCCAGCGATTCCGCGCGCATACCGCCGCACCAGCCTGTTCCGATGACAGCCACTTCGACCTGTCGCATATTGTTCTCTCCTCAAATCCAGTTGTTGCCAAAAACATAAGGCCGACAGAGCCTTGCGGGAATAAAGTTAATCTGATGGCGGCCATGAACATTCCCGATCCCACGGCGGGCGCCCCTGTTGCGCATGCGGTTCAGCGGCGGGCCAGCATCGTCTGCAGCGTCGAATTCAGATGTGCGTACATTGCCTGTCGGGCCTCGTCGGGCTTGCGCCTCTCGATCCCGGCAAGGATGGCCTGATGTTCGTCAAACGAATGGTAATGGGATTCCGGTCCGCTGTCGGGGGTGTCGAGCTGTCGCCAGACGACCACCAGGCGGACCCCGTTCACGATGCGGTGCATGGCCTGCAAGAGGGTATTCCCCGAGGCTTCGGCGATGGTTTCGTGAAACCGGCTGTCCAGTTGTTCGTAACGCGCCCAACTGCTGGCCACGGGCATCGCCTGACACAGACGGCGCAATTCGCGCAGTTGCGCCGGCGTGGCATGCAACGCGGCAAGGGCGGCAAGCTCCGGTTCAAGGGCCTGACGTGCCGACATGGAATCGACCGGGCCCGTGGTCTGCGACAGGGCGGAGATCGCCGTTTCGATCCCGGCATTTCCGGCGGTCTTGGGGAGCTTGGCAAGGTAGGTGCCGCGCCCGACGTGACGCGACAGAAGCCCTTCGGCTTCCAGCAACAGCAGCGATTTGCGCAGTTCGGACCGGGTCATGCCCAACTGGGTGCACAGCGAACGTTCCGGGGGCAGGCGGTCGCCTTCGGCGAGACCCGAATTCACTATCCAGCTGCGGGCCCTCGTCAAGATCTTGTCGCTCATCTGCTTTCCCGGCTCTTCCATCTGGTCCCGTGATGTCGCACGGGCGCGCTATTGGTCAACCTTTTGCGCCGTGGGGCTGTAAACGCTGTGCGGCGCGCCCCTTGGGGCACACCGCCTTTGTCGTTTCGAAAGCCGTGGCTTATTGAGAGGTCAGATCGGAGACCAGGTTCTCGTAGGCCTCGGCCTGACCTGCGCGCAGTTTCTCGTACTCGGGACCGCTCATCGGGTCGACGCTTTCGCCCAGACGCCCCATCAGCGTGTTGAAGGTCGGGTCCTCGAAAGTCTTTTCGAAGGCTGCGGCCAGGGTGTCGATCACGTCCTGCGGGGTGTCTTTCGGTGCCAGCACGAAGCGGTGCATGAAGCCGATGTCGCCATCAACGCCCACTTCGGCGAAGGTCGGGACGTCGTCATAGATCCGCTTGTCACCCGCTGTGGCCAGAACGCGGATTTCGCCTGCACGCAGCATTTCACCAAGGGCCGAAGGGAAGGCCATGGTCACATCCGCATCCCCGGACAGCAGCGCCTGCAGAGCCGGGCCGCCCCCTTGGTAGGGCACGAGGTTCAGCGAGATGTCGAGCTTCTGCATCATTTGCGCGGTCGGCACGAAGAAGGCGCCCCAGTTGCCCGAATGGGCCATCTGGATCTTGCCGGGATTGGCTTTCGCGTCGTCAACGAGATCCTGGAAGGTCTCGTAGGGGCTGTCGGCAGGCACGATGACCGAGGTCGGCGCATAGTTCACCCGTGCCACCGTCACGAAGTCTTCGAGCGGATCGTAGGGCAGGTTCTCGACGTATTGCTGCAGCATGTCGATGTAGTTGTGCGTGAACAGCAACTTGTAGCCGTCGGGCTTGGCCCGTGCGACCTCCTGCGTGCCCTTCTGGCCGCCGGCACCCGGCGTCAGCTGGACGATCACCGACTGGTCCAGGTAGTTCGGCAGGATCGACGTGATGACCCGTGCATTCAGGTCGTGCGATCCGCCCGCGCCAAGCGGGATCACCATGGTCACCGGCTTTTCGGGGTATTCGGCCAGAGCGCTGCCGGTGGTCCCGGTCAGGGCCGCCGCCGCCAGCGCGCAGGCTGTCAGCGATGCCTTCAAGGTTTTCTTCATCATAGTTAAGGTCCTCCCTTGGTTTAAGTCGTTCGTTAGTGTCCTGGTTCGAGTCTCCCGGCTCGAACCTCCCGGTCTTGGTGTCCGGGTCTTCGTGCCCAGGACCTAATGTCCCGGGGCGCCGATCGAGGCAGACTTGGCGTTCAGCCGCTTCCAGAGCAGGAAGCCGATCACCGGTGTCGCAAGCAGGATGCAGAGTGCACCGATACGTTCGGTCAGGAAAAATCCTGTGGCATCGCCACCGGCCATCGCCATGGTCTGGCCGAAGGCGTATTCCATCGATGGCCCGAGGATGAAGCCCATCACCATCGGCATCACGTCGAACCTTGCGGCACGGGCGATGATCCCGAAGATACCGAAGACCACCAGCATCAGCAGGTCGACGGGGTCGGAGCGATAGACGTAGGTCCCCGCGAAGGCGAACATGATCACCAGCGGAATAAGGACCGAGGTCTTGATCGTCACCAGCTTCGAGAAGAACGGGATCGACAGGTAGCCGATCACCAGGAACAGCAGGTTGGCGATGACCATGGCCACGAGGATGGCAAAGACCGTGGCACCCTGTTCCTCGAACAGTTGCGGGCCGGGGCGCAGGCCCTGCGCGACAAAGGCGCCCAGCAGGATCGCCGTGACGTTGTCACCCGGGATGCCGAGGGTCAGCAGGGGCACCATGGTCGGGCCGTTGACCGCGTTGTTGGCGGCCTCGGCGGCGGCGACGCCTTCCAGTTCGCCTTCACCGAAGGTTTCGGGATGCTTGGAGGCATTCTTGGCCGCGGAATAGCCCATCATGGCCGCCACGATCTGACCAAGGCCGGGCACGATCCCGACGGCGGTCCCGATCACGGTCGACCGGCCGATGGTGGGCAGGCAGCGGCGCAGGTCCGGCCAGTTCATCCGTTCACCGACAAGCGAGGTCAGCTTGCGCGCCTTCTCGTTGCGGATCACGACCGAGGCCACTTCGGGCAGGGCAAAGACACCGATCAGCATCGGCAGCAGTGGAATACCCGATTTCAGATCGAAGGAGCCGAAGGTGAACCGCTCGACGCCGCCCAGGGGATCGGTGCCGATGAAGGACAGCCAGAGACCGAGCATGATCATCATGAGGCTCTTGAGCGGGTTCGCACCCGAGGTGGCGGAGATTACCACAAGGCTCATCAGAAGGACGGCGAACAGCTCGGGCGGGCCGAATTGCATGACGAGGAAGGCGATGGGAAAGATCATCGCGATGGTGAAGATGTCGCTGGCCGTATCGCCGATGACGGAGGCGACCAGCGCCATGTCCAGCGCCTTTCGCGACTGGCCCTTCTGGGTCAGCTTGTAGCCGTCCCGTGAGGTCGCGACCGAGGCCCCGGTGCCGGGCATCGAGATCAGGATCGCCGGGACGCTGCCGCCGAAGATCCCGCCCTTGTAGATCCCCAGCAGGAAGGGGATGCCCACGATGGGATCAAGGAAGAAGGAGATCGGCAGCAGGATCGCCATCGCCATCAGCGTGGTGAAACCGGGCAGCGCGCCGACCAGCATGCCGGCAAACAAGCCGAAGCTCATCATCGTTACGGTGTCAAGGCGCATCGCCATCGCGAAGCCTTGGGTGAATTGTTCGATCATGCGAGCCTCTTGGAAACAGGGCGGTTCATGGGGTCCGGAAGCCTCTGCACGTCAGAGACCGGGGACCAGGGAATAAAGGGCCTCGACCTGGTCGAGTTCCGGCAGGGAAACGGCCAGCAAACGGGTCGCGGCAAGGTAAAGCAGCACGGGCCCGATGACCGAGACCAGCGTGATCTGCGTCACCGAGGTCGCGCCCATCAGCATGGAAATCAGCGCCACGGCGATGATCGTCGAGATCAGAAACCCGAAGGGCGTCAGGATCATCGCGTAAAGCAGCATGATGCCGAACAGGGTCGCCGCCCGGATCCATTGGTCCCGGGTCATGGGCGCGTCTTCTTCGGGGGCGATCCCGCGCAGGTTCGCGTAGAGCGCAAGCGCGCTGAGCACGGCCAGCGCCGTCAGGACGATTGTGGGGAACAGGCTGGGCGCAATGGCCGACAGCGACCGTCCGAACAGCGCCTTGGGTTCGGCCACCAGCGCGCCCAGAAACAGGATCGAGAGTACCGAGGCGATGAGCAGGGCGGCCATGGTCAGCGTCTCGGGGCTGCGGAACCTGCCCCTGCCGTTGTTGGGAGATCGATGCGCGGAATGCGGATCGTTGGAAGCGGTTTGGTCGGGCGTCATGCCGTGATCTCCTGAGGCTGTTCGAAAAGGTCCAGGGCTGCGCGGTCGATCCGGTCCCGCGTGCGGGCATTTTCGGCGGCGACGGCGTCCCGGAAGGCGGCTTGCTGATCGGCGGACAGGCTGTGCAACCGGCAGCCGTCGGCCAGCAGGGCGTCGGTGCACCCGCTGTCATCGGCCTTGGCGAAACCGCGTTGCGCAAGGCCGGCCTCGGCCATGGCGGCGCGGATGGCGCGGTGCAGGTCCTCGGGCCAGCTTTCGACCGTGGCGCGATGGAACCAGACCGGGGCGACGCCCTGCAGGTGGCCGGTCAGCGTGATCTCGGGCTGCGCGCGATGCAGGCCGAAATTGTAGATATTGGTCAGCGGGTTTTCCTGGGCATCGACCTCTCCGGCCTCGACCGCGGTGGCCAGGTCCTTGACATCGATCACGCGCGGATCAAAGCCGAGGGCGCGGAAGGCGCGCTGGTGGTCTTCGCTGGCGAGGGTCCGCAGGCTCAGCCCCGCGCAGTCCCCGGGCCCGTTCAGCGCGCGCGGCCCCGAGACATGGCGCAGGCCGTTGTCCCAGAACCCCAGGACGGCAAAGCCGGTCTGGCGCGCCACGTCTTCGGCGATTTGGTCCCCGAGCGCGCCGTCGAGCTTGGCAAACAGCGTCTCGCGTTCCGGCGCGGCGAAGGGCATGTCGAACAAGGCCAGCGAGGCCACGCGCCCCGCCATGTAGCTTGACGAGAAGTAGCAGCCGTCGATCTCTCCCTGCTCGACCATGTCGAGAAGATCGGCGGCCTTGCGCCCCTCGGTGGTGATGTTGGGGCGCAGCACGACCTCGGCGCGGCCATCGGTCAGGCGCGACAGGGCCGCGGCAAAGGCCTCGGCCCCGCGCGTATGCACGGAGGCCGGCCCCTGGTAGCCGCCGAAGGTGATGCGATGGAGCGCGCTCATCCGACCAGCTCGCGCATCAGCTCGTCGGGGTCGACGGGCAGGGCAACGGGCACGCCGCGCTTGGCCGAAAGGTCCATCGCCATGGTCATCATCAGGTTGCGATGGCCGTCGGCGGCGGTGGCATGCGGCGTGCGCATCCCGGCATAGACGCGCTGGAACCAGCTGTTGGTTTCCTCGCGCATCGGACCCCAAAGCTGACCGTCATGCAGATCGCCCGGCGGGTAGGAGGTCAGGAAATCGACGTGCCGCGCCGGGGGCGTATAGCCATCGGGCACATAGCCGCCGCCCTGCGCCACATTGGTCGCCATGACCAGATCGCGGTGCGTGTCCTCGATGTCGATGACGCCTTCGGTGCCGACAATCCCGATCTCGATGCCGTAGACGGCGCCGGGCCAGACCTCGGGCAGGGCCCAGCTGATGTTCATCGACCAGATCGTGCCGTCTTCCATGGTGAAGACGCCGAAGGTGCTGTCCTTGGTGCCATGGGCGCTGAGCACCTTGTCGCAGGACTGCGCAAAGACCGAGACGGGTTTCTTGCCCTCCATCAGCCACATCGACATGTCGAGGCTGTGGGTCCCCGAAACCACCATCGGCGTCAGCGTGGCACGTTCCTGGGTGCGCTGCGTCGTGGCGATGGGAACCATGCGGTTCATGAAGGCGCGGGTGACGACGGAATGCACATCGCCGATCTGGCCGGTGACAAGACGTTCCTTGATCGCCAGGAACCGGCGGCGGAACCGCTGGGTATAGCCAACGACCGCGTCGATGCCGTTTTCTTCGATCGCGGCAAGGATCTGGGCCGACTGGCGCGCATCGGTGGCCAGCGGCTTTTCGATGAACAGCGCATGACCGTTCTCGATGGCCAGCATGGTGGGATCGAAGTGAAAGTTCTCGTCCGTGGCGATGATCGTCGCGGTGACCTCGGGGCGGTTCAGAAGTTCGCGGTAATCGTCGGTGTAGAAATCGGCCTGCACATCCTCGGCCAGCTTGTGGCCGATGTCGGACTTGATGTCGCAAAGGCCGATCCAGCCGATACCGGGGAAGGCGCGCGCCAGTTCCGCACGGATCCGTCCGATGGTGCCGCAGCCCACGATTGCCAGGCCGACCTGTTGTTTGTCCTTAGTCATCTCGCTCTTTTCCTCTTTCATCGTCATTCCGCCGCAAGGGCAGCGGTTTTTTCCCGGCGGCTGCGCAGACCCCGCAGGATCCCTTCCACCACCACGAACAGCACTGCCAGCATCAGGACCGTCCCGATCCATTGCGACATCACGAAGCCCAGGCTCTTGTCCTCGAAGACCAGCAGCGCGCGGCGCAGGTTCTCGTCCGCAAGCGGGGCCAGGATGACACCCAGCACGATCGGGGCGACCGGGAAGCGGAAGATGCTGAGCAGCACGCCGAAGATACCGGCGCCGAACATGATCCAGACATCGAACATCGACAGCTTCACCGACCATGCGCCGATGATGCAGACCGGGATGATCAGCGGCATCAGCACGCCGCGCGGCAGGCTGAACAGCTTGACGCAGGGCTTGATCAGGGCAAAGGCGGCGCCGAACATCATCATGTTGGCCAGCAGCAGCGCGCCGTAGATGAAGTAGATCAGGCCGGGGTGGTCGATCTGGATGGTCGGCCCGACGCTGACATTCTTCAGCGTCAGCGCAGCCAGCAGCGCGGCAGCAGCCGCGTTGCCCGGAATGCCGAGCGCCAGCGTGGGCAGCATCGACCCGCCGATATTGGCATTGTTCGATGTTTCCGCGCAGACCAGCGCCTGATAGCTGCCCTTGCCCCATTTCGCCTGTTCCTCGGGCGAGGCACGGCGGCGGCCGATGTCATAGGCAAGAAAGGAGGCCACGTTGGCGCCCGCACCCGGCACGGCCCCGATAAGCGCGCCCAGGATGCCCGACCGGGTCGCGGCGGGGGTGAAGCGCAGCAGTTGGCGCAGCGGCGGAAAGACCCGGCCGACCTTGCTGGGGATGGTGGGGGCCGAGCGCGAGGGCAGGGTGCGCAGGATCTCGGCAAAGCCGAAGAGGCCGATCAGGATGGCGACATAGCTGATGCCGTCGAACAGCATGAAGCTGCCGAAGGTGAAACGCGGCACCGCGTGGATCTCGTCCAGGCCGACAAGGGCGATCAGGATACCGATCCAGCCCGCGATCCAGCCCTTCAGGGGCATCTCGCCCGAGGCCATGGAGCCCGAGACCATGATGCCGATGACGGCCAGCCAGAACATCTCCCACGAGCGGAAGTTCAGGGCGAAGCTGAGGATCAGCGGAATGAACAGGACCAGCAGCAGGATGCCCAGGGTCCCGCCGATGAAGGAGGCGGTGATCGACATGCCAAGCGCCTGGCCGCCTTCGCCGCGTTGCGCCAACTGGTGGCCTTCGATCATCGTGGGCACCGCGTCGGGGGTGCCGGGGATGTTGATCAGGATGGCCGAGATCGCGCCACCGAAGACCGAACCGGTATAGACGCCGATCATGAAGCAGATGGCCAGGTCCTGCGACATGCCCGCGGAGAGGCCGATCAGCAGGCCCATGGCCATGGTCGTCGACAGCCCCGGCAGGGCGCCCCAGATGATGCCGAGCGACACCCCGGCAAGCGTCATGATCAGCAGCATCGGAGACATGAGTTGGAGGAATGCGTCAATCATGGCTCAGAATCCGCCCGGCAGTGGAATGTTGAAGAGTTTCTGGAAGGTCAGTGTCAGCGCCAGGGTCCATCCGGCGGAAATCGCCGCCTTGGTCCACAGGGGGCCGCGCCAGAAGACATGCATGATGGCGGCAAGCGCGATGAAGCTGACGGGCTGGAAGGCCGAAAAGACGAAGGGGATACCAGCGATGTCGAAATAGACCTGAAAGGCCAGAAGCTGCAGCGCAAGGATGTAGGCCCCGACCATCCCGGCCAGCACCAGCATCCGCATCTGTTCTTCGAGATCACCGAAAAGCTGTTCCGAAGACGCGCCGGTCACGCGCCGGCGCTGGATTGCCGAATGCCCCAGCACGATTGCCATGACCGCCAGCGATGCCGCAGCCATGAAGGGCAGCAACCCCGGCGCGGTCAGCGCAGATCCCGGTACGGGAAGACGCAGGGAGGCCACCATGACCACGATGGCCGTGGCGATCAGGGCTCCGGCCGCGATGATGTCGAGGATCGGGGCGGCGTCGCCCGCGTTCGCGTCCTCGCCTTCGAACTTGATGTCGTCCGAAACAGGGGAAGTCATGAATGGCACCTCCGGTGCCAGCCTTCGGCTGGTTAGTTGAAGCAGGGAATGCGCCCGGGCGGCCATCGCAACCCGGGCCGGGGGCAATCAGCTGATCGGCGGCGGGGTGTAGCCCTGCGGCGGCCACCAGGAATCGAAGTCCTCGGGCGCGGGCAGGCCAAGTTCCTCGGCGGTCCGGACCTCGGCGCCGATGGCGTCCTGGTTCTTGTTGAAGATATCGGCCGTGATGGTCTCCATCAGCGCGCCCTGACGGTCGGCTTCTTCGCCGACAAGCAGACCGGGCTGGAAGAAGTTCTGCTCCATCATCTCCTTGAAGCCGTCAGAGGTTGCGGCCGCGCGGAAGGCGTCGGCAAGCTGCTGAAGGACTTCGGGCGGCAGATTGCGCGGCACCATGAAGTTGTAGGTGGCACCGACGGGCAGGATCTTCTGCGCCTCGGGGATGATCCCGCCGATCGAGGGCAGGACCTTGCCGTCATCCAGGGTGATGTCGCTGGTGCTGGCGTGGCAGAGATTGCGCAATTCGCCGCTGCGGATCAGGTCGATATGTTCATGCAGACCGCCGCCGGCGACATCGGTTTCGCCCTGAAGCCCGGCCAGCGTGGCCGGTTTGCCGCCCTTGTAGGGGACGTATTTCATCTCGATCCCGGCCATGTTGGCGATGATCAGCGAGACTTCGTGCCAGACACCACCGGTGCCGGAGGTGGAGATCGTCAGTTTGCCGGGGTTGGCCTTTGCCTCTTCGATCACGTCTTCCATGGTCTGGAAGGGGGAATCCGCGCGCACCGACCAGCTGGCGGGCGCATCGGCGGCCTTCATCGGCAGCCAGTCCTGCCATGGCACGAAATCGGCATGGCCCAGGACTCGCACGAAGCGGTTGTAATTGGCCGCCCCCAGCAGCGTGTAGCCATCGGGCCGTGCTGCAGAGACATATTGCGTCGCCACGCCGCCGACCGCGCCGGGCTTGTTGACCACGTTGATCGTCCAGCCTTGCGCGCGGGCCATTTCATCGGCCAGCTTGCGCATAATGGCATCGGTGCCGCCACCCGCGGCATACATCACCACAAGTGTCACCGGCCGGCGGGGAAAGTTCTGGGCAAGTGCCATGCCGGGCATGGTGATGGCCATGGCCGCCAGGCCGGTCGCGCTTGCGCCCTGCGCCAGAATCGCACGGCGGGTCAGGTGTTTCCTGTCGTCTGTCATGATGTCTCCTCCCTTGATGTGATGCGGGGGCTTTCCCGCAGACGGATCCTCCAATCCGTTGAACCGCGCGTGCCGGTGGTCGGGCAGAGCGCAGCTTCGATCAACTTTGGTCAGCCATTCCTTCCATTCAACATAAATCTTCTACGTTTCCACCGCATCTTTTTTTCGTTTTAAATCAGGTTATTGACTGGTATTATTTCGGCTTCTTTTTCATGATTGGTCACCCAATTTTTCGTAATTCCGGTTTCGCCACCGATCCGTCGTCAGGGGAACGATTCTGACCTAGGAGGCGACGCCCGCCATCCTGAGCGCAATCCAGGTCAGGCCGGGCAGGCAGGCAAAGGTCAGCAGGGTTGAAACCACGACGACACCGACCACGCGTTCGGGATCGCGGTTGTACCGTTCCGAGAAAACGTAGATTACGATGGCCGTCGGCATGGTCGCCATCAGGAAAACGACGCCCGCGGGCATCCCCTCGAGCCCGAGAATCCAGATCACGCAGATGGCCGAGATCACCCCGATCGCCAGCCGCCCGAAGGCCAGGACGACGGCTGATTTCAGATCCGCCACCCGCAGCCGCGCCAGCGATGTACCAAGCAACAGCAGCATGGCGGGGACCATCATGCCGCCGGTCATCTCGGCCGTCGTGGCAATGACGGGGGGCACGTCTATCCCCGTCGTCAGCACCAGCACGACCAGCAGGACCGAATAGATCAGCGGCTGACGCAGCAGGGTGCCGACCTTGAAACTGCCCGCATAGATCGACATGCCGATGGAATGCTGGGCCAGGGCGACGACGACGAAATAGGCCGCGGCAAGCTCCCGTCCCGCGTCCCCGAAAGCCAGCATGACCAGGGGCAGTCCCATGTTGCCCGAATTGGGCATCATGAGCACCGGAAGAAAGCTGCGCAGGGACCCGCCCGTCAGTTTCAGGACCAAAGCGGCCAGAAGGGCCGAGATTGCCAGACACAGCGCCGCCGCGCCCGAGATTGCCACCACCGCCTGCGGTGTGATCTCCAACGAAGTCAGGCTGCTGAAGATCAGCGCGGGCGCTGCCACCATCACGACGACCGTGCTGAGCGTCCGGGTGTCCAGCCCCGTGGCGCCGCGTCCCATCGCGTAGCCGATCAGGACCAATATTCCTATTGGTCCCAGGATCGGAAGCATATGTCCGATCAACCGACACGCCCACCTGCCGCCGGGCCGAGGGCCCGGCCTGAGCCGTTCTGAGCGCGGGGCGCAGCGGGAGCGGGATTGGTGCGATCAGTCGGTCTCATCGGGATTACTCGGTATCCAGTTCGAGGAAGCCACCGATCGCGAGGGCGAAGTCCTGCGGCCGGTCAACGTTGATGACGTGCTTGGCGCCGCTGACGCAGGCATATTGCGATCCGGGGCAGGCGGCGGCCATTTCTTCCATCGTTGCAGGGGAGGCGCCGCCGTCGTTCTCTCCGGAAACGAACAGCGCGGGCACGGTCATCTTGCCGAGGTGGCGCAGGTAATCGAGTTCCATCAGCGCATGGGCGCAGCCGCGATAGCCGGTGGGCGAGGTGCGCAGGAAGCCGTCGCGCAGCGCCGCTTCGCGCTCGGGGTGGGCGGCGCGGGTTTCTTCGCTCAGCCAGAAGCCGACGGTGCCGTTCCAGACCGCTTCGACGCCGCCTTCGTCCAGCTTGGCCAGCCGGGTGTGCCAGCTTTGCACGAAAGGCTCTGGCGCGTCGGAACGCGCCGCACAGCAGACGATCCGTTCGATCCGGTCGGGGTGGTTCAGGCCCAGACCAAGGGCGGTCATCCCGCCAAGCGACAGACCCAGGACAGAGGCCTTTTCAACCCCATGGGCATCCAGCACCGCCAGCGCGTCATCGACGAAATCGGAAAAGGCATAGGGGCCTTCGGGGGCCGGGCTTTGACCGTGGCCGCGCGTGTCGCAAGTGATGACCCGGTAATGGCCGCTCAGCAGCGGGATCTGCGCCTCCCACATGGCCTCCGTCGCGCCGAGACTGTTGAGCAGCAGCAGGACGGGCGCATCGGCCGCCCCATGAACGGAGGAGTGAAGTTGGATAGAAGTCATGTGCATTCCCGTAATCAATGGCAACCGGGCCCGCGGTCCGAACCCGTGCAACGCCCCTGGCCGCGGTCATGATCCGCTGTGGTACGACGTGGCGCGCGCATCGCGGTGACGTCTTTGCAGATCAATTGCTTAGCAAGGGTTTCGGCGTTCCCTAAGAAAACGCTAACGCCCGACGGGGCATAAAAGAAATGATTAAAAATTTCAGCGCCTATCAGATTTACTGATGGCCTTCGCCCGTTGCCATCCAGATCCGGTGAGGCGGCGCCAAAGGCATCTCCCCCATGGGCGGTCAGCTCGGCTCAGGCCGTGGCGACGATACTGCGCAGGGCGGACCGGTCGGGGTTCCGGCTGACAGGCGCGACCCCGAGCGCGCGGGTCAGTTCCTTCTGCAGGATGTCGGCAAAGGCCTGTGCGCCCTGGCTCAGCGGACGCGAGGCGTGTTCGATCTGCAGATAATCCACCGTGAGGGCGGGATCGGCCAGCGGCACGACGCGGCGGCGCGTGCCGTCCAGATCGGGCAGGCAAAGGATACCGGGCAGGATGGACACCCAGTCCGACTGCCCCACCAGCCCGAGCGTGCCGTGCATCGTGTCCAGTTGCAGGCGTTCCAGCACCTCGATCTGGTTCTGGCCAAGGTAGGCGTCGATCCGATGGCGCCGCGCATTGCCCTGGCCGGGAAGGACGAATTTCTGCGGCGGCAGATCCCGCAGGCGCACGCCATCCGGCGTGGTGGGGAATTCGCGCCCGGCAGCGCAGACCAGGCATTCCCGATCCTGACCCATCGGCGTCGCCACCAGCATTTCGCCTAAGTCAAAGGAGGCCGGGACAACCGCGAAATCGAGACGCCCTTCGGTCACGTCATTGGCCAGCGCCCCGGAATAGGCTTCCGAGATCGACAGGCGAACCTCGGGATATTCCTCTGCGAATTCCAGCAGGGCAGGGGTCAGCACCGCGCGGGTAAAGGTGGGCATCAGGCCGACCCGGATATGCCCGGTCACGGATTTGGAAAGCGACCGGATGCGATCCTCTGCGCGGTAGGCCGCCGCAAGGACCTTCACGGCTTCGCGGTAGAAGGACCGCCCGGCTTCGGTCGGGCTGACACCGGAGGAACTGCGCGAAAACAGCACCACGCCATAGCGCTTTTCGATCTGGCCCACATGCATGGACAGACCGGACTGGGTTGCATTGACCTTCTCGGCGGCCGCCGAAAACGAGCCCTGCTCGAAGACCGCAACGAAATAACGCAATTGCTGAAGCTTCATGACCGGCTATCCACTTTTCTTCTATCTGCCACAGTCTAATATTAATTGTCCTGATGCTTCAACCGCTCATATTCTGGGGCAAGCGACGAAGAGGAAGGAAAAAGCATGTCTGAAGAAACTGAACTTGATCAAATCGATGCCCGGCTCCTGC
Source organism: Pseudooceanicola algae (assembly GCF_003590145.2). NCBI lineage: Bacteria > Pseudomonadati > Pseudomonadota > Alphaproteobacteria > Rhodobacterales > Paracoccaceae > Pseudooceanicola > Pseudooceanicola algae. The sequence continues at coordinate 1,810,078 of NZ_CP060436.1, read as the reverse complement.
GGGACGTTTTCGGCTGCTTTGCAACCGGCGTGACCGTGGTGACATCGCTTGGCGAAAACCGGAAACCCGTCGGCCTGGTGGTCAATTCGTTCTCGTCCGTCTCGCTCGATCCGCCGCAGATCCTGTGGAGCATCGGGCTGAATTCCCCGTCCCGCGAGGCCTTCTGCGCCCATGACGGGTTTGCCGTGAACATCATGGGGGCGGGCGCCAAGGACGAGACAATGCGGTTCTGCAATCCCGCCGAAGACAAGTTTTCCGGCGTGGATTGGTGGGCCGGCCACTATGGGGTGCCGGTGCTGCGCAGCGCGCTGGCAACGCTGGAATGCCGGACCGAAAAGCGGATCATCAGCGGCGACCACGAGATATTCATCGGACGGGTTCTGCGCGTCGACCATCAGGATGTCGCGCCCCTGCTGTTCCATCGCGGGCGCTTCGCGGAAATGGGTGAGGCTCTATGAGGGCGCTCCCCCGGCTGATGTCTGCGCCCAACGGGGCGCGGCGAACCAAGGCCGACCACCCGGCGCTTCCGATGACGGACGACGAGTTGGTCGAGACGTCAAAGCGCTGCGTGGCGGCGGGGGCGGATGGCCTGCACCTGCATCTGCGCGACGCCCAGGGCGTGCATCTGCTGGACGCGGGCCGCTATCGTGCCCTGCTCGAGCGGCTGGAATCGGATCTGCCCGACACCTACCTGCAAGTGACGTCGGAATCTGCCGGGCGCTACGAGGCCGAGGCGCAGCGCGCCATGATGCGCAAGCTGAAGCCGCGCTACGTCTCTGTCGCCCTGCGCGAAATCGTGCGCCAGCCCACCGACTGGCCCGCCGCCCATGCATTCTACGACTGGGCGGCCGAAGAGGGGGTCGAGATCCAGCATATCCTCTACAGCCCGCAAGAGGTGCAGGGCTTCGTCATCGCGACGGAAAACGGCCACATTCCCGGTAAGCACCACCTGATTCAGCTGGTGCGCGGCACCTATGCCGATGGCAGCCTCAACGCCTTTGCCCTGTCCGAATACCTCGATGAGCTCAAGCGGGCAGAGGGGCAGACCTTCGACTGGATGGTCTGCGCCTTCGGGGCGGATGAAACCGCCAGCCTGGTCGAGGCTGCCCGCCTTGGCGGCAAGGCCCGTGTGGGGTTCGAGAACTCGTTCCACAACGCGGATGGGTCGGTCGCCACGGACAACGCAGAGCGTGTCCGAGAGGTTGATACAGCCCTGAAGCAATTGCAGGTCATGGCCTCCTGAACGCCTGACGTCGACCTGCAGAAAGGCCGCCCGTGGGACCCTCCCTCCCCTGGGGCGGCCTTTCGCGTGATGCGGCTGCGTAATTGCATGGGGCAGGGCGCCGCGCTAGACAGGTCCGGCCTATGTTCCGTCATGCAGGGGAAACTGATCATGCGTCGCGCCTTGCCTTCCTGCCCGGCCTCGAGGGGGCGCTGATGGCGCCGCGCGGGCGGGCGCCCCGCAGGATCGGTCAGGTGCCGCTTTATGAAATGGTCGATGGCGAATTGCGCCAGCGCCTGTTGCAAAAGGTCTATCCCCCCGGCGCCATGATCCCCAGCGAGATGAAGCTTGCCGCCGAGCTTGGCGTAAGCCAGGGCACCGTGCGCCGCGCGCTGAACGGCCTTGTCGACGAAGGTCTGCTGACCCGACGTCAGGGTCTTGGCACTTTCGTCCCGGAGATCGAGGATCGCCGGTCGCTGTTCCTGTTCTTCAACATGATCGGCCATGACGGGCAGCACGAATTGCCCCCCGCCCGGCTGGAGTCCTGTGAAATCGGCGCGGCCACGCAAGCAGAGGCTGACCGCCTTGCCTTGCCGCCACAAAGTCCGGTGCGGCGCCTGCTGCGGGTCCGGTTGTTGCGGGACCGCCCGACGATTCTGGAACGGATCGTGGTGGCCGAAGCCGTCCTGCCCGGTCTGGGCGAGGGCGGCGCATTGCCCGACCACCTGTTCCGCCATTACGAACGTAGCTACGGTCGGACCGTGACCTCTGCCGAGGAACGGTTGCGGGCGGCGGCGGCCAGCTTCGGGGATGCAGAGCTGTTGGAGATCGCCCCCGGCACGCCGTTGCTGGAAATCGACCGCCTGGCCTTCGAGGCAGAGCGCACACCGGTCGAATGGCGCCGCAGCCTGTGCAACACGTCAGCCCACGATTACCTCGTAGACCGGCGCTGAAAACCCTTTGCCGACCCCCGTTGACGGGCCTGCCCTTCGACTCTTATATAAGAGTTAGAAGATCTCCGGCGAGAAGGGAATTCGCATGACCTCACCCGACGTTCCAAGGCTGCCGCTTTCGGTTCTTCAGCCCTTCGTCGCTTCTGCTCTGGCGCGTCATGGCTTGCCGCAGGCAGATGCCGAGGTGGTTGCTGAAATGATGATCGAGGCCGATCTGCACGGAGCCGACGCCCACGGATTGTTTCGCCTTGCCCGCTATATCGACCGTCTGAAGGCCGGTGGTTTCAACCGGACGCCCGACATCCGGGTCGACCGCAGCAAGGGCGGGCTGGCCCGCGTGGATGGCGATTCCGCCATGGGGCATCTGGTGGTGCGCCGCTGCGTGGACGAGGCCATCGCGCGCGCCTCTGATCACGGGGTTTCCTGGGTCGGGTGCCACAATTCCAACCATGCCGGGGCCGCCGGGGTCTGGGCCATGCGCCCGGTGCCGCAGGACATGATCGGCATCTACATGGCTGTCGGCAGCGCCAATCACATGGCCCCCTGGGGCGGAACCGAGGCCCTGCTGTCCACAAACCCCATCGCCATCGGCGTGCCCGGCGGCGAAGGCGGGCCTGTCCTGCTGGACATGGCGACGACCAACGCCGCCTATGGCAAGATCAAGATGGCCGCCGCCCTTGGGCAGGACCTGCCCGAAGGCTGGATGATCGACGCGGAAGGCAAGCCGCTGACCGATCCGGCGCAATCGGGGACAGGGACACTGCTGCCCATCGGCGGGCCGAAAGGCTATGGGCTGGCGTTGATGATCGGTCTGCTGGCGGGCACGCTGAACGGCGCGGCGCTTGGCCGGGATCTGGTGGATTTCAACGCCGACGACGTGACCCCGACGAACACGGGCCAGTCGATCCTTGTAATCGACCTCAAGGCCCTTGGCGCGCCGGAGCTTTTCAAGCGCCAAGTCGACCAGATCCGGACCGAGCTGACGACCTCGGCCACCCGGCCCGACTTCGACGCGATCCGCCTGCCCGGAGACCGGGCGCTGGCGCTGCGCAGTGACCGGCGGGCCAATGGCATTCCCTGTCCGCCCGTCTTGCTGAAATCCCTGAACCAGGTCGCGCAGGACGCCGGCCTTGCGACGCTGGAGCTTTGACCATGACCAACACCAAGACCGCCCGCATCTTCAACACGCCCGATATCCCCGCTCATGACCGGGGCAATGGCGTCACCACGCGGCTGTTCTGCTCGAAAGGGCGCTGTGAGGCGGATGTCACCACCGGCACCACGACGCTGCCTGTCGGGCGCTCGGTCCAGATGCACAGTCACAATTGCGACGAACAGATCATCATACTGGAAGGGCAGGCCGAAGCGGAATTCGACGGCGCGCGCCATCCCGTCGGTCCGATGGAGGTCGCCTTCATCCCCGAGGGCACGGTGCATTGCTTCCATAACGTCGGCTCGGAACCGGTCCTGATGATGTTCATCTATGCCTCTGGCGCGGTCACCCGCACCTTTGCCGCGACGGGCGAAACCGTGGCGCATCTGTCCGACAGCGACCTGGCCCAGCCCCGGGCGTAAGCGCCGCGCCGACGGTCACTCCGCCGGGCGGGGGGGCCGGTCGGCGGAGTGCAGCATGAACATGTCCAGCGCCTCGCCGATCACGCGGGTGCGGCTTTCGGTGTCCAGCCGGCCTGCAACCTGCTGGCGCAATCCGTAGTTCAGCAACCCGCCGTGCAGCAGCCAGGGCACCTCAAGCTCCTGCGCGGTGACGGCGAAATCCTGGCCCTGGTCCAGTTCCATGCGGCGTTCGCGCACCAGCGGCTTCAGGATCTGTTCCTGAACGACTTCGCGGTACCAATCATGGACCTCGGCGTCGCGCAGCAGGGCGAAATACCACAGGCGCAACCAGACCGGTTGAAACACGGTTTCGGTATAGGCCTCGTAAAAGCTCTGGAACCGGTCGCGGACGGGGCGGGTGCGATCCTGCAGCATCGCGTCCCAGCGGGCGTCCCATGTTTCCAGAAAGACCTCGCTGTAGACCGCTTCGATCAGGCTCTGCTTGTTGGGGAAATAGCGATACAGCAGCGGCTGCGTGATACCGGCGCGGCGCGCCACGTCGCGGGTGCTGCCGTCAAAGCCGCTTTCCGAGAACAGCGTGATCGCGGCCCGCACGATTTCGCTGCGCCGCACTTCGGGCGACAAGCGCTTGCGCACAGGTGCCGTGGCATCCGAGGGCTTGCTTTGCTTCATTGTGGCCACGAGAGATCCGTCAGTTGCGTTGTACCCGCCCCAACAGACAGTATTTCCCGGCCTCAGTCCATCAACTTATCGCCTGATAAGTTACGAGGGCGCCACCCGCGCCGATTGTCCTGTTCAGGCCGAAGCAAGCCGGACTGCCGGTTGGGTGGGCGTGCCGAAGTGCTTGTGTGCGGCCTCTGCAAGAAGCGCCATGGAGGTCCTTGCCCGCGCCGCATCCGCCCAGCCGTGGTCGATCATCACCAGCGTGCCGAAATCTGCGGAAAGTTGGCGGAGGTGGTCGAGTTTGCGCGTCACAGTGTTCGGGTCGCCGAACAGGACACAGGTGTCGATCAGCGCCTCTATGGTGGCATCGTCGGCCTTTGGGCCAAGCAGGGCGGCATAATAGGCGCGGCAAGGGCTGTCGGGGGCCTTTACCATAGCCTCGGCCAATCCGGCGTCTTTGTCGATCAGGACCGTGCGCGCGACGCGCCAGTCCGCCGGGCAGGCCTTGCGCGCGGCATAGGTGCAGGCGGTGACATGGGTCGACCAGTGGCGAGACAGCATGTCGGCCCCCACCCAGCTGACGGAAAAGGGCAGGTGCCCGGCAAGCGACTGGCCCAGTACCACGTCGTCACGCGCCTGCGGCGCCGTCAGCGGGCCTGTCGGTCGCACCAGTTCGCCGCTGCGGGCGCAATCGACCAGGGCAAGTTTCGGGATCGGCGCAGAGACCGGGGTGGGCAGGATTTGCAACAAGGGCAGCGTTTCGGCGCCGGACAGGTCGCCCGTTGCACCGGCGGCCTGCGCGGGCGCCGCGTAGAATTCCGCAAACCCGAGCGATTGCGCCACCAGGGCCCGCCCGGTGTCCTGGCTCAAGGGGCCGCGGGTGCGCGATCCCCGTGGCGGGACGAACAGGTATCCCAGTTTCATGATGGCCTCCTCCCAAAGGCGGAGGCATCTGAACTTCCTCCTGCCCCCAAGGCTAAGGGCAGGAGGGTCGAAGTTTGAAATTACATCTACGCGCGGGAGGTATCAGGAAACCCGATACCCCCCGCGCTTCGCCCGATCGTGTCAGCCAAATCAGCGCCGCCCGATCAGTTGAGGTCGTACTCCACCGGCCATTCATAACCGGCAGCGCTTGCCGCATCGATGAAGTCCTGCATGACCTTGGTGCCGGGCATGCCGCGTTCGTCCGCTTCCATGGCGCTCTTGCGGGGCAGTTCGGCAAGGCTTTGGGCCCATTCAGCACGCACGTCCGCGGGCAGTTCGGTGATGATCGCGCCGTTTTCCTTCAGCGCCGCAAGACCGGCCGCCTGGCTTTCATCCATGGCCACGCCGTTGCGATCTTCCCATGCGCGCCCGACCTCTTCGATGATCGTGCGCAGATCGTCCGGCAGATCCGCCATCTTGGCCTTGTTCGCGGTCATGACCACGACCGGCATCGCCCCATACCCGATCAGCGTATAGTAGGGCGCGGGTTCATAGTACTTGAAGCCGTTGTAGCCTGCGGGCGTCATCAGCCAGCCGTCATAGACGCCGGTCTTCATCGCCATGTAGCCTTCGGGCAGGCTCGATTGCACGGGCACTGCGCCGGCATATTCCAGCCAGGGCAGGTTCGGGCCTGCGCCACCGATCTTCACGCCCTTGAGGTCCGCGATGGTCTTCCATTCCTTGGTGGTGCCAAGGTGATAATTGTCCCAGGCGCCGAGGCCGAGCAATTGCTGGTCGAATTCTTCTTCGAAGACATCCGACAGCCAGGGGTTCTGGTCGTAGACGACCCGCACCGCCGCGATCGCTTCGGAGGACGATTGCGGGCCGAAGGGTTCGAAATACGGGAAGTTGTGCAGATAAAGGTTCGACGGCTCGAAACAGACGCAATAGCCGCCGAAATCAAGCAGGCCGGTCTGCACCGCTTCCAGTGTTTCGGACACGCCGGCGATACCGCCGCCGTAGGATTCGATGAAGTTGACCGAATGATCGGTCTCTTCTGCCGCGCGCCGTTTCACTTCGGCGACGAAGAAATCCGACATGGTGGTCACATAGGGCGCTGGCCCCTTCGGGTGGCCCGATCCGATGCGGAACGTGAACCGGTCCGCATGGGCCGCAGAGGCCAGCAATGTGACCCCAAGTGCAACCCCCGTGAACGTTGCCGTCAGGCCTGTGTTTCTGGTCATCTCAATATCTCCTCCCCTTTATGAGATAGTGCCGGCTGGTTGTTCCGGGCGACGCAGGCAGGTCCTCCGAAACGCTGAGCTGTTCCCGACTGTTGCATTAAATTATCAACCGATAAACAGAAATCTTGTGCGCGGGCTGCACGGGACCTAGGCTGGCCCAACCAAAGCCATAGGGCACCGAGGAGGGGTGATGAAAATTCAGGTAACACTAGCGCGATGGGCGCATATACTCTCGGCTGGGTGGGTTTTCCTTCTGGCCGTGTTGATCATAGCGGATGTGCTGGGGCGGACGCTTTTCCTGCATCCCATTGCCGGAACTAAGGAAATTCTTCAGAACTCCGTCATTGCGGTGACGTTCCTCCAACTTCCGCTGGCGATCTATTCCGGCTCGATGCTGCGCACGACGTTGCTTCTGGATGCGCTGGGGCCGCGGGCTGCGCTGGTGATGCGGGTCTTTGCCTGGGCGCTTGGCGCGCTGCTGTTCGCCGCGATTGCCTATGCGTCGCTGCCGGCAGCCTTCACCGCGATTCGGCTGGGAGAGTACGAAGGCGAAGGCGCCATGCGGATCTACACATGGCCTGTCCGCTTCCTGCTTGTCGGCAGCAGCGCCTTCGCGGCGCTGGCTTATGTGTCGATGATGATCGCCGATCTCAGAGGGCCGGGGTCGTCTGATCCTGCGCCCCGGAAACCTCTCAACAGTGCGGACCTGACATGACACTTACCATTTTCGCCGTTCTGGGCCTGTTGATGCTGCTGGTCTTCCTGGGGGTGCATCTGGCCGTGGCCCTTGGCGCGGTCAGCTTCTTTGGCGTCTTCTGGATGCTGGGCAGTTTCGACATCGGCCTGTCGATCCTCAGCACCACCGCCTATGAGGCCCTGCGCAAGGATGTCTTCATCATCATCCCGCTGTTCGTTCTCATGGGGGATTTCGTCAGCCGTTCAGGCTCGGCCAATGATCTTTACGGGCTGTGCAACCGCGCCTTCCGCCGGTTGCCCGGCTGTCTTGGCGTGGCGACCGTCGCGGGCAATGCGATCTTCGCGGCGATCACCGGCGTTTCCATCGCGGCGGCGGCGACCTTTTCGCGCATCGCCTATCCCGAGATGGTCGCGCTTGGCTATTCCAAGCGGTTCTCGCTGGGGACCGTGGCAGGCAGCGCCTGTCTGGGGATGCTGATCCCGCCGTCGATCCTGATGATCGTCTGGGCCGTGCTGACAGAGCAATCCATCGGCGCGCTGTTTGTCGCCGGACTGGTGCCGGGCCTGCTGCTGGCCATCGGGTTCTGCGGCTATTGCGTGATCTATGCGATCCGCAACCCCGACAAGGCCCCGCTGCAACCGGCGCCCATCCACGGCGAAGCGGACCAAAAGGCCCTGCGGCGGCAGATGAATGGTGGTCTGGCGATTCTGGGTCTGATCGCCGTCGTGATCGGCGGCATCTGGGGCGGGTTCCTGACCCCGACCGAGGCTGCGGGGTTCGGCACCATGGGGGCCTTCCTTCTGGGGCTGGCCAAGGGCATGACGCGCAAGGACGTGATCGAGGCGATCTACAACGCCGGGCGCACCACGGCCCCGATCATGATCCTGCTGATCACCGCCTCGATGTATTCGCGGTTCCTGGCCATGGGTGGCGCGACCCAACTGATCGGGGACATGCTTCTGTCGATCAGCGAAAACCCGGCCGTCATCGTGGCGATCATCTTTTCCGTCTGGATCGTGCTGGGGATGTTCATCGACTCGACCTCGATCATCCTGCTGACGGTGCCGATCTTCTCTCCGATCGCGACGACCCTGGGGATCGATCCGCTGGCCTTCGCGATCTTCGGCATCCTGATCATCGAGGCGGGGCTATTGACGCCGCCCTTCGGGATATTGGTCTTTACCGTCAAGGCGGCGGCCCCGGGAGACGACATCACGCTTGGCGACATCTTCCGCGGCTCGGTGCCCTTCTGGATCCTGATCCTCGTGGTGGCGATCCTGGTGCTGGTCTTCCCGGCGCTGAGCACCTGGTTGCCCTATAACCTGATGTAGAAGAAACCCGCGCCCCGGTGCCCTTCGACGGGTGCCGGGGTGCGGATAGGCTGTTTCAGGCCCAAGGGCCCGAGGCGGGGAGGGGCAGCGGCCTGAGCGGCCCATGTCGGGAAGAATTAATTCCCCGGGGGCAGCAGCCGGGTACCAGACGCCAGCCACTGCACATAGGAAACGGGGCGCCATTCTGAATGGCGCCCCGTTTTTCTGTTTTCATGGCCGGGGGCGTGCCCCCGGCGGCCCCAGGTCACGCAGCGGCGTGCAGGGGTTCGGACTTGGTGGCTTCGGTCAGGATCGGCAGGACCTTTTCACCCATCAGGATCATGCTCTTGCGGCCCAGATCATAGTCGGTCCAGTCATGCCCGGCGTAGACGAGGTGCTTGAAGGGCCCTGTCTCTTCGCGCAGGGCAAGGATCTTGTCGGCGACCGATTGCGGATCGCCGTGGATCACCAGACGATCCAGCACGTAATCCAGTGTGACGTCATCATCCGCCATGTTCTGATCCTCCTTGAAGAGGTTCAGACGCCCACCGGAGCGCAGTTTCGTCAGCAACTGGCTGTAATAAAGCACATAGGGGCTGCCAGGATCGCGGGCATAGGCGCGGGCGGTTTCCATGTCGTCGGCAACGCAGATGTTCTTGGCCACGCGCCAGTCGGCGTAATCCGGCGTGATCCCGGCGTTCTCGCAGCCCTCGACGAATTTCGGCCAATGGGTCGCGGCCCATTTCGGCAGCAGGAAGTTGGCCGAGATCGGTTGCCAGCCACGTTCCGCCATGGCCGTGACCCCCTTGGAAAAGGGCGCGACGGCGGTGCCGATGATGGGGGGATGCGGGTCCTGGTAGGGCTTCATGATATCGCCCTGACCGATGTCACGCATCATGGTGCGCTCGGTCGAGACTTCCCAGAATTCGCCCTTGAGGTTGTAGGGGGCCTCGCCGGCCCAGATGTCGAGAACCATGTTGATGGATTCGACGAACATCGCATTGCGGTCCTTGTCGATGCTGCCGAAGACCTCGGCATCCGACATCAACCCACCGGGAGAGATGCCGAAGTTCAGCCGCCCTTCCAGCATGTGGTCGAGCATCGCCACCTCGGCCGCGATCCGCGCCGGGTGGGAATTGGGCATGTTCACGGTGCCGGTGCCAAGACGGATGTTCTTGGTCTCATAGGCAAGGCTGGCCAGGAAGGCGACGCAGGACGTGATGATCTCGGCCTGGTCGGTGGTGTGCTCTCCACAATAGGCTTCGGCGTATCCCAGTTTGTCGGCCAGCAGGAAGGCTTCCCGGTCCTCTGCCAGACTTTTGGCATAGGGCTTGCCCACGGGATGGATCGGCATCGTGAAGAATGACAGTTTCATAGGGCTCCTCCTTGGGTGTACCGCAATCTTTGAAGGAGAGAGCCCAACAGAAAAATTGAAAATTTCTGAAGTCTGCCATCTGTTTTCCCGATACTGCGCCCGCAGCGCCTGCCGGGTATGACGCGGGGGGCCGGGCCATGGAGGCGGGAAAGCCTGCTTTGGTTCGACCCCGGCGCCCTTCCGTCGATGCGCGGCATCGGCGGTGACGGGTCCGGGCTGACCCGGCGGCAGGTCAGGGACATGAAAAATACGTATCTTGGCGGTGTGGGGAACGGTGTCGAAAAGGCCCGGCGGATGGGGAAACATCCGTCAGGGCCGGGACCTGCCTACCGGCGGCGAACCACCCGGACGCTGGCCGTCAGGATGATGCGGCCGCCCCCGGGTCGGGGGCAGCGCGCGTTGGTCAGTCGTTCATCGGCGGCGGAGGGGGACCGTCCTGACCGGCTCCGGGGGGCGGGCCGGCATGGGTCATGGTCGCATCACAGGTTCCCCCGGCGTCCTCAAGCGTGCAGCCTACCTCGGCCACATGGCAGCCGAGGATCGCATTGGAGCCGGGCTCCCCCGCATAGTAGCGATAGCTGCCGCCGTCGGGGGTCATGCCGTTGCACTGGTCCAGCTGATCCACCAGGTCGTCGCGATGTGCCATGATCGGCAGCCCGTCCATGGCGATGCCGATCTGTCTGTCCTTCGCGGCAACTTCGGTCGTGGCGCCGGGGGCGTCATCGAGGCAGGTCGTGACCGCGTGGTAGTGATAGCCGACATGAGTGTTCACATGGCCGCCGCAATCATCAAAGGGGGCGATGGTATGGGCGCCAAGGATGGCATCCACCGGCGCAGGGCCGTCCAGCCGGATGCCGTTCCAGGCCAGGCCGGACCCCGCGCGGGTGGTCTGGGCGGGGCTGTCCATCAGCGCCGGGGTCATCGGGATCACATAGGTGACCGCGGTGTCTTCGGCGACGTATTCCGGCAGGCACTGGACGCAGTAATTGTTGTAATCGGGGTCCACGTCGGGACGTGCGGCAGCCTCGCAGGCGGCCAGCGTGCCGGTGTAACGGACCTCGCCGGTGTCATCGTCGTAAAGCTTCCATTCGGTATCGCCGTAAAGCTCGGCCAGCCGGGTGATGAAATCCCCGTCCACATCCGCGATGCCGCCATCCACGAACCAGATCCCGCCCTTGTCCGCGCCGTCCGCGATATTGGTGGGGCACCAGGGGCCGGGGGTGTAGCCCGTGGGCTCGGGTTTGACCGTGATCGAGAAACAGGACGTCTCGGTACCCCCTGACAGGGTACACTCCACGATCTCGGGGCCGGAGACGATATTGGCCTCGGAAAAGAAGCCTTCGATTGCATGGATCGGATCGTCGTGGGCTGTCGCGGGGACGGCTGCGAGGCCGGCAAGTATAGATACGGCGGCTCGGCTGGCTAGGGCCATGGTCGGGCGCTCCTTGATCAGAATGGGTTCGGGTCCTGCTTTCCATACTACGTATGGCTTGCGAGATTCCGTCGAACTTTTTTTCGGGGCGCATCTGATCGCGCCTCTCGCGCCCTGTCGGGGCGGGGAGGGCAGGTCCGTCACCCATATTGCCGAGACGTTCCGGGTGGCACGCAACCGCAAAGGACGGCCGGATTTTTCTGCGACAGAACTTTGGCCGGGCCCCGTTTAGGCATTTGAACGCTCTGCAGGAAATGCGGGGCGTGGATTGCCTAACCTTAGTCAGGACTAGTGAAGATGAAGATCTACCAAGCCATTCCCGCCGCCCTCATGGCCTGCCTTGTCTCCGTGAGCGGCGCCAACGCGCAGCAGCAACGCCCCCAGCCGCCGCAACCGGATTTCAGCGCCCTGGCGTCAGAAGTGGGCGTGCCCACAGAGGCGCTGACCAATTGCATGGATGCCCCCTCCGAAGCCGGTCAGCGGCCGTCGCGCCCGGATGCGGCCAAGATCGCAAGCTGCCTCGGCGGCGCGGGCTATGCCGTCAGCGAAGCGGATCTCGACAGTGCCCTGAAAGCCGCCGCGCCGCCTGCGCGGAACTGAGCGTGACAACCTGCTGTCCGCATCCGCGATTGCGGGTGTGCTGATCTGACCGATGTGCCTCGCGCCGCTGCAATCAGGGCGCGGGGCATTGCCATATCCGCTGAACCGAGTGCGTGTCCGTCGTCAGGGCTTCCGGGCCGTGGATTCCACCAGCGCGTGGGAATTCATCCGCTGCTGTCGCGACCACCACAGCATCGCTCTGGCGGGGCGTCGGGGAGGGTCAGACGCCCCAGGCTTCGATCTGGGTCAGGGCGGGGAAGGGCGAGGGATCATCGGCCTTTATCAGCCGTTCGAGCCGCAGCCAGGTAACCTTGTGCGGCGGGAGGGCGAAATACTGTGTCTCGGCGGTCTTCTTCAGGTCCAGCGTGACCTCGCTGCCGTCGGAAAACACCAGGCTGGCGGCCTGCCACCAGGCGTCATGGGGGAAATCGGCACGCAGGCGCAGGCCGATTTCGTCCAGAACCACCTCACGCCCGAAGTCCAGTGTCAGGGCGGCCTCCGGATCCTGATTGATGCCCCAGCTGGTAAAGGGCCAGACGCCATGGTCGTGATTGGCGGCCTCTCCGTCCAGCGCATTGCGCGCCGCAAAGACTGCTTCGCCGCGGGTTTCCACATTGGCGGTGCCATGGGGGAAGACACCGCTGACACTGGCCGCATCCCAGGGGTTCAGTGCCAGGTTTCGCCGCTGGCCGACCTCGGCCGCGCGGGCTTCGCGCACCCAGAGGCGGTGGCGCGCATCCCTGAACAGGCCGGGCGGGTAGGGGATGCGATCATCCCCGAAGGGCACCGGATAGCGCAGCTCTGGCCCGACAAAATAGACCAGCGCGGGCGCCATGCCCTGATCGAGGGCCAGCATCAGGTGGCTGCCGGGCTGCGCGCCGGTCAGCAGGATGGTGTCACCGGGCGCATAGTCGAGGTCGGCGACAAGAACGACCTCGCTCGGGCCTTCGGCGCGGGCGCGTTCGACGCCGGTCTTGTCGAGGATGGACAGGGTAAGGGGCATGTCTGTTCCTTTCAGCAGCAGGGTGATGGGGCCGGGCGCCGGGGCGTCCGCGGCCGCACCGCGATAGGTCAGGTCTGGGGCGCGAGGCCCGAGGCGATCCGCGACAGGCGCGGCACCAGCGGGAACAACGCGGCCTGAAGCGAATGATAGATGTCGGGCTTGCCCTGAAACTGGGTTTCGCAGGGCTGGTCGCTTTCGTCGATTTCCGGGTACCAGCCACCGCGCTCTGCATCGACAAATCGCGTCGCGGCGTAGTCCCAGAGGCGGCGATACCAAAGCTCGTCCCCGGGTTTGCGCTCCAGCTTGATCAGGGTGGCCATCGCGCCGATGCCTTCGCTGACCGGCCACCAGTAGCGGTCCCGGATCGCGTGGCGGCCGGCGGCATCAAGGGTGTAGACGAACCCGCCGTCGTCCCGCCAGGCATCCGCAAGGGCCTGTTCGATCAGCTGGCGCGCCCGGACCGGGGCGCTGTCGTCCTGCCGGCCGGAAAGGTCCCAGTGCTGGATCAGCAGCCGGCCAAGCTCCAGCGAATGGCCGGGTGTCGTCCCGGCGGGGCGGAACATCGGGTTGCCGGCATATTCCGAATCGACCGCCCAGGTTTCGGTGTAGTGCTCCGGCAGGCGCCAGCCATGCGCCGGGGCGATGCGGGCGCTGAAGAACTCGAGGATCCGGCCCGCTCGCTCAAGGAAGAAGGACTGGTCCGTCGCCTCATAGGCGGTCAGCATGGCCTCGATCGCATGCATGTTGGCATTCATGCCGCGATAGGTCGAAAACGGCGTCCAGTCACGGGCATATTCGTCCCGGAACAGCCCCGCCTGATCGTCCCAGTAGCGGCTGTCGAGCACCTCCCAGGCATCGGCCAGCAGGCGATCGGCCTCGGGGTGTCCGGCCTGTTTTGCCGAGGCGGCGGCGAGCAGCACGAAGACCTGCCCATAGGCAAGCTTTACGTCATCGGTGATACCGCCGCGGTCAACCGCCCAAAGGTAACCGCCGTGCAGCGGGTCGCGATGCCGGGTCCAGAGCGCCTGCATACCGGCGTCGATGATCGCCTCCGACCCGCTGTCGCCGAACTGCTTGCCAAGTGCATAGGAATGCACCAGCCGCGAGACCGCGTGAAGTTCCTGCGGGACGCCGGGGCGGGGGTGGCCGGCGGTGTCGAGCTGTTCCAGCCAGCCCTCCGCGCCAAGGCTGGGGCGAAAGAAATCAAGCTGGCGCTGCGCGTCCTGCTTCAGCCAGCTGCGGTGCTGCGGATCGTCCAGCCAGAAGCCCGAGGGGGTGGTCGTGCCGGTGAGGGGGGGCAGGGAAAGGGTCATGAAAGCTCCGAAACGGCGGGCAGGTCAGAGGAAGGGCGCGCCGCTCAGCGCGCCGATGGGCTGCATGTCCTCCCAGAGGGGGAACAGGTCGTCGGGTGCCGGGATCGCGTCCGGCCTGTCGCAGGGCGCATCGCCGGCGGCGCAATAGCTGACCAGCAGGGTCTGGCCGGCCGGGATTCGCCCGACCAGCTGGGGCACCCAGGCACGGGGGAACAGCAGATGGGTATTGGCGGCGGGACCATGGACGCGGCCTCTGCGGCCCGCCCCGTCCAGCCCCCTGATCAGGCTGGTCGCGGTCGAGGTGACGTCAGCGAACCCCGCCTCGTGCCGTTGCAGGTCGCGGGTGCCATCGCGCCGCGTCACTGCAAAGCCGCCCTCGACCGTATCCATCGGTACCGCGCTGTCGATCCGGTGCAGGCGCAGATGCCCGTCGCCGTCATGCAGCAACCAGGTCTCGACGGTCACATCGTCATAGGCCTGCCAGCGGCTGGCGATCGCCCGGTCCCCGATACGGGCCTCGACCACCCCATCGCGTATCCGCCAGGGCCGCCCTTCGGCCTGCACCCCCAGCATCCCGTCAAGGGAGGCCGTGTTCAGCCCCGCCTCGCGGGTTTCCACTGCAAAGGCAAAGCGGGTGGAATAGGCGAATTTCGCGTACTTCTCGGCCCCGTGGCGGAAATTGGTGGATTCCTGTCCACTCGCCAGCGCGACCTTCTGGCCGCCGGTGCTGGCGATCAGCAGGCCCGGCGCGGCTTGCTTTTCCGTGGTCGCCGGCGCGGGCAGCGGCAATTCCTCGGCTCGCCAGAAGGGGTGATCGTCGGGCATCGCCAGAACAAGAAACGCCTTCAGCGCCCAGTAAGAGGAATTGGGTGAATTGTAATCTTCAGCCATCGCGGGGTTGGGATAGGCATAGCCGACAGGCAGCACACCGTCCCGGTCCGCGATGGGAAGGCCGGACCACCACCTCAGGTGTCGCAGCACCAGCCCCTTCAGCACGCCCCAGGGCAGCACCGGGTCCGGGTCGGCCAGCGCATAGGCGCCAAGGAAAGCCGCCATGGCAAAGCGGTAGGTCATCGAGCGCCCATAGGCGAGGCCACGCCCGGAGGCATCGAACCAGGCGGCAAATTGCGGCGCGAAAAGGCGGGCGCGGTCCAGGTGCGCGCCCCGGTCCGTTTCCGGCGCCAGGTGATGCAGCAGCAGCCCATAGGTGTGAAAGGCGAAGCCGGTGTAGTGATCGACCCGCCGGCCCGGCCCGTCGCGATACCAGCCCTCGCCAAGGTAAAGGGCCTCCAACCCGTCGCGTTCAGCCTGACCGGCATTGGCAGGCACCGGCGTGCCCACGGCGCGCAGACCGGCGTCGATCAGCAACCGGAAGAACATCCAGTTGTTGGCCGAGGCGCGGCCCTGTGTGGCGCGTTGCAGATACCGGGTGACATTTGCCCGCGCGACCGGGGGCAGGGGATCCCAGAGATCGGCCCGCGCTGTGAGCAGCGCAAAACCGACCGCCGCCAGATCCACCAGCCGCTGATCAAGGTCGCCGGGATCGCCCCAGTATTCGGGATGTGCGGGATCGGTGCCGTTGCTCAGACCGGCGCGCAGAACCGGCCAGTCGGGCAGGGCGTCCCCCCCGGCGGCCGCCGCCGCCAGCCCCCAGAGCGGGCGGGCGAACCCTTCCAGGTCCGCCGCCGCACCGTCGAAGCAAGCCGCGGCGGGCGACAGGCGCAGACGTGCGCCGCCCGCAGACCGGTAGGGGGCAAGGGGCGCGACCAGCCGGGCAAGGGCCTGAACCAGATCGGCGCGGGTTTCAAACCGCTGACCGGCCAGCGGGTTGGTGCCATGCAGGCCACCGCCCTCGTCCCAGAGCACGGCCGTGCCGGTCGCTGGACCTGTCACAGGCCGAACAGCCGCGGGATGAACATGGTCACGGCGGGGATGAAGGTCACGACAATCAGCCCGGCCAGTTGCAGCGCGAAGATCGGCAGGAAGGGACGCAGCACGTCACCGATCTTTTCACCGCTGATCGAGCAGGAAACGAACAGCACCGTGCCCACCGGCGGCGTCACCACCCCGAGCGAAAGGTTGTAGACCAGGATCACCCCGAAATGCACCGGATCGACCCCGAGCGCCGTCACCACCGGATAGAAGATCGGCGTGAAGATCAGCATCGCGGGCGACATGTCCATGAAAACCCCGACGACCAGCAGCACCACATTGATCATCAGCAGGATGACGTACTTGTTTTCACTGATCGAGGTCAGCAGCTGCCCCACCGTGTCGGGGATCGAGGCAAAGGTCATCGACCAGCTCATCATCGTCGAGCAGGAGATCAGGAACAGGATGATGCCGGAGACGATGGCGGTTTGCACCAGGATGTCGAAAAGCTTGGACAGGTTAAGCCCGCCATAGACCAGCGCCAGCACCAGCGAATAGACCACCGCAATGCCGGAGCCTTCGATGGCTGTGAAGGCGCCGCCGAGAATGCCGGAGATGACGATGACCACCAGCAGCAGGCTGGGCGCCGCCCGCAGGAAGACCCGCATGGCGTCGCCGAGGGCGACCGAAGTCACCTCGGGCTTGTAACCGTGGCGCCGGGCATAGCGCCAGGCGACGAACATCACCGCGCCGCCCATGATCAGACCGGGCATGTAACCGGCCATGAACAGGGCGATGATCGAGGCACTGCCGCCGGTGATCAGCGAATAGACGATCAGCGCGCCCGAAGGCGGGATCAGCATGCCCGTGGGGGCCGAGGCCGCGTTGACGGCCGTGGTCATGGCCATGTCGTAGTTCTTTTCACGCGCCACCGGGTTGATGATGCCGCCGATGGCCGTCGCCGCCGCGATACCGGAACCCGACAGGGTGCCGAACAGCATGTTGGCCAGCACATTGGCCTGCCAGAGGCTGCCCGGAATACGCCCACCGACCAGCATGGCAAAGTCGATCAGGCGCCGCGCAAGTCCGGTGGCGTTCATGATGTTCCCGGCCAGGATGAAGAAGGGCAACGCCAGGAAGCCAAAGCTGTCGAGCCCGTTGAACATCGTCTCGCCCACGGTGCTGAAGGCCGAGGCAAGGTCGAGTTGCAGCCCTAGCGTCAGGATGCCGGCAAAGGCCAGCCCGATGGCAATCGGGCTGCCCATCAGCAGGAAGATCAGGAAGGTGATGAAGAGGACCAGCGCCGAGACGACCTCGAGGTTGTCCGAGACGGCGTTCATCATCCATGCCGATTGCCAGAGCAGGGCGATGCCGGAGCCGATCACGGCCAGGACCAGAATTGCCGTGACGAGGATGGGCCAGATCGCGGGGGCGGCGCGCAGACGGGAGAGGATGTAGGAGGCTTGCGTCGCCGCGATCATGACGCCGCTGATGGCGACCACCGATTGCAGGACTGCTGTCGGGATCTGCAGCATCGGGGTCATCATGCCGCCGCTCGATGTCATGCTGGACCAGCCCCCGTAGACCAGCACGACGCCGAAGGTCAGGGTCAGAAGCGCATTGAAGAAGGCCATGAAGGTCTGGCCGCGCGTCGGCAGCATTTCGATCAGCAACGGCAGGTTCAGGTGGCTGCGGGTCGCAAAGGCGTAGCCCGCCGCGATGAACCCCAGCCAGACCAGGCTGAAGCGCAGGAATTCCTCGGAATACATGCTGGGGGCATTCAGGACATAGCGGGCCAGGACCTGCCAGGCGATCGCCACCACCATGGCGGCCAGCAGCAGGGCCAGCACCAGCGTGATGATCTTACCGATGCCGCGGCTGAAACGGTCGAGATATCCGGCCTGCGCCGGATTGAGTACGGTCTCGGTCATGTCTGCTCCTCCGGCGACATCGGGTCAGGTGGGGACGGCGCCCGTCGGGGCGCCGTCATACCGGACCGCAGGGATCAGAAGGACCGGTCTTCGATTGCGAAGATGGTCTCGATCAGCGACTTCTTGTCGGGATCGCTCTGGGCTTCCGTATACATCGGCTCGACCGCCGCGATGAAGGGGGCGATGTCGACATCGACCACCGTGACGCCCATCTCGTCGACAGCTTTTTGCAGCTGTTCGGCTTCGACGTTGTCGGCGAAGGCGATGGATTTCAGGCTGACCTCCTCAAACGCGGCTTCGACGATCTCCAGATCCTCGGCGCCGACCTTTTCGCGGAACTTGGTCGAGGTGACCACGAAATCGCTCAGCCGGGTCTGGTTCGTCTTCAGGGCGTACTTCGCCACTTCGCCGAACTTCGCGACATAAAGACCGCCAAGGCCACCTTCGGCGCCGTCAACGACGCCCTGCTGCAGACCGGCATAAAGTTCGCCGAAGGACAGCGGGGTGGGCACGGCCCCGAATAGGCGCAGCATCTCGGTATAGGTCGGGCTGGCGATGGAGCGCAGCTTGCGGCCCTTCAGGTCGGCCATGCTTTCGGCGGGTTCGGTCGTGTAGATCGACCGGAAGCCCGAGGCGATGAAGCCGAGCGGGGCGAAGTTCTTTTCCGCGGCGTCCTTGAACAGTTCTTCCTGCACCTCTGGCGAGGTCATGACCATTTCGTATTCGGCTGTGTCGCGCACGATATAGGGCAGGTTCAGCACCCCGACGGTCGGCAGGACGTTTTCCAACGTGCCCGAATTCAGCAGCCCGGCGTCGATCACGCCTTTCTGGATCTGCTGGAAATACTGCGGCTGATCGCCAAGCACGCCGTTGTTGAACAGCTTGAAGGTGACGCGCCCTTCGGTCTTTTCCGCGACCGAATCCGCGAATTCCTGAATCAGCTGGCCTGCGGTGCTGTCATCCGAGACATTGGTGGCGAACCGATAGGTGGCCGCGCTGGCCCCGGTCGCGCCGATCAGCAGGGTCGCGGCAGCGCAGACCCCGGCCAGAGGCCTGGCAAGCCCGCGGAACGTGAAGTGATATGTCATGGTGTCCTCCTCCTGACAGTGTCGACGCCATCAAGACGAAACTTTCGCAGTTTCGCTCGTGGCGTTTCCTGACCCGGTCCGTAAGTCATGCTGCCCAATTCCAGCTTTAATGCAGCTAGTTAAGCGGGCAATTCCCTGTTCGAGTCGAGGGGACCGTACGTTTCGGATCAAATGCGGTCAAGAAACTTTTTGTAGTTGACGAAAATTTCGCAATACGCGAAACATGAAGCCAGGAGGCACCATGATCGAAAATCAGAAGACATCCTATTTCGCAGGTGACGACGCGCTTGACGACCCGTCGGCTGCGGTTTCATCGACGCAAGGTTTCCAGGATGCGCTGGACCGGTGCCTGCATCGGGTGCGCGCCGGTCTGTCGACCGCAGGGCTGCGCAATCCGCGCATCGGCCTGGGCGGGAACCGCTGGGCCTATTGCGATGGGCCCGATTGGGTCATGGGCTTCTTCTCTGGTCAATTGTGGCTGTGCTATCAACTCAGCGGCGATGCCACCTTTGCCCGCGCGGCACAGATGCGCCGGCCGCAATTCCGCGAGGTGCTCGACAATCGGCGGGCGCGGGATCACGACCTGGGCTTTGTCTTTTCGCTGCATTCCGTCGCCGACTGGAAGCTGACCGGGGATCCCACGGCACGCGCCATGGGGATCGAGGCGGCGCGCGCCCTGGTGGCGCGGTTCCGCGAAGAGGGGCATTATATTCAGGCCTGGAACCCGACCGGCCCCGAGGATCGCACGCGGTCCCGTTTCGCCAATGGCCGCATGATCGCCGACACGATCCAGAACCTTGCCCTGCTGCATTGGGCGCACCGGGAAACCGGCGTCGAGGATTTCCGCGAGGTCGCCGATCTGCACGAGGAAACATCGCGCAAGTATCTGGTGCGCGAGGACGACACGACCTTCCATTGCTTCCTGTTCGACCCGGCCAGCGGCGAACCCCTTCGGGGCGAAACCCATCAGGGCCATGCCGATGCATCCTGCTGGGCGCGCGGGCAGGCGTGGCTGATCCACGGGTTTGCAAACTGTCACCGGCTGACGGGCAACCCTGCGGCCTTCGACGCCGCCCTGCGCCTGGCGCGCAAGGCCGAGGCGCTGATCGGCCCGACCGGTCTGGCGCCCTGGGATTACGCCTTGCCGCGCGATGCGGGCCACCCGGTCGACAGTTCCGCCGTGGCCGTGACGGCCGCCGGTGTGCTGCTGCTGGCCGATGCCGCAACGGGCGAAGACGCCACGCGTCTGCGCGCCTTCGGGCACCGGTTGTTGCAGGATCTTCTGGATCATTGCGACCTGACCCGAACCCCGGGCGCCGAAGGTCTGCTGGCCCATGGCGCGGCCCATGTGCCGGCCGGGCGCGAGGATGCGATGCTGCCATATGGGGATTACTACTTCATGGAGGCCCTGATGCGCGCGCGGGGGCATCGTGACTTTTTCTGGTGACGTCCCGGCGTCCGGCCATCGGGGTGTGCGAATACCTCTCGATAGGGCGGGCAAAGTTTCGTATGCAGGCCGAAACTTTCTTGTCGTCGCGCGATCCTGACCGCGTCTGAGGGGCGGAGGCCGAGCCATGACAGCCGAGATGAAATCAGAGCCTACCCTGAAGGACATCGCCCGCCGTGCGCAGGTGTCGGTCGCGGCCGTGTCGAAGGTTCTGAACAATCGCCCCGGCGTCAGTTCGGCCACGCGGGAACATGTCCTGAAGGTGATCGAGGAAAGCGGCTATCGCGGTCGTTCGGGGCGGGCCGGGGCGCTGGCGCCGGTGTCGCTTCTGACGCTGGAACAATATGTCACCCACGATTCCTTTTACGGCGAGATCCTGTCGGGGATGAACCTGCTGGCGGCGCGGGCCGGGCTGGACCTGCAATTGCAGGTCTTCCACCGGGTCGAGGAAATGTCCCGCCCCGGCGCGCTGGACGGGCTGGACGGGCCGGCGTTGCTGGTCGGGGTCGACCAGCCCAACATCATCGACGCCGTGGTAGCGCGGAATGTGCCGGCGGTGATCGTCAACGGCATGGACCGCAGCATGCGGCTGAGCAGCGTCTCGCCGGATTACCATTTCGGGGCCTGGCAGGCGACCCGGCATCTGCTGGATCTGGGGCACCGCGAAATCATCCACGTCACCCACCCCTGGCGCGAATCCATCCGGCGCCGGATCGACGGCTTCCGCAACGCGCTGGAAGAAGAAGGCATCGCCTTTCATCCCGACCGCCACCTGATCGACCTCGGGGCGCCGGAAAACATCTCGATCGCGGCCCGGTCCATCGTGGCCAAGGTCCTGAAGGACCGCAAGCCGCGCCCCACGGCCGTCTTCTGCCTGAACGACATGGTGGCCCTCGGCGTCATCCAGGCGGCGCAGTCGCAGGGACTTTCGGTGCCAGAGGATCTGTCGGTCATGGGCTTCGACGGGCTGGCGGTCGGCAGTTATTCCACGCCGCCGCTGTCCAGCATGTTGTCGGATCGCACGGCGCTGGCGCGCATCGCGGTCGACCTGCTGTCGGCGCGGCTGGCCGATCCGGCAGTCCCGGTGCAGCGCGTCACGACCAGCGTGGCGTTGGGGCTGCGCCGTTCGACGGCCCCGCCGGCGGGCTAAAGGCGGGGCATGTCGGGCACCCCGGCTTGTATCGCTCAGTCCTGCCCGGTCTCTTGCAGGGTCAGCCGGATACCGCGCCGGGCGCGCCGAAAACCGAAGTTTTCTATCACACGCGGCGTTGCGCCCTCGGCCAGCCACTGCACATTGGCACGGTGATTGCGCACCTCGTGCATCACCGCGTCATATTGCAGGACGACCGAGGCCGGATCGGTCCCGGCATTTGCAAATTCCCATTCGGTGACGACCTCTGTGAAATCCCCGAGGTGATCCTGATGCGTGGCTTGCAGATGCGCCCCGGTCAGGGCCCGGGGCAGGGGGGCATCCCCTTCGGTCACCGAAAGGTGCTGCCCAAGATATGCGGCCAAACCATCGATCATTTCCTGCGAAAGGGGGGCTTCGGGCGCGACCTTTTCAAGGGCCGCAAGGTCGGGGGCGGCGACAAGCAGGTCTTCCAGCGGAAAGCGGATCGTCAGGTGCAGGCTGTCCGCCGTCTGTTGTTGCAACAAAAGCTCGCTACCGGGCAGGGGATGCGCCAAAGCGGCCCCGCCCGCACCGACCTGCAGTGCCAGGGCGAGCAGGGCGGCGCGTGTCGAAAGTCGCCAGGTCATTCGGTCTGACCTCCGTAATCGTTGGTCAGGTCACGCCAGACCGAATGGGGATGGTTGCCGACCTTTTCGGTCGATTTGTTCGACTGCAGCGAGAACTCGATCCAGAGCGAGGGACCATGCACCCGGACGTAGTCGTCCTCGGCGCTTATCTGCTCAGTGCCGCTATAGCCCAGATAGGTCTCGGGCAGTTCGGCGGTGTATTTCGCCATGTAGGCCGAGGCCTCGGGTTCCGTGATGTCCCCGACATAGGTCCTGATCGCGGTCAGCAGCAGCGCCTGCTGGTCCTTGTCCAGTTCGGAAACCGCCAGCCCCTCCACGCTGTCGGGCACGGCATCATCGGCCTGCGGTCCGGCCAGGATGTCGCGATAGGTGCCTTCCAGTGTGGCGGTGGTGCGCTGATCGTCCGAAAGCGTGCTAAGCAGCGTGGCGAAGGCATCGCGTTCCTGGGTCAGTGGGTGGTTCACCCGGCCATTCATCTCGAAATAGGGGAAGGGTTCGACACCCCGGAAGGACGGCGTGGCCCCGGCCAGCACGCCATCGACATAGGTATTGGCAAAACCCATGTGGTGTCCGCCGTAGTAAAGCTCCCAGACACCGGAGTCGCCGGGCGTTCCGAGGAAGGCGAACTTGGTGTTGAACGACGAATAGCCGGCCTTGTAGTCGGTGCTGACGGTGTTGATGTAATCATCCGCGTTCAGCGTCTGCACCATCTCGTCGAAACCTTCGTCGACCTCATGGCTGGTGGCTTCCATCATGATCGCCTTGACCAGACCGCGCTGCTTGGTGTTCAACTCGCCCAGCAGGACGCCGGGCCGCTTGGGGAAGGCCCCGGCGGGCAGGTTGCTCCAGTATTCCGCTTCGGTGCGGGAATATCCAAGCTGCAGGCGTTCCAGGTTCTCGTCAGACACATCGGCCTTCAGCAGGTCGATCAGGCAGAGCATCCGCTCGTAGCCCGGCGTATCGCCGCACTCGGCTGCGCTTTCGGGGATGGGTACGGTTTCCATCAAGGTACTGGTGTCGCCCATGCGGGTCTGAAGGGCGGCACTGATGGCCTGGTCTTCTTCGGACATCGGGGGCGGGCCGTCGTGGGCCTCCTGGGCGAATGCGGGCAGGGCCAGGGTCACGGCAAGCGCGGCTCCTCCGACCAGTTCAAGACGTCGGGACATGGGAAAGCCTCTCTTGTGTGCAAACTTGCAGGGATTTTAATCGGACGTTACGTCATGTGGAAGCCCCGGTTTGCTGGCCTTTCTTGTCATTCCTGTTCGGGCCGGGTCTTTCAGCGCGGCGGCACCTCTGGTTGGCAGGGGATTGCGTCGTCCAAATGTCCTCGGGCCGCACCCGGATTACCCAAGCGCGTGATCCAGAAAGGCCTGTGTCGCGCGGCTGACATGGCGCTGTGCAGGACGCAGGGCGTGAAACCGCCGTGGCGGGATGGGAAAGGCGATCTCCACCAATCGCCCCGCCGCGAGCGAGGTTTCCACGACAACCCGCGACAGGGCCGAAACCCCGCTGCCCGCTTCGACCGCCGCGCGGACTGCTTCGTTCGAGGGCAGCTCCATATAGACCCGTGGCGTGATCCCGGCGGCCTTCAGCGCCTGCGCAAGGATCGCCCGCGTGCCGGAGCCGGGTTCGCGCAGCACCCAGTTGGCCGCCGCCAGATCCGCGACCGGGGCGGCCGAAACCACGACAAGCTGATCGTCCGCCGCAGGCAGCAGGGTGAAGGCGGGCGAGGTGACCTCGTCCTCGACAAAGCCAAGGTCGGCGGCACCCATGGCGACGGCCTCTCCGGCGTCATGGGTGTTGAGGATGCGCAGATTGAGGTCAATGCCGGGGTAGGCGGCGTGAAAGCCCTGCATGACCGGGGGCAGCCAATAGTTCGCGACCGTCTGGCTGGCGACCAGCCGCAAGGCCCCGCGCTGCAACCCGGTCGAGGTCGCAAGGAAGGCGGCGGCGTCCTCGGCGCGGGCCAGGACCGCCCGCGCTTCGGGCAGGAAATCACGCCCGAGGGCGGTCAGGGCGATGCCGCGTCCGACCCGGTCGAACAGGCGGATGTCGTGGCGTTCCTCCAGCGCCGCAATGGCCGCGCTGGTGGCCGACTGGGTCAGGTTCAGGGCGCGCGCGGCTTCGGTCACATGTTCCCGTTCGGCGACGGCGATGAAGATGCGCAACTGTTCCAGAGTCATTGTTCGCCTATTCCGATTGATATGATCATTTTAATCCGTTTGAGCGTTTGATCAAGCCCAGCTATCCCTGCGGCAAGGAGATAGATCATGACATTTCAGGACATGCGAGCCAGCGCCCATCCGCGCCGCCCTTTCCACCAGTTGCAGCACCCCAGAGAGGTCGTGCGCCAGTTCACCCCCAATTGGTTCGCTGCCACCATGGGAACGGGCATCCTGTCCATTGCCCTTTCGGCGACGCCCTTTCACGCCCTGGGCGCGGCGCTGTGGATGGCCAACATCTGTCTTTTCACGCTGTTCGCCCTGCTCTATGCGGCGCGCTGGCTGGTCTACTTCGACGAGGCGCGGCGGATCTTCGACCATTCCGTCGTCTCGATGTTTCTTGGCTGCATCCCCATGGGGCTGGCCACGATCCTGAACGGCTTTCTGATCTATGGCACCGCGCATCTGGGCCAGACGGCGGTGACCATCGCCCAGACGCTTTGGTGGATCGATGCGGGAATGGCGGCAGCTTGCGGGATCGCGATCCCCTACATGATGTTCACCCGGCAAAGCCACAGCGTCGAGCAGATGACGGCGGTCTGGCTTCTGCCCATGGTCGCGGCCGAGGTGGCGGCGGTCTCGGGCGGAATGCTGGCCCCGCATATGGCGACGGCGGACATGCAGATGATCGTGCTCAGCCTGTCCTATGTGCTCTGGGCCCTGTCGGTGCCGATCGCGATGAGCGTCATCGTCGTGCTGGTGCTGCGGCTGGCCATCCACAAGCTGCCCCACGCCTCCATGGCCTCGACAAGCTGGCTGGCGCTGGGGCCGATCGGGACCGGGGCGCTTGGGCTGATGACATTGGGACAGGCCGCGCCGGCGATCCTGCAGGCGCAGGGCCTGGGCCATCTGGGCGCGACGGCGGCCGGGATCGGTGCCATCGGCGGGCTGTTGATGTGGGGCTATGGCCTGTGGTGGTTCCTGATGGCGGCGCTGATCACGCAGCGCTACCTGCGCGAGGGCCTGCCGTTCAACCTGGGCTGGTGGGGATATACCTTTCCGATCGGGGTCTATGCGGTCGCGACCTACAAGCTGGGGGCGGTCTTTGATGTCAGCGTGATCGGCGGGGCCGCCAACCTGATGGGCAGCCTGCTGGTCGGTCTGCTGGCGGTGGTCTGGGGGGTCGTCTGCCTGCGCACGATCCGGGGCGCCTGGCGGGGGGACCTGTTCTTTGCCCCCTGCATCGCCCGGAATTGAAGGCCCGGAATTGAAGGCCCGGGATTGAAGGCCCGGAATCGAAGGCCCGGGCGTCAGGGCGTCGAAGGTCGATAGCCGATCCGCGCCTTGAAGCGCTGCATCTCGGCCTCCGGCGGACGCTGGCCTGTGTAGATCTCGACATAATTCGGAAAACGTGCAAGCCGGTCCTCGATCGGTTCGGCGACCCGCATCGAGATATAGCCGATCTGCACCAGATAGATCGTGCGGGCGCGGATATCGGCATCCGCCGGGGCATGGCCCCAGTGGGTCAGAAGCTGGCCGAGCGCCGTCAGCCGGGCGGTATCGGCCTGCTGCACCCGGTCTAGAACGACAGTGTCCTGTTGGGCCCAGGATCGCACGGCAAGCTCCAGCCGGGTGTCGAAACTGTTGTCGGACAGGAAGGTGCTGATGACGTTCAGCATCGCCTCGGTTTCGGTGGCGGCGTAATCCTGCGTGGCGGCGACCAGGTGGTGGGTGGTGGCGCCCTCCCAGCGGTCCAGCAGCGCGGCGAGCAGCGCACGGCGGTCCTTGAAGAACCAGTAGAAACTGGTACGCGACAGGCCGAGCGCCTGGGCCAGCGGCATGATCTTGACCGCATCGACGCCCTTTTCGATCAGCAGGTCATGGGCCGCATCCAGCCACAGATCCGGCGAGCCGCGCCAGCCACGTTCGGGAAGGGTGTCCTCGGTCATCTGGTCTTTCGGCGCTGTGGTCATTCGGGTGGATTGTCCATGAAATGTGCAGCGCTGTCCAGTTTTGGCGGTTTTGACGGAAATGGTCCCACCAAGCGGAGGCATGGTCGCGGCGTGAAACCTGGGTGCAAGGCATGAAAAACAAAACCTTCCCATAGACTTGCAACGTTCCTCAGGCATATGCCCCGGCCTGTTACGACACTGACCTTTTTCTTGACATGTCTGTACAGTCTTGGAATCCTCCCGTCAGACCTCAGCCGGGCAGCCACAGGGAAGGGCCACCGCCATGTCCAACGATCCGCTTCTGCAACCCTATCAGCTGAAACACCTGACGCTGAGAAACCGCATCATGATCACCAGTCACGAGCCGGCCTATCCCGAAGACGGGATGCCCAAGGACCGGTATCGCGCCTATCACGTGGAACGGGCCCGCGCCGGGGTGGCGCTGACGATGACGGCAGGGTCGGCATCGGTCGCGCGGGACAGCCCGCCGGTGTTCAACAACATCCTCGCCTGGAAGGACGAGGTCGTTGGTCATATGCGCAAGCTGACCGACGCCTGCCACGACGAAGGCTGCGCGGTGATGATCCAGCTGACCCACCTTGGCCGCCGCACCCGCTGGGACAAGGCGGACTGGCTGCCGGTGGTTTCGCCCAGCCACGAACGCGAGGCATCACACCGCGCCTTTCCCAAGCGGATGGAAGACTGGGACATCGCCCGGATCATTGAAGATTACGCCCAGGCCGCCGAACGCATGCAGGCCGCCGGTCTGGATGGGGTCGAGATCCAGGCCTATGGCCACCTGATGGATCAGTTCTGGTCACCCCTGACCAACAGCCTCGACGGGCCCTATGGCGGCGACCTCGCCAACCGTCTGCGCTTTACCTTCGACGTGCTGGGCGCGATCCGCGAACGCTGTGGCGAAAAGTTCATCCTCGGGGTGCGCTATACCGGGGACGAGGACCTTCCGGGCGGGCTGACTCGTGCCGACGGGATGGCGATTTCGCACGCGCTGAAGGACAGCGGGCTGGTCGACTTCCTGAACGTGGTGAAGGGGCATATCGACACCGATGCCGGGCTGACCGACGTGATCCCGATCCAGGGAATGCGCAATGCGCCGCACCTTGATTTCGCCGGAGAGATCCGCGCGGCGACGCAATTCCCCACCTTCCACGCCGCCAAGATCCCGGACGTGGCGACCGCGCGCCATGCCATCGCCAGCGGCAAGCTGGACATGGTGGGCATGACCCGCGCCCATATCGCGGACCCCCATCTGGTGCGCAAGGTGATCGAGGGGCGCGAAGACGACATCCGCCCCTGCGTTGGTGCCAACTACTGCCTCGACCGGATCTATCAGGGGGGCATGGCGCTCTGCCTGCACAACCCCTCGACCGGGCGCGAGCTGGAACAGCCGCATCTGATCGCCCCGGCCCCGAAGCCCAAGCGCATCACCGTGATCGGCGCCGGCCCCGCCGGGATGGAGGCCGCCCGCGTCGCCGCCGAGCGCGGCCATGTGGTTACCGTCTTCGAGGCCGCGGACCAGCCCGGCGGCCAGATCCGCCTGACCGCGCTGCAGGAACGGCGCCGCGAAATGGCTTCGATCATCGCCTGGCGGATGGAGCAATGCGAAAAGCGCGGCGTCACCTTCCGTTTCAACACCTATGCCGAGGCGGCGGATGTGCTGGACACGGACCCCGACGAGGTGCTGATCGCCACCGGCGGCCTGCCCGATACCGAGGTGCTGGACGCGGGCAACGATCTTGTCGTCTCGACCTGGGACATCCTGTCGGGGGATGTGCGACCGGGGCGCGAGGTTCTGGTCTATGACGATGCGGGCGATAATGCCGGTTTGCAGGCCGCCGATGTGATCTCGGCCAGTGGGGCGCGGGTGGAGATCGTCACCCCCGACCGGTCCTTCGCCCCCGAGGTCATGGCCATGAACCTTGTCCCCTACATGCGCAGCCTGCAGGCCCGAGACACGCGGTTCACCGTCAGCTGGCGGCTGAAATCGGTGCGGCGGCAGGGCAATCAGCTTAGCTGTACGCTCGGTTCGGATTACGGCGATTTCAGCCGCGAACGGCTGGTCGATCAGGTGGTGGTGAACCACGGGACCTTGCCGCTAGAGGATCTGTATTTCACGCTGAAGCCCCTGTCGCGCAACCTTGGCGCTGTGGATTACGAGGCGCTGGCAACCGGCGGCGATCAGGCACTGGCCCCCAACCCCGAAGGCCGGTTCCGGCTGTTTCGGTTGGGGGATGCGGTGGCGGCACGCAATACCCATGCGGCGATTTATGACGCCCTGCGCCTGACCCGCGACCTTTGACGAAAGGCGGGGCAGGGGCGCCGCGGTCATCCGGTCGTGTCGGCGTCGCCGTCCGCCCCGCCAGACCCGGCCGCTCCGGCAACGCGGGCAAAGCGGGCCGGCGGGGTCCCGACATGGCGGGTGAAGGCGGTGCTGAAGGCGCTGGCCGACCCATAGCCGATGCGCCTTGCCACCGTTTCCATAGGGCCCGCGCCCCGGCGCAGCATGTCGCGCGCCAGGCTCATCCGCCAGGACAGCAGGTATTCCATGGGCGGCATGCCGACGCCCTCGGTGAAGCGCGCAAAAAAGGCCGACCGCGACAGTGCGGCCTTGCGGGCCAGGTCGATCACGGTCCAGCCATGGGCGGGGTCTTCATGCAGGGCGCGCAAAGCCGGGGCGATCCGGTCATCAGCCAGCCCGCGCAACAACCCCGGCGAGGCCTGGGTGCCGCCGGAACTGCGCAGGGCCTCGATGAACAACACTTCCAGCAGCCGTTCGAGGATCACCTCGCGGGCGGGACGCCTTGCCCGGCATTCGTCCGAGACCAGCCTGACCAGCGCGGTCAGCCGCTCTTGACCGGAGATCCGGATCAGCTCTGGCAGCAATGAAACCAGCAAGGCGGCATCCGGTGCGCCAAAGGTGCAATGGCCGATCAGCATCTGCACATTGGCCGGGCCCTCCTGATCGCCGCTGCGGATGCCGCCATCAGGCTGAAGCACGGGCCGGGTAAAGACCCCCGGTGGCGCGACGGGATCGAGGCTTTCCATGATGAACCGCCGGGCGGCGGGTACCAGGACGAAATCTCCGTCCCGCAGGATGACCGGGGGGCGTGCATCCACGGCCAGGCGCGCGCTTCCGGCCAGTACCAGCGCATGGAACACCGTTCCCCCGGTGTCACGCTCCACCCGCCAGGGCCCGGCGGCGGACATGACCTTGGCCCTGGGCGCGCGGGGTTGCAGCAGGGTGACGACCTCGGCCAGGGGATCGGTCATGTCTGGACCTTTGGTAATGTTATCGGGATTTCTGATGATAGAAAGTCCGCGCCGTCCTGTCCATATCCGGACAAGTGCAACAGCAGCCCCGCGCCGGACGCGGGGCGGACAGGAAAGGTACTGCCATGAAGACCGTTTTGATTACCGGCTGCTCCTCGGGGTTCGGCCTTGAAACTGCCCGACATTTCCTTGAACGGGACTGGCGGGTCATCGCCACGATGCGCAGCCCGCGCGCGGATCTGCTGCCCGCCTCCGACCGGCTGACCGTGCCGCCGCTGGACGTGACCGATCCCGACAGCATCGCCCGCCTTGTCGATGGGGTCGGGCAGGTGGACGCGCTGGTGAACAACGCCGGCATCGGCCTGATGGGCGCGGTCGAGGCAACGCCGCCCGAGACCATGCGCCAGATCTTCGAGACCAATACGTTCGGCACCATGGCTCTGACCCGCGCCCTGCTGCCGCAGTTCCGCGAGGCCGGGGCAGGCACCATCGTCAACGTGACGTCCAGCGTGACGATCACACCGCTGCCCTTGCTGGCAATCTATACCGCCAGCAAGGCGGCTGTCGCGGCCTACAGCGATTGCCTGGCGCTCGAGATGGCCCAGTTCGGGGTCTCGGTAAGGCTGGTGCTGCCCGGGCGCTCGTCGACCCGGTTCGCGGAAAACGCGCGGCCGCTCATGCAGGGGTTGGTGCCCGACAGCTATGCCGACTTCGCGCAAAGGACCTTTGGGGCCATGGCCGGCGCCGTCAGTCCGACCCGCCCCGAGGATGTCGTCAGCGCCATCTGGCGCGCCGTGACGGATCCGGATTGCCCGGCGCATCAGCCGGCCGGCGAAGATGCGGTTGCGGCCCTCGAAGGCACTGCCACCTGAGGCGCGCAGGGGTCGCCGTCCCCCCGTGTGGCGGCGGCCCTGAACCGCTGGTCCAGCATCTCCTTTGCCTTGGCGACAGCTGCGGGCAGGGCCCGTCCGCCGGCCAGGTGCACCGCCACCGCGCTGGCAAGCTGGCAACCCGTGCCGCGCAAGGCCACTGGGTACCGCGCCGAGGAGAGCCGATGCAGGTCGTATCCGCGTTGATAAAGCCGGTCCTCGCTTGTCGGGCCCTGCGGGGCATGCCCGCCCTTCACCAGGACAGCGCCGCAGCCAAGGTCCAGAAGCGCGGCGCAGATCTCGGCCTCGCCCGTCTCGCCTGGCAGGCCAAGCGGTGCGCAGAGGGCGCGCAGTTCCGGCAGGTTCGGGGTCAGCAGGGTCGCGCGGGGCACCAGCAGAGGCAGCATGGCTGCGATCCCTTCGGCGTCGATCAGCGCCCGCCCGGACGAGGCGCAAAGCACCGGGTCCAGCACCAGCGGGACATCGGGCAGATGCCGGGCCAGGGTCCTGGCCACGGCGCGGGTGATCCCGGCGCTGCCCAGCATGCCGACCTTGATGGCTGCCACGGGGTCTGCGCCCGTATCGGCGGCGGCGGCGATCTGGGCCGCGACGATGTCCTCCGGCACCGGATGCAGGGCGCTGACCGCCCGGTCGCTTTGGGCCGTCACCGCCGTCACCGCGCTGCGGGCCGTCGCGCCAAGGGCCTGCGCGGTGGCGCAATCGCGCATCAGCCCGGCCCCTCCGCTGGAATCCATACCGCCGATGAACAGGACGGCGGGGCTCATGACACGCCCTTTGGCGGGGTCAGAAGGATCGCGGTTTGCGCGCCATCCGCCGCCGCTGACCGGGCCGCCCGCCAGGCCCGCACCCCCGTGGCACAGGCAAAGACCAGCCGCCCACCGGGGGCCGCTGCAAGGGTGCCAATCGCCGCCGTGTCCAGTCTTTCGGCGCGGGGATGCGGCAGGTCCGGGCTTTCCTGCGCGCTGCGCAACTCGATGATGCGATCCTCGGGGCGGATGTCCTCTGCGTCCAGGATCGCGGGCATGGGCGCGGGTTCGGGCGCGCCGTCAAAGCGAAAGCCGCCCGGGCGCCATTCGGCCAGATCCAGCGTCAGCAACTGACCGAGCGGCGATGGCGCATGACCCAGCAGGACCGACAGGCACATCTGCGCCTGCAAGGCGGCAAGGCTTGCCACCGCCGGGCCCATCACGCCGCCCGAGGCACAGCTTTGCAGCCGCTCGGGCAGGTCGGGGAACAGCGCCCTATAGCTGGGCGCGGGGCCGCAAAAGCCGCCCACATGACCCGCGCGCCCCTGCACCGAAGCGGCGATCAGCGGGGTATTCCCGGCAAGGCAGGCGTCCGACAGCGCATAGGTCACGGCGAAATTGTCAGCCGCGTCCAGCACCACGTCGGCCCAAGCGGCTTCGTCCCGTGCGGCGCGCGCCCCAAGCGCCGCGACCACCGGGGTCAACCGGCAATCGGGGTTGAGGTCGGCCAGCGTCGTGACCGCGACAAGCGCCTTGGGGCGGCCGATGTCGGCCATGCGAAACAGGGTCTGGCGGTGCAGGTTATGCGCCTCGACCCGGTCGGGGTCGATGACCCGGATCTGCCCGACCCCGGCGCCGGCCAGCAGCGGCAGCAGCGTCGCCGCCAGCCCACCGGCCCCGATGACGCAGACCCGCGCCCGCGCCAGCCGGGCCTGCCCTGCTGCGCCGATTTCCGGCAGACGCATCTGGCGGTCGTATCGCGTCATGCCATCACTCGCGTCGCGGCGATCCATTCGCGGCAGCGCGCCTCGGGGTCCGTCGCCATCTGGATGTCCGTCACCACGGCGGCACTGTCGGCCCCGGCCTCGAACAGCGCGGGCAGCCGGTCGGGGGTCAGCCCGCCGATCCCCACCAGCGGGGTCTTTCCGGCAAGCCCCTTCCAGCGGCGCAGCTTGTCCAGTCCCTGAGGCGCCCATTTCATCTTTTTCAGCCGGGTTTCGTAGATCGGGCCAAGGGCGACATAGGCCGGATCATGGGACAGGGCGCGGTCCAGCTCTGCCTCGTCATGGGTCGACAGGCCGATGCGGATACCGGCGCGGGCGAGGGCGGTGAAATCGGCGGTCTGCATGTCCTCCTGCCCGAGGTGGACGAAATTGCAGCGCAGATCCAGTGCAGCCTGCCAATGGTCATTGACCACCAGTTGTGTGCGATGCACGGCACAGATGTCGCGGGCGCGGGCGATCTGGCGGCGGATTTCACGATCCGGCTGATCCTTGAGGCGCAATTGTACAAGGCGGACGCCATGGGGCACCAGCAGTTCCAGACGCCCGACATGGCCGGTGATGAGGTAGAAGGGATCAAGCATCACATCAGCTCCGCCATGCCGAAGATCGGCGTGGAGGCACGGGCCATGTCCCGCCTCGGCATCAGCCCCGCGTCATGGGCCGCCCGTCCTGCGCCGACCGCCTGGCCAAAGGCGCGGGCCATGGCGACGGGGTCAGTGGCCTGGGCAACGGCGGTGTTCAGCAGCACCGCGTCAAAGCCCGCCTCCATCGCCGCCATGGCCTGCGAGGGGGCACCGATTCCGGCGTCGATGACCAGGGGCACGTCTGCGAAATGGGCCCGCATGGCCCGCAGCCCGTCGAGGTTGCGCAGCCCCTGTCCCGATCCGATGGGCGCGCCCCAGGGCATCAGCACACGGCAGCCGGCCTCGATCAGTTTTTCCCCGACGATCAGGTCCTCGGTCGTATAGGGAAAGACCTCGAACCCCTCGGCGCAAAGGATGCGCGCGGCCTCGACCAGCGCGAAGGGATCGGGTTGCAGGCTGTCGGCATGCCCGATCACCTCCAGCTTGATCCAGGGGGTGTCGAACACCTCGCGCGCCATCTGCGCCGTGGTCACCGCATCGCGCACCGAATGGCAGCCGGCGGTATTGGGCAGCAGGCGGCAGCCGCTGTCGCGCAGGATGTCACGAAAAGCCGCGCCCTCCGTACCTTCGCGGCGCAGCGAGACGGTGATCACCTCTGCCCCCGAGGCGGCGATGGCGTCGCGCAGGATGCGGGGCGACGGATATTGCGCCGTGCCCAGCATCAGACGGTTTTGCAGTTCCGTACCATAGAACATCGCCTAGCCCCCCTGCATCGGAGACAGGATTTCCACCCGAGCGCCGGGCGTCAGCGCCGTGCTGTCGCGCAGGTCACGCGGTACGAAGGCCCCGTCGAGGGCGGTGGCCACGGCGGCGGCCTCCAGCCCCTTCTCGTCGATAAGGGCGGCAAGCGTGGCGGCCTCGGTCAGGACCGGGGCGCCGTTGAGGTCAATGCGCATGGGATAGCTCCCTTGTCAGAAGGTGTACGAGATCCCCGGCCAGCACCGGCGCCATGAGAAAGCCGTGACGATAGAGGCCGTTCAGATGGACGCGGTCGCCGTCGCGGCGCAGGGCGGGGATATTGTCGGGAAAGGCCGGGCGCAGGCCCGCGCCGGTGGCGATCAGGCTGGCTTCGGCGAAACCGGGGTGGATGGTCCAGGCGGCCGACAGAAGCTCCATCACCGCGCGGGCGGTGACAGGGCCGGCGCGCGCGCTTTCCAGCATCGTCGCCCCCACCATGAAGCGGTGGTCGCCACGCGGCACCACGTAGCAGGGAAACCGCGGATGCAGCAGGCGGATCGTGCGGCTCAGCGTGACCTCGGGGGCATGCAGTTCCAGCATCTCGCCCCGCAGGGCGCGCAGGTCGGGCAGGCGGTCCCGCGCTGCGATGCCGCGACAATCCACGATCCGGCCACGCGGGGCCTCGACGTGAAAGGGCACGTCGCGCCCGGTCAGGCGGCGGCGCAGAGCCGCCAGCGCCCCCACCGGGTCCATATGCGCCTCGGTTTCGAAGAACAGGCCAGTGGCAAAGCGGCCCGCCAGATCCGGTTCCAGATCGCCGGGCTGCACCGTGGCATGGCCGCGCGTGGCGCGGGCGAAACGGTCCAGCTCGGCCCGGTCACGGGGGGGGGCGATGACCAGAGTGCCGCGCCTTTGCAGGCCGGGCACCCGCGCCGCCCACCAGGCGACCGCTTCCTGACCCCGGACAACGATCTGCTCGGGCGCGCTTTCGCCTTCGCAGAAGGGCGCAAGCATCCCGCCAGCCAAGCGGGACGCTGCAGGGGGCGCGTCCTTCGGTTCGATCACCTCGACCGCCAGCCCCGCCTCGGCCAGGGCGGTGGCGGCACATAGCCCCGCCACCCCGGCCCCGAGAACCGAGATCATTCCGCCGGTTCCTGTACGTCCTCGGCGGGCATGTAAAGATCACCGCCATCGCGAAACTTCTCGGCCATGCGCGCCATGCCGTCCTGCTTTTCGGCGGCGGCGCGGATGTCGTGGGAGATCCGCATGGAGCAGAACTTTGGCCCGCACATGGAACAGAAATGCGCGACCTTGTGGGCCTCTTTCGGCAGGGTCTCGTCATGCATTTCGCGCGCGGTATCGGGATCGAGGCCAAGGTTGAACTGATCCTCCCAGCGGAACTCGAACCGGGCGCGGCTAAGCGCATCGTCACGCAGCTGCGCACCGGGGTGCCCCTTGGCCAGGTCGGCGGCATGGGCGGCCAGCTTGTAGGTGATGACCCCGGTCTTCACGTCATCGCGGTCGGGCAGGCCAAGGTGTTCCTTGGGCGTCACATAGCACAGCATCGCGGTGCCGAACCAACCGATCATCGCCGCACCGATGGCGCTGGTGATATGGTCATAGCCCGGCGCGATATCGGTGGTAAGCGGACCAAGCGTGTAGAACGGCGCCTCGTGGCAATGTTCCAGCTGCTTGTCCATGTTGGCCTTGATCTTGTGCATGGGCACATGGCCCGGCCCTTCGATCATGACCTGGCAATCGCGGGCCCAGGCGATCTTGGTCAGCTCGCCCAGTGTCTCGAGCTCGGCAAACTGCGCCTCGTCATTGGCATCGGCAATCGAGCCGGGGCGCAGACCGTCGCCGAGGCTGAAGGACACATCGTAGCGGCGGCAGATTTCGCAGATCTCCTCGAAATGTTCGTAGAGAAAGCTTTCGCGGTGATGATGAAGGCACCACTTGGCCATGATCGAGCCGCCGCGCGACACGATGCCGGTGACGCGTTTCACGGTCATCGGGATCATGTGCAGGCGCACCCCGGCGTGGATGGTAAAGTAATCCACCCCCTGTTCGGCCTGTTCGATCAGCGTGTCGCGATAGACCTCCCAGGTCAGGTCCTCGGCGATGCCATTGACCTTTTCCAGCGCCTGATACAGCGGCACCGTGCCGATGGGCACCGGCGCGTTGCGGATGATCCAGTCGCGGATATTGTGGATATTGCGCCCCGTCGACAGGTCCATCACCGTGTCGGCGCCCCAGCGGATCGCCCAGACCATCTTTTCCACCTCTTCCTCCATCGAGGAGGTCACGGCGGAGTTGCCGATATTGGCGTTGATCTTCACCTTGAAGTTGCGCCCGATGATCATCGGCTCCAGTTCACGGTGGTTGATGTTGGCGGGAATGATGGCGCGGCCCTCGGCGATCTCGCGGCGCACGAATTCCGGGGTCACCAGATCGGGCAGATCTGCGCCCATCGGATCGCCGTCCTGCGCTTCGCCGGACAGGCGGCCTTCGTTTTCGCGGATGGCGACGAATTCCATTTCGGGCGTGATGATCCCGGCGCGGGCATAGGCCAATTGGGTCACGGCGCGATCCCCGGTGGCCCGCATCGGCACGGGTTGGCGCGGAAAGGCTGGGGTCAGCCGGTCGCCTTCGGCAAAGCCGTTGTCGGCGGCGGTGATGGTCCGGCCTTCGTAGGCCTCGACCTCGCCCCGGCTCTGTAACCAGCCGCCCCGGACATCCGGCAGGCCCATGGCAATGTCGATGCCGATACGCGGATCGGTATAGGGGCCGGAGCTGTCGTAGACGCGCAGCGGCGCCTCGCCGGTCACGGAAATCTCGCGCAGGGGGACGCGGATGTCGTGGGTCGGCCCATGGACATGGATCTTCTGCGAGGCGGGCAGGGGCCCGGTGGTGATCGTGGGGACAGGTTTGTTCATTTCGGTCTCTCCTTGCGAAAAGACCCAAGTGAAAC